>JANMZO010000230.1:0-5463 GCA_031383405.1 Acidimicrobiia bacterium | reverse complement strand
ATCAGCACCTCGAAACTGCGACCCGCCAGGTCGCGCGTTGACAGCACCGTCACCGCCTCGAACCCGGTTGCATCGGCCGGATCGCCGTCCCCGTCCCCGTCGAAGTCGCCGTCGCAGTCGTCGATAGACGGGACAGTGTTCGCCAGCAGTGCCGGGCGGAGCGCGGTGGTTGATCGTGCCCCGGCGACCACCTCGAGCAACAGGCTCGCGTTGCCGGAAGGGGTCCGCAGGTCGTCGTGACCCACGCTGAAGGCGGCCGCCAACTGGTTCAGCCGGTCGAGGAAGAGTCGACATCCCTGGGTCGAGTCGTGGGGCGAGTCGGAGGTCGACCGCAAGGCTTCTCGGGCGATCAGGCGCTCCCAGATGCCAAACGCGGTTTCTACGAGTTGTCGGGGTGTGGCGGGGACGGCCGTCGGTAGCCGTGGGTCACGGGTTGACAGGAGAAGATTGAGCGACTTCGCCGGTTCGAGGAACTCGACCTCGCGGCAGATCGTCCATCGGACCAGGTCGATGAAGCTGCTCACGATCGGGTCATCAGCTATAGCCCGGTGGTTGACCTGGAGCGGTATCCGGCGTCGTTGCGAGACGCGGATCAACGAGTCGGTGAGCGATCCGCGATATGTCGGGACAACGATGGCCATTTCGCTATAGGCGACGCCGACTTCGTGCAAGTCCTCGACAACCGAAAGCACCGCATCGGATTCCATCGCCCGGTGACGCAGCCGGTGAACCACTGGCGTTGCGCCGCGGGCACCCGCGCGCGGCAACAGGAATCTCGCGCCTTCCGTGAGACCGGGAAGACCGGTGAACCGGGCCAGACGCGTGTCGCCCGCCAGAGCAATGCTGCGCACGGAGGGTGTCGGCCCGGAGGAACCGGTCGGAATCGTCGGCTTGAATTCCGTGTTCGCGAGCATCTCGACGACCATCAGGGTCACCGGGTCGACGCGGTGGGCGTCGTCGATGATCACGTGAAACCCGGCGAAACGATGGGGTGAATCGGACACGGAGAGTTGTTGGCGGACCTGGTCGGCGAGCCCGCTGAGGTCGATGTGGTTCGACGAACCGAGCGCTGCCTCGACACGCCACCCAAAGGCCAGGAGTTCGTTCCACCGGCCCTCGTTGCTGGCGTTGCTGGGTCCGGCGCCCCTCCCGGTGACCGATCCGGAAAGCGTATGTGGACGTAGCAACGTACCTTCTCGGCGTAACGTCATCAGCGTGTCGACCGCGTTGGCCTGCACCGAAGGTCGGCGGAGTGCGTTACCTGAATTCGGCCAAAGTCGCTGCAATTCGGCCGGATCGGCACACTCGGTTTCGAGAAGTTGTTGCGCGCGCACTCGCCACACCGTCGATGAAATCAACGTTGGGGAGGAAGGGCTGACCGACGCCAGCGCACCGATGAAACCGGTCATGGACAGCACCATGATCGCCCGGTCCGGTGCGACGCGGGTGAGGTTCTGCCCGATCAGTTCGGCGTCATGGAGGGTTGCGGCGACGAACACCACACTGCTGGAGTCCTCCGGCGGATCGCCGTTGCGTTGCGGTGCCGCGAGCGCCAGGGCCCGGGCCACGAGCGCAGTGGTGCGGCCGCCGCGCGTCGGTCCGTCAACCAGCAACACGTCGTGGTCGGACCCGACGATCTGCTGCTGAATGGGCCACAGCGGCACCAACGGGTCGAACTCCATGTCCCAGAAGGTACCCGGCCGGGTGTGTCGATTGTGCGGTTCCTGGCTCGCCGGGAGCGACACGAACCGCACAACTGCGGAATCACTTCGGTATTTGGCTATGTTGCGCCATTGGCGCCTACGGTACCTCCGGCAGATTTCGTGGCCGCCCGAGACACCCACAGGAGAACGTCATGAAACTCAGCATCATGCTCAATTACGCCGGCGACGTGAAGACGACCGCCGATGAACTCGGCGTTCTGGAAAAGGCCGGCCTCGACTGCGTCTGGGTGGCTGAGGCCTACAGCTTCGACGCCATTTCGATGATGGGCTATCTGGCGGCCAAAACGGAACGGGTCGAAATCGGATCGGCCATCGTCAACGTGTACTCGCGCACGGCCACGCTGATGGCGATGACCTTCGCCGGTCTCGACTATGTGAGCGGTGGTCGCATCATCTGCGGTCTCGGTGCCTCGGGCCCCCAGGTCGTCGAGGGCTTCCACGGTGTCGCCTACGAAAAGCCGATGCAGCGGATCAAGGAATACATGGAGGTCTGCCGCAAGACCTGGAAGCGCGAGGTCATCGACTACCACGGCAGGACCGTCGACATTCCCCTGCCGGCCGGGCAGGGTACGGGCCTGGGCAAGCCGCTGAAGCTCATCAACCATCCGGTACGCGACACGATTCCACTCTGGTGGGCGTCGTTGAAGGGCAAGAGCGTCGAAGCCACGGCCGAAGTGGCCGACGGTTGGATCCCCGTCTTCTACATTCCGGAAAAGGCCGACCTCATCTGGGGTGACGCCCTCGCCCTCGGACGAGCGAAGCGGTCTCCTTCCCTCGCGCCGCTGCAGATTGTCGCGGGTGGCAGCGTGATGATCACCGAAGACCGTGACCTCGTCACGAAGGTGCTCGATGCGGCGCGTCCGGGGGCCGCCCTCTATGTCGGTG
The DNA here is from genome assembly GCA_031383405.1 of Acidimicrobiia bacterium. Lineage (GTDB taxonomy): Bacteria > Actinomycetota > Acidimicrobiia > Acidimicrobiales > JANYDT01 > JANMZO01. The sequence continues at coordinate 2,854 of JANMZO010000230.1, read as the reverse complement.
GCATGGGAGCCCGTGGGAAGAACTTCTACAACGACATCATGTCGGCATACGGTTGGGAGGGCGAGGCAAAAACCATCCAGGACCTGTACCTCGACGGCAAGAAGGCCGAGGCCGCCGCTGCGATCCCGGCCGACTACCTCTCAGCGGCCGGACTCGTCGGCCCGCTCGGCCACGTGAAAGAACGCCTCAGTGCCTACAAAGAAGCTGGTGTCACACATCTTCAGATGGGGCTCCACGGAAGTCTTGAGCAGCGGATCGCGACCGTCGAAACACTGCGGAAACTCGCCGACGAAATCTGAACTTTGCTAAACACCGGTATGTAGCTTCGGTTAGCGCTGTTTATTCAACGGAAGTCAGCTTCCGTGATTGACGTCACATCGAAACCCTGACTACCTTGTAGTCTAGGGGCGGTGACCCCGGTCACAGTTCGTGTGCCGGACCGTACCCAATTAGACCCAACTCTCCAGGGGGATTTGCATGAATTATCGGAAAGGGCTTCTGGCCCTTACAGCTCTCGGCCTCGCAGCCGCAATGGTCGCTCCGACCGGCGCGAACGCAGTTGCGAAGAAGACCACCAAGAAGCCGGCGGCGAAGCCGACGACCAAACCGACGGCTGCACCCGCCGCGGCGGCCACCACGGCTCCGCCCGCAGCAGCCCCGGCCGCCAAAACCGGAGGGAAGCTCATCTTCGGTATGGAGGCGGAAACGAACAACTGGATCCCCGGGCCGGGTTCCTGGGCGGTTTCGGGTCATCAGGTCAGCTTCGCCGTCTACGAGCGGCTTCTCGCTCTGAATGCAAAGAGCCAGATCGTGCCGTGGCTGGCCGACTCCGTCACCAAAGACACCGGCGGTCTGGTGTGGACGATCAAGATCAAGAAGGGCATCAAGTTCCACAACGGTGAAGACTTCGATGCCAATGCCGTGAAGGCGAACCTCGACGAAGCGATCTGTGGATCGGTCCTTCTCCCCGTGTTCTTCCGGATCAACGGAGCCGGCGCGCTGTGCTCGAAGGAACCGCTGCCCAAGCTCCTCAAGGGTGTGAACGTGGTCGATCCCCAGACCGTAACCGTCACGACACTCCAGAAGTTCCCGGGCTTCTATGCCGCCATGTCAGGCCAGGCGGGCGTCATGATCGCCCCGGCGCAGATCAAAGCCAATGACCTGAACACCATGATCGGCACCGGCCCCTTCAAGTTCAAGAGCTGGAAGCGCGACGTCGCGCTCAACGTCGTCCGCAACGACGACTACTGGCGCAAGGATTCCATTGCGAAACTCGATGAGATCGAGTTCCGCCCAATCCCGAACGAAGATGCCCGTATCGCCGCCATCGCCAAGGGCGACATCGACATCACCCACTCGGCGAACTTCAACTCGAAGCGTGAATACGAAAAACTCGCCAAGGACGGCAAGGCGCAGGTCACCTCCGGCGACTTCATGTCGGAAACCAACCAGGACGTGTTGAACAACTCCATTCCGCCGTTCAACACCCTGCCGTGCCGCCTGGCCGCCGCCTATGCGGTCGACGTCCCGACCCTGCAGAAGCTTCAGGCCCCCGGTTCGACCCAGGCCAACGGCCCGTTCCCGAAGGGCAGCCCCGGCTACCTCGACAACACCGGCTATCCGCAGTTCAACCTCGACAAGGCCAAGGCCGAATACGCGAAGTGCAAGGCCGCTCTCGGTGGAAGCGACGTGGAATTCACCATGGCCACCACGAACGACCCGGCAGCTATTGAAATCCGCGACATCATGGCCAACATGGTTTCGCAGGCCGGGTTCAAGGTGAAGCCGGCAAACATCGAGCAGTCGAAGTACATCACGACCGTGCTTCTCGGTGGAACCCAGTGGGCCACGTGGCGCTATTACGGCGGCATCGTCGACCTCGACACCTCACGCTTCCAGATGCACTCCGAAACGGCAGCACCGAACGGTTCCGTGTCGCTCAACTGGCAGCGCGTGAAAGACGGCGTCGTCGATGCCGCCTTCGATATTCTGCGTGACAACACCGATCCGGTCGTGCGTAAGCAGGCCGCGGAAAACATCAACCGTCAATATGGTGAGAACGCCTTCATTCTGTGGCGCTGGCGGACCACGTGGAACGTCGCGACGGCCAAGGGCGTCAACGCTGACTTCGCAAACTTCAAGCTGCCCAACGGTGACCCGGCCCCACTGGTTCCGTTCGGCTACGTCGTCGACCTCACCACGATCACCAAGGGCTGACCCCGGTAACGAGCAGTAACTAGAAAGGGTCGGTCGCGCTCATGCGTTACGCCATTCGCCGGTTTCTCCTGGCGATCCCGCTTGTTCTGTCGGCCACATTTGTGGTGTTCGGCATGCTCAAGCTGATCAAAGGAGACCCTGCTGAAGTCATTCTCGGTACCGCATACACCGAGGAGTCTGCAGCGCGCCTGACGAAAGAGTTCGGGCTCGATCGACCCTTCATCGTTCAATACCTGAAGTGGATCTGGAATCTCCTGCATGGGGATCTCGGCTACTCCTACGGCACCAGCGAATCGGTCAACTCCATCGTGGCGAGAGCGTTTCCCGTCACGGTGCAGTTGGTCATCTTGACGATGCTCATCACGCTTGCGGTGTCGATCCCCCTCGGTGTCTACTCGGCGTATCGCGTCGGAGGGATCTTCGACCGCATCGTGACATCCACGGGCTTTGCGTTCATCGCCATGCCCGGGTTTCTCGTGGGCCTTCTGATTCTCAAGTTCATATCCATTCCCCTGGAATGGCCGCACGGGCAGTACATTCCACTGTCGGAATCGGGTGGCAATCCGTTCACCAGCTGGAAGTACCTGGTGTTACCCGCGATGTCGTTGTCGGCCGGCCTGATCGCGAATTACCTGCG
>JANMZO010000080.1:0-7809 GCA_031383405.1 Acidimicrobiia bacterium | reverse complement strand
CCTCGCGGGAATCGGGGGCGTCATGAGCGGCCTGGTCTACAACCGCGTATTCCACACAATGGGCTTCGTCGCCGGTCTGAAGGGCTTCACCGCTTCTGTGGTTGGCGGCATCGGTTCGATCCAGGGTGCCATGGCGGGCGGGCTCATCATCGGCTTCGCCGAGAGCTTCGCTCAGGGTTACATCTCGACCACCTTCTACGATGTCGTGGTCTTTGTTTTGCTCATCGCATTCCTCCTCATCCGGCCGCGCGGTCTGTTCGGCGTCGCCGAGTTGAAGAAGGTCTGATGTCGAACGCGATACCTCCGGTGCCTTCCGAGTCGGCCCCGCCCACCGCCGCTAGCCGGTCGATCGGCAAAGACGAGTGGGTCGAGCAGGCGGGTGGGCGCCGGTCCGACACTCCAACCGCTCGGATCCGTCGTGGGTTGGGGGCCATTCCCGTGCAGTGGCGCGTGCTCGCCGTCGCCACATTGGCATTGCTCTTCGCCCTCGTTTCACCGACCGACTACACGACCCGAGTGGCGTTCTCCGTTGCGCTCTATACGCTGCTCGCGACCGGGCTCAACGTTGTCGTCGGTTGGGCCGGACTGCTCGACCTGGGCTATGCCGCCTTCTTCGGGTTCGGTGCATACGCGTACGCGTTGCTGTCCTCCGACAAATTCGACCTGCACTGGCCGACATTCCTTTCGGTACCAGCGGTCGTGCTGGGGGCAGCCGCGCTCGGCTACGTGCTCGGCCTTCCCTCCCGGCGACTGAGCGGCGACTACCTCGCCATCGTCACGCTGTTCTTCGGCCAGATTTTCGTGAGTATCGCGAACAACGGCGACCGCCTGCAGTTGACGATCGCGAGCCATGCCATGCCGAAGAACGCCTTCAACCTCACGAACGGCCCCAACGGACTCACCGGCATAGACCCACTTTCGATCTTCGGCTACAGGGTCCGCTCCATTACCGCGTATTACGTCGTAGCGGTGATCGCCGCTGCCATCGTCATGCTGCTGTTCTATCGCCTCCGCAACGCCCGGCCCGGTCTCGCCATGCGGTCGATGAGGGAAGACGCACTGGCCGCTGAAATCCTGTCGGTGCCGGTCCGTCGCCTGCGACTCGTCGCGTTTGCCCTCGGTGCCGGTATCGCCGGCCTGGCCGGGATCCTCTTCGCCTCCATCCAGCAGTCGGTGTTCGGGAGCAACTTCGATCTTCCCTTCCTCGTGTTGCTCTACGTCGCCGCGATCCTCGGTGGCCTCGGCAATCTCGGCGGTGGTTTCGTCGGTGCGTTCGTGGTCGCTGTCCTCCCGGAACTTCTTCGCACACCGTCAACCGGACGCCTTCTCGTCTACGGGACTTTAGTGCTGATGATCGCATTGAAAATGCGCCCGTGGAGACGGTTGGGTCAGTTCATAGGTGCGCTTATTGTTACGGGCAGTATCGTTCGCGGCGGTCTGGCGTTGTTGGGCACTGACCTACGTCCCCGCAGCTCCGGGCTCGCCGGCTTCACGGGTGCGCTGGTACCCCATCTCAAAGACTCGGTGAAGTTCGGCAACACCGCGTTTCTCGCGTTGATCGTTTTCGGGCTCGCCCTCACGACGGTGGCGGCGAAGTGGCGGCCCGTCGGGGCCGGCTTCGTGGCATGCATCGGCATGCTGGCGTGGGAGAACCGGCTCGCCGAGCAGGCGTCGATTACCCGCCAACTCCTCGTCGGCGCCACACTCGTAGCCATCATGGCCAGCCGCCCGCAGGGGATCTTCGGCACCAAACGGGTTGAGGTTCTGTAGTGGCCGGCCTCCTCGAGATCTCCTCGGTGAGCCTTAGCTTCGGCGGCCTGCAGGTTCTCCACCATCTGGACCTGTCGATCGCCGAAGGCGAGATCGTCGCGGTAATCGGCCCGAACGGCGCCGGCAAGACCACGCTGTTCAACCTCATCACCGGCGTTTACAAGCCCGATTTCGGCGACGTGCGGTTCGACGGTAGAAGTATCGTCGGAGTCGATCCCAACCGGATCAACGACCTGGGTATCGCCCGCACGTTCCAGAACCTGCGACTCTTTCTCAACATGACAGTGAAGGAGAACGTGCTGGCCACCATGTACGGCCGCAACCGGTCGGGCATCGTCGCCGGGGCACTCGGACTCCCAAGGGCCCGCAGGGAAGAACGCGCCATGCACACCCGAGCCGAGGAGTTGCTCGCATTCTTCGGCACCCGTCTGCAGGGTTACCGCTTCGATCAACCGGCGTATTCGCTTTCGTATGCAAACCGTCGTCGACTGGAGATCGCACGTGCACTGGCGACACAGCCGCGGTTGCTTCTGGTCGACGAGCCCGCCGCCGGCATGAACCCTACGGAGACGCACGAGATCACCGAGTTGATCGGCCGACTGCGGACCGAACTGGGGCTCACGATCCTGATCATTGAACATGACATGCACGTGGTGGAAGGTGTGAGTGACCGCGTCGTCGCTCTCGACCACGGCTCCAAGATCACCGAGGGCAGCTTCGCAGAGGTTGCCACCAACCCCGCTGTCGTTGAGGCCTATCTCGGGAAGGGTGCGGCGTCCAGAAAATGAGCGAACCGCTGCTTCGCCTGTCGGGGATCAACACGTTTTACGGCCCTATCCACATTCTCCAGGACGTTGCCCTCGATGTCGGCCACGGCGAGCTGGTTTGCCTTCTCGGCGGCAACGCGTGTGGCAAGTCGACCACCCTCAAGACCATCCTGGGTCTTGTATCCCCGACGAGCGGCACGGTGATGTTCGACGGTCGCGATGTCACTCGAGACGGCACCCCCAAACGGATCGCCGCCGGAATGGCGGTGGTACCGGAGAACCGGCGGGTGTTCGCGCCGATGACGGTACTCGAGAATTTGGAGATGGGCGCATACCTGCGCAACGACGATCTCACCGAAGATTTTACGCGCGCATATGATTTGTTCCCGCTGCTTTACAACCGTCGAGAACAACTGGCGGGCACACTGTCGGGCGGTGAGCAGCAGATGCTCGCGATGGGGCGCGCGCTGATGAGTCGTCCGAAGTTGATCCTCATGGACGAGCCGTCGATGGGTCTGGCGCCGGTGCTGGTCGAAAAGAGTTTCGAGATCATTCAGCAGGTCAACCAGGCCGGGGTGGCGATGCTGGTCGTCGAGCAGAATGCCAATCAGGCCCTGTCGATCGCCTCCCGAGGCTTCGTGCTCCAGACCGGCCGGGTCGTGCTTACGGGTTCGGCCGCCGACCTCTCGGCCGACGAGGAACTCCGCCGGGCGTACCTCGGCCGATAGACGGCGCGTCCGGCCGACGCGGGATGAACGTTTCGGCGGCGCACCCCACAGGGATCAGCGAGTCATCGCCGCGACCTGACAGACTTCGTTCAGGAGTTGTTCAGCTCCGTACGACGAAGATAGGGCTGATGAAGTTGCTCCTGGTGGAAGACGAACGACGCCTGGCTGCGAGCCTTCGTAAGGGGTTGATCGCCGAAGGGCACACGGTTGACGTGGCGAACGACGGCGAACAGGGTCTCTGGCTGGCCCAGAGCACTCCTTTCGACGCCATCATCTTGGACATCATGCTCCCCAAACTCAATGGCTACCAGGTCTGCGAAAAGCTCCGGAGCGCCGGCAACTGGACCCCGATCCTCATGCTCACCGCAAAAGACGGTGAGCACGACATCGCTGAAGCGCTCGACACCGGCGCCGATGACTATCTCACCAAGCCCTTTTCGCAGGTCGTTCTACTGGCGCGGCTGCGTGCTCTCACCCGGCGAGGAGCAACGGAACGGCCAACCGTGCTCAGCGTCGACGACCTCGTGCTGGATCCGGCCCGTCGGCGATGCCGCCGAGGAGACGTGGAGATTTCGCTGAGCCCGAAGGAGTTCACGGTCCTTGAGTATCTTCTCCGCCGCCAAGGTGAAGCGGTGACCAAGTCCGACATCCTCGGCCATGGCTGGGACTTCGCATACGACGGCGACCCGAACATCGTCGAGGTGTACGTATCGAACCTGAGGCGAAAGGTCGATGCGCCGTTTCACACATCGAACCTCCGCACCGTGTGGGGAGTTGGTTACGAGATAGCTCCAGCAGCGTCCGATCGGCCTGGTGCAGATCGGGTCGGCACCGCGGACCCGAACCCGACCGCCTTGCGAGACACGACGGTCGCCCCAAACCACGCATGAGAACCCCGGCGCTCGGAATCCGCCGAAGTGTCGTGCTGGCGGCCGGGTGCGCGTTGGCCGTGGCGCTGTTCGCCGGTGCACTCATCCTTCGAGCGCAACTTCACGACGCCCTTGAACGATCCATCGGCGAACAAACCCTCACCCGAGCGCGGGGAGTCGCGACCCTGGTCGAAACCGGCGACTTCGCCCGCACCCTGAAACCCGATGACCGAACACCAGCGTGGGTACAGGTAATCGACGGCCAGAAGGTTCTTGCCTCCACTCCGAACATCGCGTCGTTCACGACGCCGTTTGCACCGGTAGGCGGCACAACTCGGGCCACCATCAGACGACTTCGAGGATTGGGGATCGACACGGGCGAACGAGTTGCCGTAGCGAGCGTCCCCGTGCTTTTTGACGGGCACACCGTGATCGTGCTTGCCGCCAGTCCATTGGATCTGGCCGATGCGACCGATCGCCGAATCGTGATCTCACTCGCGGCCGTGTTCCCGATGCTGCTGGTCGTTGGCTGCGCAGTGGTGTGGTTGGCCGCCAAACGGGCGCTACGCCCGGTCGAAGCGATTCGGGCCGAGGTCGCATCGATCACAAGCACCGATACCAGCCGGCGCGTGCCGGTACCGAACACGGGCGATGAGATCTCCCATCTGGCCACCACCATGAATGACATGCTCGAACGACTCGATGCTGCTTCCACCCGTCAACGGCGTTTCATAGCCGATGCCGGCCACGAACTTCGTTCACCACTTGCGTCGCTGCGCAACCAGTTGGAAGCGTCGGCCTACGACGAAACGGCCGAGAGTCGGCGAGCATCGATCGCTGACATGACCATCGACCACGAACGACTCGAACGTCTCGTGACCGACCTTCTCCTCCTCGCCCGACACGACGAGGGCGAACGCCTTGCGCTTGAACCCGTCGACCTCGGGTACCTGGTCCGCAGCCAACTCACAAGACGTCCACCGGCTCCGGGGATTGAACGGAGCGTGAAGGCCGAGAACGTGCTCATCAACGCGAACCCGGAGGCAATGGCACGTATCGTCCGGAACCTCCTCGACAACGCGGAACGCCACGCCAGTTCGCGGGTCGACATCCAGGTCCTCCCGGCAAACGACGCCGCCGAACTCATCGTGACCGACGACGGTCCAGGCATTCCCGCCGAACATCATCTCGCCGTCTTCGAACGCTTCGTGCGTCTCGACGAAGCACGCAGCGCGGACGCCGGAGGCAGCGGGTTGGGTCTCGCCATCGTCGCCGAACTCGTCAGCGAGCATTCGGGAACCATCCAGATCGAGGCAACCGACACCGGTGCCCGCTTCGTCGTACGGGTCCCCCGGCTTCGGTCATGACTCAACGTACGTCTGCCGCCTTCAGTCGCTTCTCGGTCACGTCAGCTTGGGTCCTGGTGAGGAATGCGACCAGAGCCACGATGGTGAGCAGGAACACGGCACTGATCACTGTCGTGCCCACGTTCAAGCCGCCCTCATCCTTCGGGGTCGAAACGAAGTCACCGATCGACGCACCCAGCGGGCGGGTGACGATGTAAGCCAACCAGAACGCCAGGATGCCGTTCAGCTTGAGCCCGAAGTGAGCGACCGTGAAAGCAACTATGAGTCCCGAGAAGATCAGGACGGCCTTGCCGTAGCTGTGGATGTAATCCTCGCCCAACAGGTCACCGGCAGCTGTGCCCAACGCGAAGCTGCACAGGATCGTGGTCCAGTAGAAGGTTTCTCGCTTGGTCGTGTAGATCGAATGGATCGACAGTGTCTTCTCGCTCGCGTGCCAGACACCGAAGCTGACGATGAGCGCAACGGTGAAGACTGCCGTCAACAGACGAAGTCCGATACCACGATCGTCATGCAAATAGTCAGTGATAAGCGTGCCTACGACACTGATCAGAACCACGCTCAACCAATAGATCCACGGTATGTAGCGGAGGGTCCGAAACTGGAGTACCAAAGCCACCACGAGCAGCGAGACCATGAGAGCGAACGTACCAACCAGACCGAAGTTCAACGTTGAGTTGAAGTAATCCGACACCGTCTCCCCGACCGTGGTGGCGAGGATCTTGATCACCCAGAAGTACATCGTTGCTTCCGGGACCTTGTTCAACATCGCCCGCGGGGTTTTGGCTGTCTGCTCGCTCATTCGGGACCTTTCAATGGATGACCGATGGGGGACCATACGGAAACAAACCTGAGTAAGTCCTGAACGCGCCCGCCGAAATTCCGACTACTCCGCGTGAATACGAACTTCCTGCATCGGCGTTTTCATACGTACACGTACTAACTACCGCTCGAAACAACTGCCGTCAGCCTGGCCCGACCTGGCCCGACCTGGCCCGACCTGGCCGGACCTGGCCCGACTTGGCCCGACCTGGGCTGATGCTCGGGGTCAGGGTTACTTCTTCCATCGGGCTCGGCCATTGGCGTCAACCGTGCACGTCAGCAACTGACCCTTCGCGTCTTTCGCCTTGGTTCCCTTGTCCGCGACCTTGCAGAACCGACCGGCCGCCGGAGTGCCCGAAGCGACCGCTGCGGTGCTACCCACGGTCGTTGCCGTTCTGGTTGATACCTTCACCGAAGCAGTCGTCGCCTTGGTGACAGCGGACGCTTTCGTTACCTGTGGCGCGACCGGCAGGGTTGGTTTCGTAGAACCGGGTGCGGTGGTTGGCGTTACCTTTGCGACCTTCGCCAGGGTTGTGACGGTTGTCGTCGCCACCTTCGCCACCTTCGCCTTCTTCGTTGAGGCGACGGTCGTTGCCGAAGCGACGGTCGTAGGTGGGGACTTCTTCGCCGCATGTGCTAGGCCCGAGAACACCCCCTGTTTCCGTCGTTGCGGCGAGTTTGAGTACGGCATAGATCAATGCCGTCGATGCAGTGCCACCGACCATGAGGCGGTACTTACCAAACTCGACAAACACCACCGTACCCAGCCTCGCTCGGAATCAACGGCACACATCGCGGGGCAGAACCCGTCGAGTCCGCGATGACGCCGAAGGCCGGCACCGGTTGAGTCGGGGCACTCGACCGATTCACCAGCCGACTGGCTCCTCTGCGCACGCTTCTCGGCCCGACCTAACCACCTACGAGCTAGGTAAACAGCTACGTGTTGCGGGGGTCTGCTGGGGACGTGTTTGTTCGTTGACGTGTTTGTTCCGGTCGTGTGCAGTGGGGTTGCGCTTAACCGGCGAGGGTGAGTTGGCTGGTGGGTGGGCTGTGGAGGATGATGCCGTTGGGCCATTCGATGAGCAGGGTCACATCGTCGGCGGCCATGGTGAGTTTCAGCCCGTGGCGATGGACGAGTCGATGGTGGAACCGGCACAAAAGCAAAAGGTTGCTGATCTCATGGTCTCCACCGTCTTCGCGGTGTTTCAGATGGTGAATATCGCACCATCGTGGCGGGTGGCTGCATCCGTGGTATCGGCAGTGGCGGTCGCGGACGAGCACGGCCCGCCGGTTCCGTACCGGAATCCCGCTGATCGGGGTGCCAACATCGAACGGGACACCTTTCCCCGACACGAACACCGCGGTGAACGTCGCGTCGCAACACATCGCGTCACGAACCCATTTCGGAAGCACAGTTCCTGACGCGGTCGTCGTGTTCCCGTTCTCAGCGTTCACGATCACCGTGACATTCGGCCGCGAACCATGCACA
>JANMZO010000043.1:0-1782 GCA_031383405.1 Acidimicrobiia bacterium | reverse complement strand
CGCAGCCGTGAAGGCGGTGATGCGAACTAAACGGGTTGCTGCGCGCCAGGAATTGACGATGTCAAGCCAGCTTGACATCGGCCCTCAGAGGGAACGGCACCCCGTCCAGCCTCCTCTCCGGCCTGGAGGGGGTGTCGAGTCGCCGATCGCTCTGCGATGAGCGGTCGAAGTCAAGAGACATCGACCGCTCATGTCGTTAGTAGTTCCATGGCCGTGGTGGTTGATCGGATACGTACAACACAAGACCGGGGTCAACCCGATCTATGGCGCCGGGTCCATGAAAGCGATGTTGCGTTCTGCCTTCTCGGCGGCGCGACGTTCGGCGGCTTCACGAGCGCGGCGGCGTTCGATGCGCTCAATAGCGTCGAGGATGAGACCCGCAATGAGTCCGGACTACAGACCAATTGTTTCCCGCACGTTGGGCACGTCTCGTTCACGTCAGTTTCCTCTTTCCTTTGGGTTGGTGGTTCTCTGGTTGGTTGGTTGTGGGGCCGTCGTCGCGTGGGAGTTGGCCACAGAGGGAGCATGGGATGTGTAAGCGGTCGATCGGAACGACGTACCAAAGCCCGTTGCCGGCGACACAACCGCATGTTGTGCGGCGTAGTTCGCCTAGCTCGGTGGGTTGCCAGGCGGTGATCCGGCCACCGTGTCGGCCGTAGTGAATGTCAGATTTCGAGGTCATGGCGCGGTCCAGGTGGACCGGGTGGTCGGGGGCCTAACTCCAATACATATGCGTTTCTTCTCTATATGTCTTGAGTAACTACCTGGACCACCTGGACCACCTGGACCACCAATATTGATAGGTGTACAGATGGTTGTTGTATGTACGCCTACGAACCGGCCTAGGTCCACCCGTTTTCTCCGAGCAGTCGAATGCCTGCGTAGACGTACTCTCGACCGTCCTCTGTCCGCGGCCGAATCTTTTTTACTCCAGGCAAAGCGGCAGAGAGAGCCCTACCTAACATCGGCGACGAAACCGCTTGGAGACCCTTTCGCGACGCCCAAACGCGATAGGCGTCATAGAGTCGGTCTGTCGATGTCGAGTGGTCGAGCCCGACATCACAGCACTCACGAATGAACACCGAGATGGGCGAGGCGATGTCTTCTAAGGATTGACGGGCGTCGACTATGGCTTGGGCGTTGGTCGTTCGGTTCACGTCGATGGCGAAGGTTTCCGGCACGGTCATGTCGTGGCGCCGACGTAGAGGTACGCGTGGGTTCCGTGGCCGTAGGGTGCTGGGCCGAGATGGTCTACGCCTTTTTGAAGGTCGTAGTTCTGGCTGAGGATTGCCCACTGTGTCGGGTGCTTCGCTGGGCCGCGTCGGAACAGTTCGACGTGGCCGAGGTAGCGGTCATCGTCGGTGATCCGGTAGTGCCGTATGCATCGGTGGGCAGGGTTCTTGAGTAAGTCGAGGCATAACCGGCCTTGGTTCGGGTGCAAGACCCAATCGTGTTGTTCGCAGAACTGGCTGAGCGCTTCGACGTAGGCGGTGTGGCGGGCGAAGGCGGCGCGGCGACGTTCTCGCTGTTCCATCCAGCTTTTGGTTTGGTCGGGATCGATCATGGTTTTGTCGTTTCGTTTTGGGGCCGAGGTAAGGAGTTATGTGATCTAAGGGGGGTAAGGGTCAGACCTTGTCGGAGGTGATGTGCCAGGGCCGCACGTACACGGTTGCGGGCCTTCCGGGGGTTGGCCGCTTCGTCTCGACGATGTGACCGAGCTGTAGGAGCAAGGCCACTGCCGTTTGAATCTTGGCGGCGTCGACGTTGTGGCCGAATACCACC
>JANMZO010000031.1:0-1843 GCA_031383405.1 Acidimicrobiia bacterium | reverse complement strand
CGATCCCAAGCCGAAGCTCGACGACAGCTTGTTCTAGTCTGGCTGGCCTTCGAGCCGGAGGGCTCTCACTGCTTGTTGAAGTACGGTGACATGAGCTGCCGCATCGTTCGCCCTTCGCCGTTCGACAACTTCACTCGCACCACGTGGGTGGAATTCCCGGGCAGGCCAATCAGGCCATCGGGCGTCGCGACGACGCCCGTCCATGCGTACGGTCCCACATAGAGGATCACTCCTGCGTCAACGCCGAAAGTGACGGTCGTCGCCGGAGGCGCCAGCCGTTGCGCCAGGGATGATGTCGACGCCGACTGAAGTCCCCAGACCTCGCCATCGGGACCGGTGGCGGTAAAGCCGATCTCAGAAACACCGCTTAGATAGGCTTTCGTCGCTGTTCCTGCGTCGGGGTCCAGAATCACCAGCTCGTTGGCCCCAAATGAGTTGCAGATCAGCGTCCCATCTTGCCGCAGCGTCTGCCCAAGCAGGCCACCGCCATCCTGAAACGAGTAACTCAGCTCCGCGAAGTATTCGGTTCTGAGATTCTGCGGGTCGATGCGCATCGCGCGGTCACTGCCGACCTGGACGGGTGTGGTGAAGAGCCATTCTCTCCCGCCGACGTTGACCCGGCTCAGTCCCCACATCCCGAAGACAGGCGGGCCGGCATCCGATTTCCACCGCCAGATACCGCCGTCGGACGGGTCGAAACGCAGGAGGTCGGCGTTTGATTGGGACACCATCCACATGTATCCGCGATCGTCGAGGACCGAGCCGGAGTACTGGGGCAGGGAGCCGGCGACTGGGCCGAAGAGGTCTTCGCCGAACTCGGTCGTGCCGCCATCCTGCGGGTCGATGCGCAGGATCTTCGTTGCAAAGTACGGGGCGGCGTACACGTACCCATCGTGCGCGAGGACTCCGCTCTTCCACCCAGCGCCACCCGCGGGGGTGCTGGCGCTCCCAATTGACTCGCACTCCAGTGTGGCGGTGTTTACGCGGATCACCTCACGCGAGTTGTATGGAATTCCGATGACGCCGTAGGGCGTGAGCACCGCTCCGTGCCACATGAACCCTCCTCCATCGGCGTAAGGGCAGCTCTTCGCTTCTACGAAGGCTCCTCCGTCGAAAGTACGGAAGCCTCCCGACGCACACGCCCACGTGTTGCAGAACGGCTCGAGCTTGCAGGCCTTTGAGCAGCCGTCTTTGGAGTCGATGTTTCCGTCGTCGCAGGTCTCGGCTGGCGAATCGACGAAGCCGTCTCCGCAGGAAGGTTGGGCCGCGGTGAACGTCACGTCGTATTCGCCTGTCGTGACGTCGACCGACTCGACCACCACATTCACCAGCTGAGCCACGGGGCCGGTATTCAGGTAGCCGCCGACCTCGAGTCCACCGACCCCGGTTGCGTTGGTGCCTTCGAGGCACACCCGAGGCGAAGCAGCGCAAGCAGCCGAGGCCAGGATGTTGATCGAGCCATCAAAACCTTTCGGCCGGACGCTGACTCTCAGTCGCTGACCCGCTGGGACGGTGACCGAATAGAGACGATCGGGTCCCGCAGTTCCAACGCAGTTGGTGCCAGCGTCATAGTCGTTCGAAAAGCCCACAAGCGTCTGGGTCAACAGCGTCAGCGGAAGGGTGACTGGGATTGCGCTTGAGCACAACTCGCCGGCTACGCCACCGCCACCGTCCGTCGTTCCAGCGTCGCCACCGTCCGTCGTTCCAGCGTCGCCACCGTCCGTCGTTCCAGCGTCGCCTCCGTCCGTCGTTCCAGCGTCGCCTCCGTCCGTCGCTCCAGCGTCGCCACCGTCCGACGCTCCAGCGTCGCCTCCGTCAAGAGGAACGCCGGCGGCGACACAAA
>JANMZO010000013.1:0-4485 GCA_031383405.1 Acidimicrobiia bacterium | reverse complement strand
GACCGGCTTCGTCTGCTGACCGTTCACCTGACGACCCCCGCCGGTCGCGTCCCGTGGAAGGGGATCCCGCACCCTCGCCACCACCTCCGCCTGCCTGTGCGCCACCTGCGCCTCCGCCGACACAGTAATTGTTGTCGATTCGGACGGCGTTCGATGTCCGCCACCCGCACCCGAGACCGGTCCGGAAAGCAACAGAACCACTCCAACCGTCGCAAGTATCAGTCGCATGGAGTACCAGCGCCGGAATGACGTTCTACGGATTCGAGTAGCCACCGGACGCTTTTCCGAACCCAGGTTTCCTTAAAGCGGTTCGAAGCCAGTGAGTTGTCTTGCACCTGATCCTGACCATTGACAACCTTCACAGCTATCAGATTGTCCGTAAGGCAAGTCTCGACCGTAGCGCTGTCCGCTGAGAGCAGCGTGACACTTTCGATTCGAACCTCAAACACATCGGGATTATTACGTCGAAACGTCACGTTCTGTGCCTTGTCCTGCTTAAGGAGGACCAGCCCCGAGTCTGCCAATCTCGGGGACGCGTACCAATTGCGCATGGTGCTGAGATCGTCTGTTTCTAAGTTGAGCAGAGTCGCACGAAAGTCACCCCATTGGGCCTTTGTGGCGGCGCGAAGCTCGTCTTCTGCCGACGGGGCCACCGTCGTTGCCGTGGTCGGCACCACCGTGGTCGGAACCACCGTCGTCGGAACCACCGTGGTCGGAACCACCGTCGCCGTCGCCGCCGCCGCCGTCGCCACCGCAACAGTTTCGACCGGGATTGTTACTTCGGGGACTCTGGATTTGCCGTCCGAGGTGCATCCGGCGAACAAAGCCACTGCCACCGCCGCCGCGCACATTCGCCTCATGTGCCCATCGTTGCCGATCAACCCGGCCCAGGCAAGGGGGAAAGTGCGCGCCCGGCGGGGCCGTCGCCCACCACCCCTGTCATCGCCAGCGAAGGCGCGCGGGAACCAGTACGTCGTGAAGACCGGACGTGGCCGAAGCGACCGGGGTCCGCCTTGCGTCGGCGTCGAGAACGATCAGGGGACGCCCGAGAGCATCGTCGACCGGGGCCCCCGCCTCCCGACAGATGAGCAGGCCACCGGCATAGTCCCAGACGCCGTGGGCATCGAAGGAGCAGTCGATGAACGCGTCGAGCGAACCCGATGCTACGGCACACAGGTCAAGCGCCGCAGCGCCGAGCGTACGGAACTGGCGCCATCCGAGATGCTCCGGCGGGTAACCCGACAGGCCGACGACGGCACTGCCGATCTCGACCACCGTCGACGGCGCGATCGGCTCCCCGTCACGGGTCGCTCCTCCACCGCGCACGGCCCGGAACGTCACACCGGTGGCGAGGTTGCGCACGAGCGCAACGCGCGGACCATCGGCGTCGACGGCACAGAGGCTGGTCGCGTACCAGGGGATCCGCCGGGATGCGTTCGTCGATCCGTCGACCGGGTCGAGGAGCACCACGATCTCCGCATCGGCGCGCCGCAGTCCACTTTCCTCCGACAGCACGCCGACCTTCGCCCGGTCAAGAAGGTCGAGCGCTGCGGCGTCGGCCTTGAGATCGAGGCCGTACTGCCCGTTTCGCAGACCCGGAACCCTCCGGTCCCCCATCGCTTCGACGGCCGAGCCACACGCTTCGGCGACGGCGGCGAACAACTCAAGGAGGGATTCGTCGGACCACGTCGATGCCATGCACAGATAGTCTCAGATCGTGACGATCCGCGTAGCAACCCCCGACGATGTCGACGACATCTGTGCACTTATTATCGGCCTGGCCGAATACGAGAAGCTGGCTCACGAGGTCGTCTGGCACAGACACGACATCGAGAGAAATCTGTTCGGTCCCGATCCGGTCGCCAAGGTCGATCTCGCAATCGACGACGCCACCGGCGCGGTGGCCGGGTTCGCCCTGTGGTTCCCGACGTTCTCCACGTTCCTCGGCAAGGCAGGGATTTGGCTGGAAGATCTCTTCGTGAAGCCCGAGTTCCGCGGCGGCGGCCACGGACTCGCTCTGCTGCAAAACCTTCGCGCTCGCACTGATGGTCGGGTCGAATGGAACGTGCTCGATTGGAACGAACCGTCGATCAATTTCTACCAGGCGCTGGGCGCCGAATCGGTAGACGGCTGGACCCGCTACCGGTGGCTCCCCCAGCTGTAGAACACAACATGGCAGGGTCACCTTCGTTGGTCTGGTTGGGCACGGCCGGATGGTCGTATCTGCCCGACTGGGCCGGATCGTTCTATCCGCTCGGCACCACGTCGTCGCAGACGTTGGAGCGTTACGTCGAGGCGTTTCGTTTTGTCGAAGTCGACTCGTCGTTCTACGCCGCGCCCGCCCCGACGACCATCGACCGGTGGGCATCGATCTTCCCCAAGGACTTCCGCTCCAGCTTCAAAGCACCGAGAGAACTCATACAGGACACGATGCTCAACGTGCCCGACGTTCCCTTCGGGCATTTCTGCGGATCGCTTGCCGATCGTTTGCAGGACCGCCTGTCGATGATCGTCGTGCAGATGCAACCGTCATTCCTACGTACACCTACGAACGACGAAACGTTTCGCAACTTTGTCCAACGCTGGGCACCGGAATTTCCGCTGGCGATCGAGTTCCGTCATGTGAGCTGGCGCCGACGCGCCGTTCTAGATTTCCTACGCGAACATAGTGTCTCGATGGTGTCGAACGATCTGCACGACGTCCCCGAACTTGACCGGGGCGCGTTCGATACGTCCGATAGATACGCGTACATACGGTTGATCGGCCGTCATGACGGCATCGGCAAGGACCGGATCCAACGGCCCCAGACCCAAGCCCTGGCGTGGTGGGTTGAACGGATCGCCCAGATGGCCGAGCGGGGTGTTCGGAACATCTACGTCGTTGCCAACAACCACTACGAAGGACACGCTCCGGCGACACTGCGCACACTCGCCGACGACCTGACGGCCCACCACCTCGCCGTCGCATCCTCTCCCGGTTGGCCCAACGGCCAGGTCAAACTTTTTTAGAACGGGCCGAAACCCGCGATCGTTGTCACACCCCTCCCGCACACTGTCTCCAGTTACAACCCCGGTTGAGTAACCGCACAACTTCCCCCGAACGATGTAGTGATGCTCTGTCCCAAGAGGAGGCCGCCATGGCCCCAACGCTTACGGTTCCCGTCCAGCAGACTCTCCGCGTGGCGCGGGCCGATTCGGCCCCACTCACGTGGTGGTCTCTCACCCTCGCGCAAGGTGTAGTCGCCGCACCACCTACCATCCGCAGCACGGCGCGCGGTGAAATTGCCGAACTCGATCTCCGGTCGAGGGCTTTCGTCTCGGCCGAGACCACCGAACCAGGCCCCCCGATCGGGATTACCATCGTCGCCAACCCCGAACTCATCGAAGGCGTCGAAGAGGGCGATGAACTGCTCGTGTTCGGCACGACCCGCCGCCGATTCTTCCGGGCCGGGGGCACCACGGTCGCCCGGACCGAAGTCGAAGCGGTGTCGATCGTCAAGGTGTCCGATCGCCGACGCCGGTCCCGCCTGATCAGCCATGCGTTGGCCTGGATCGAGGGCATGGGGGCCGCCAGTGCTGGCGGACGGGCCGCGAAAGGGTAGGCGCAGCGACGGGAGGCGCGGTCGGGCCGGCGGGTCCAGGCACGATCAGATCACCGCGACAGCGGCTATTAGGCTGGCCCGGCTTTACGACCCTAGGAGGAGCCATGGCCGTCATCGACGTCGCCGGGTACATTGCAGATCTCAAAGACCACGCCACGCATGACCACGGTTTTCACGTGCATGATGAGCGGCATCTTGTTGAGACGTATTCCCTCCGCCAGGCCTGGGAAGTCGACCTTCACCCGGAGGAGGGCTGCAACGGTCCCCTCGACCTGCACCTCACCCTGGAGGTCGACCCCCGAGTGCTGCTCGCCTTCGAAGACAAAGTCTCCGAGATCGACGAGATGGAAGATCCGCCCGATAGTTTTCATTTCCCCTTCACCCTGACATGGGCACTTCCCCCGCTCCCGCATCCGCCCGACCTGCTTGTACTCGCCACCGAACTGGCCGGAATCGGCGGACCTGACCTTCCACTCGAGGTATCGGCGATCGACTCCTACGCTTCCGTGACCGATGCTCCCGAGCGATCGCTCACCATCGTGGCCCGTCGTCCGGTTTCGCTCGCCAGGATTTTCGCTGGCGAAGAGATGCTCTGCGATCTGCTCGATGGATGCCGTCGGGTATCGCTCTATCTGCTGGAAAAGGCGCCGACCTGGTTGGTCGTGTAATTCAGCGCGCCCGGAACCGAAGCGGGGTCGAAGCGGGCCGAAGCGGGCCGAAGCGGGCCGAACGAGCCGAAGCGGGGTCGAACGAGCCGAAGCGGGGTCGAACGGGCCGAAGCGGGGTCGAAGCGGGGCCGAACGGGGTCGAAGCGGGCCGAACGAGCTCGAACGTGGTCGACTCGACGCCGGGGAAGCCGCGACCCTAACGTCGCGCGCATGAC
>JANMZO010000004.1:0-3377 GCA_031383405.1 Acidimicrobiia bacterium | reverse complement strand
AACCGGACCTCCCCCACCAACCGACCGACGACACGCTCGGGAAGGTGACGGGGATGTGCGGGCTCGGCCAGGTCCGACACCGTCAACAGCACTTCGGCGATGCGCGTCGCCGATACGCCGGCCCGCTGCGCCTGGGCGATCACCATGCCGGTCGAGCGCAGGGGCCACACCAGCATGAGAACATACGAATTGAACGCGACGAGCTCGCCAAGCGACAGATCACCGCTAAGCACCCGATGCCCACCGACCCACAGAATTGCGACAAGGCCGAGTTGGGGAAGCAGGTCGAGAATCGGCCAGTACACCGAACGCACAGCTGTGCTCGCTATGGCCCGCTCGTAGACACTGGCAGCGCGCGCACGAAGTTGCTGTTCCTGTCGTTGCTCGGCTCCAAAACCCTTCACGACCCGAACACCTGAAAGCGTCTCTTCCACCACGCCCGACAAACGGGCCAGTTCGTTCTGCAGTCCGGCCAGCGTGGGATGCAACCGGTGCGAGAACCGTCGCGCAAAAATGTTGATGAGCGGCAACGCCGCAAGTACAACCAGAGCCAGTTTCCAGTCGAGAAACATCAGGACCGTCGTGGCCCCGATCATGGTGACGACGTTGCCGAGCGTGATCGGCACCATCGTTATGAATCCCTCGACCGCCTTCAGGTCGGTGTTCGCGTTGGCGAGCAAATGCCCGGTTGGGTGGGTGTCGTGAAATGAGAACGGCAGGCGTTGAAGGTGCGCGAACAACCGGTCACGGATCAGCCGCTCGGTTCGATAGGACACCGAGAACGCCTTGATCCGACGCAGCCCCGCGAACAACGCCGAGACCAGGCCGAGTACAACGATCACGAGAGACCACTTCAGCAATGCTCCCGATTCAGCCTGCACGATGCCACGGTCTACGACGATCCTCGTGACGGCCGGGATTGCGATCTTGGTGAGCGTCCAGCCGAGACTGGCCAGGAGACCCTTGGCAATATCGACCCGTTGGGGTCGCAGCATCTCCTTCAGCAGCGACCATCCGGGCGCCGACGGAGACGGCGGTGCCGCCAACGGATTGTCGGATTCAGACACCATGGCACGCAAGAATCGCCGACAACATCGGTTTGCCACGCTACGCCACGCCGCCTATCGAAACCCAGCCCGGCCGGGGGAATCACCGTTAATTCTGCGAGATTTCCGCTCATCCCGAGCGAAAGGCCAGTCCAAATAGGCGCACACTCTCTGTAAGAGGCCGACGGGACCTAGGCTGGACAGCGTGTCTGTAACGCTTCCCTTTGACCTCGCGATCCCTGCTTCACCGAAGTCCTCCCCGCCCGTCGAACCGGCAGATTTGGCCTTCGGGTCGTTCACGTCGGAGGCACCGTGGATTCTCGATCCCGAGAAAATCGATTGGAGGCGTGGCCTGGGACCGCTGCGGGAGCGGACCCGGGCGCAGGTGCCGCTGCTCACCACGCCTGGCCGTCTTCCGCCCGGCTTGCGGGTCATCAAGACCGGACGGATCCTCGGCAGCGCACTGATTCTGTGGAGAATGAAAGAGAAACCGAAGGGCGGAGAAATCAGCCGGGCCGGGCTGGCCCGACGCCTGCGAGTTGCCTTCGAACAACTCGGACCGACGTACATCAAGATGGGTCAGATCATCTCGTCGGGAGAAGGCATCTTCCCCAGCGAGTTGGTAGCCGAGTTCCGGCTTCTGCGCGACCGGGTTCCACCCGAGCCATTCTCCGATGTTCTCCGGATCGTCGAAGAAGATCTAGGTCAACCGCTTGACGCCGTCTTCGCCTCGTTCGACGAAACACCGATTGCGGCCGCTTCGATCGCCCAGGTCCATGCAGCCGTTCTCCGGTCCGGTGAAAGCGTCGTCGTCAAGGTGCAGCGTCCGACCGTGGCCAGCAATGTCCGTCGAGACCTCAAGGTGATGAGCTGGTTCGCCCCACGCCTGATCGGTCGCATTCCAATCGCCGCTCTCGCAAATCCTCCGGCCCTGGTCGAACTCTTCGCCGAGACCATCGTTGAGGAGCTTGATTTCCGCCTCGAAGCGGAGAACATGCTCGACATCGGCGCCGTGCTGGCGAAGACAAACCAACGCGGGATGATCGTGCCGCGACCGCACCCAACCCTTGTTACCAAGCGGGTTCTCGTGATGGAGCGCCTCTCGGGTTTCTCCTTCGACGACGCCGCCGGCATGCGAGCCGCCGGCATCGACACCGAGGCGGTCATCAAAACCGGCATGGTTGCATTCCTCGAAGGAGCCATGCTCTACGGCATGTTCCACGGTGACCTGCACGGTGGCAACCTCCTCGTGCTGCCCGACGGACGCACCGCTCTGCTCGATCACGGCATCACGGGGCGCCTAAACGACCGCAAACGTCAAGCATTCCTACGCCTCATGCTCTCGGGCACCACAAACGACATCAAAGGCCAGGTGCAGGCACTGTGTGACCTCGGTGCGCTGCCGGACGACACCGACATCGAAGCCGTCATCCGCGATCTCAATCTCGACGGCCCGGTGAAGGATCCGACCAAGATGTCACCGGATGAGATGATCGCCGAAATCCGCGACATCACCAAGGCCCTGCTGGGCTACGGCGCACGCATGCCAAAAGAGCTCATGCTGTACGTGAAGGATCTGCTGTTCCTCGATGGAGCGATGGCGACACTCGCTCCCAACCTCGATCTGTTCGGAGCGCTCACGGAAATAGCGATGCACTTCGCCGTGCAGCACGGTCAGCGGATCGCGAGCGACGTCGGCATGGCTATCGATGCGTCCATGGTCGACATCAGCGGATTCAAGGCGTCAATTGGAGTCGAAGCCGATGTTGAACGACTCACCTACGCACAGCTTCAGGAACGGCGGGCGCTCATAGCGAAACGGATGGACGGACGCCAAGCCGACACGGCGGCGGCAATCGGACTCAAGTCGACCCGGCGTCGGTTCACCCGCACCCGACGGTTCCGGCACAAACGAACGTAGAGCGTCCTTGCGTCATGCCCCGGTCGGTGGGTCCGTGCGCTTCGCGGACCAACGATCGATCCGGGCATGCGCGTGGAAGTGGTCCGGGATCTGGCGCATATGGCGATCGATGAACCAGTCCACACCCTTCTCCCGGCCGAGAAACGCCTCCCCGACCTCGCTCAACCGGCCAAGCATGTGCTCCAACTGAGCGGCCGGTGGTTCGGTTCCGTGGGAGTTCCAAACAACCATCGGCACGTCGCACGACTCGCACTCGGCAATCCAGCAAATCTCGTCTCGGTGAAACTGCCTCGTGAACGGGACCGCTTCACAAAGTTCGCAGTCTGGATCCCGAACGACCTCGGTCAAATGCAAGCCCTTACTCTAGGGCTCGTCGCATCGAAAGAGCGACCCGCCGCTTGTCGGGATCG
>JANMZO010000447.1:0-19630 GCA_031383405.1 Acidimicrobiia bacterium | reverse complement strand
CATCCCGGCCCCTCCGCCGGCAGCGATGCCAAACGCGTTGAAACCCGCCCCGACGAAGAAGTTCTTCAACTCCGGTGCTTCACCGAGTATGAAGTTTCCATCGGGGGTGAAGCTCTCGGGTCCGTTGATGAGTTGGTTGATGCCAGCTGTGCCCAACGCCGGGACCCGGGCCGTGGCGTACTCCATCATGGGCGAGAAGTGGTCAAAGTCGGGTTCCAGCAGCTGGAACTGGAACGGTCGGGGAATCCCGTCGAGCGCCCACGGGATCGGGTTGGGTTCATAACCACCCATAACAAGTGCTCCGACTTCCTCCTTGTAGTAGGTGAGCCGGTCGGGGTCGCGCAACGTAGGAAGATCGCGGGTGACGCCTGGTATCTGCGCCGTGATGATGTACTGGTGCTGAACCGGAACGAGTGGAACATTGACGCCGACCGTCGACGCGAGTGCCCGGCTCCACTGACCGGCACAGGCCACGACCATGCTGCACTCGATCCGGCCCCTGCTCGTCATGACTGCTTTGATGACTCCGTTCTCGACTTCGATGTGATCGACCTCGGTGTCTTCGCAGATCGTCGCTCCGGCGGTCCGGGCCCCCCGGGCCAGAGCCATCGTGATGTCGGATGGGCTGGCCTGACCGTCTGTCGGCAGAAACGCCGCGCCGACCAGGTCATCGATGTTCATGAGCGGCCAGAGGCCCTGAGCTTCCTTCGGGGAGAGCAGGTGCATCTCGAGGCCGAACGACTTTGCGGTGGTGGCTTGGCGCTTCACCTCCTCCCAGCGCTCGGGGTTGCAGGCGAGGCGAAGCCCACCATTCATTTTCCATCCGGTGGCGAGACCGGTTTCGGCTTCGAGTCGACGGTACAGATCGACCGAGTAGCCAAGCAGCTGGGTGATGTTGGCCGAGGACCGCAACTGGCCGACCAGGCCCGCCGCGTGGAACGTCGAGCCGGACGTGAGCTTGTGCTTTTCGAGGAGGACGGTGTCGGTCCAGCCGAGTTTGGCCAGGTGGTACGCAGTCGAGCAGCCGACAATTCCGCCGCCGATGATCACGGCTTTGGCATGGGTCGGCAACGTTGTTGCCTGGTCGCTCATTGTCGGTAGCTTATGTGGCTATCGTTCTGCCCCGTGACCCGTGCCTCGTCCGTCAGCCGTTGCTTCACAGATCCCGTGTGGCCGAAATGATCGCGACCGGGCCGTCAATGATCTCTACCCGCGGGCTTTGGAAGGTCTACGGGCACCGGGCGGAACGAATTGTCGGATCGGCCGATGCCGAACTGCCCAGGGCTGACCTGGAGGCCAAAACGGGCTGTGTCGTAGCTATGCGCGACATAAGCCTCGACGTGACCGAAGGTGAAGTCTTCGTGGTGATGGGCCTCTCGGGAAGTGGCAAATCAACGTTGGTCAGGTGCCTCACGCGTCTCATCGAGCCGACAGCCGGCACCATCATGATCGGTGGCACCGATGTCACAGCAGCGAACGAAACGCAGCTGCTTGAGGTCCGGCGGAATTCGGTGAGCATGGTGTTCCAGCACTTTGGTCTGCTTCCGCACCGTACGCTCTCCGACAACGTCGCGTTCGGGCTCGAAGTCCGGGGCCTCGACAAATCACAGCGACGCGCGATAGCCGAAGAAAAGCTGCAACTCGTCGGCCTCGGAGGGCTCGGGGGCCGCAAGCCCGACCAGTTGAGTGGTGGTATGCAGCAGCGCGTCGGTCTGGCCCGGGCGCTCGCCACCGAAGCGCCGGTTCTGCTGTTCGATGAACCGTTTTCTGCGCTCGATCCCCTGATCCGCCGAGACATGCAGGATGAGGTGGTTCGTCTGCAGCGTGAGGTCAGAAAGACAATGGTGTTCATCACCCACGATCTGTCCGAAGCCCTACGGCTGGGGGACCGAATTGCCATCATGCGAGACGGTCAGTTTGTGCAGGTCGGCACCCCCGAACAGGTGGTGTCGGCGCCGGCCGACGACTATGTGCGCAATTTCGTCCGCGACGTGCCGAAGTCGCACGTGATCGGCGTCGAGACGGTGATGACGGCCCCGCACGACGGGACCTACGGCGTGAGCGTGGCCATGGGCACGAAGGTCCGTGATGTGGTCAAGCACCTTGCCGCGAGTGAGCTTCCGGTCCGGGTCGTCGACGTGTCTGGTACGACGGTCGGGTCCGTCGACCGGGTTGCGGTTCTCAACCTCATCTCCGGCGAGGACTGACGATGGCCGTCGCGATGCCGGGGCGAACGTTCCGGAGATCTTCGGCCGATCGACGCACGGTTCTGGCGGGAGCTGCGGTGATCCTCATCGTTGTTCTGCTCCTGGGTCGAAATGTCGGGAAAGAAGTGCCGACATGGCTCGACGCCCATCTGGTGGGTTGGGTTGACGAGCGCTACCAGTGGATCGTCATCCACCGGGAAACGTTCTGGGTCTTCAAGTTCATCTTCTCTCCGATCTCTCACGTGCTCGATTCGATGTGCGACTTCGTACTGTGGCTGCTGCGTTGGTTGCGGTGGCCCGGCGTTCTTGCCGCAGCGGGTCTGATCGGCCTTCGCACCTCGGGCGTCGGCGCGGCGGTTACCGGGATGGCTTCGTTCGCGTGCGTCGGGCTTCTCGGCCACTGGGACTCCACGATGATCAGCCTTTCGCTCATGATCGTGTCGGTGTTCGTGGCTCTGCTGATCGGCATCCCACTTGGCATCTGGGCCGGCCGCTCCGACCGGGCGAACGCGACGCTGCGAACGGTGCTCGACGCAGCGCAGGTCATGCCGACGTATGTGTATCTGCTACCCGCTGCGGTGCTTTTTGGCATCCGCAACCCGTCGGCTGTGGTGGCGACCGTGGTCTTCGCGATTCCGCCAGCGGTACGACTCACCAGCCTGGGAATTCGGTCGGTTCCTGTCGTGATGAACGAGGTCGGACGTTCCTTCGGCTCAAACTCGTGGCAGATGCTCACCAAGGTTCAGTTGCCGATGGCTCGCCGCACGATCCTTCTCGGCCTCAACCAGGTCATCATGATGGCCTTCGGGGTCGTCGTTATCGCTTCGCTGGTCGGTACCGGGGGAGTGGGTGGCGAAGTTCTCGCCGGTCTTCAGAAGGTCAACGTCGGGCTGGCATTTTCGGCCGGTATGGCGATTGTGTTCGCCGCGATCGGGCTGGACCGGATATCGACGGGTGAGCGCAGCGCACGCAAATGGCGGTTCCTGCCGAGGGCTCCCGCGACGCCGTGGCGTGACCGGCCGCTCGTTGCGATCGCTGTCGGATCGGCCGCGGTGAGCCTGGTGGCGGACCTTGCTGCCTCGCTTGGGGTTAGGGATCTTCCCCAATTGAACTGGCTCAACGTTGAGAAGTGGGCCAACGACGCGGCTGGATGGGCGAACCGCCACGTACGAAAAGACGTTCCGGTCATCGGCGGAACCGGGCCGGTTAGCGACTGGCTGGTGATCCACGTGCTTACCCCGGCCCGGGATCTGCTGCAGCATCTCCCGTGGTGGTGTGTGATCGCCCTGTTCGCGGCAGGAGCCCTAGCCAGCGGGGGTCCGAAAGTTGGGGTCATCGTGGTCGCCTGTTTTGTGGTGATCGGTAGCTTGAGGGTGTGGGATTTGGCGATGGATACTCTCAGTCAGGTCCTGGTCGCGGTTCTGTTAAGTGCACTTATTGCTTTGCCCGTCGGGGTTGCGGCCGGACGCTCCGACCGACTGAACCGTCTCCTCAGACCGCTGCTCGACGTCGCGCAGGTGTTGCCTCCGTTCGTGTACCTGGTGCCGGTCATCTTTCTGTTCAACGTCGGCCGGGTTCCGGGCGTGATCGCATCTGTTATCTACGCCGTGCCTCCCGGGATCCGCCTGGTCAGCCACGGTCTGCGTCAGGTTCCGATGTCGGCCAGAGAGTCGGCGATCTCGTTCGGGGCGACCCCGTTGCAGGAACTCCGTAAGGTGCAGCTTCCTCTTGCTGTTCGCTCGATCATGCTCGGCCTGAACCAGGTGATCATGATGGTTTTGGCCATGGTCATCGTTGCTGCGCTCATCGGAGCTGGCGCGCTTGGCCTGGAAACTGTGTACGGACTCACGAAATCCGAGATCGGTCGAGGCGTGGCCGGCGGCGTTGCGATCGTGGCGTTGGCTATTGTTCTTGACCGGATCACCCAAGCCTGGGGGGACCGAGCGGTTACTGCGCCAACGCCGTAGCCCTTTTGTTGAAAGCAGGGCAGAAGAATGCTCAAACGAACCAGAACCAGCCGCCTTGCGGCCGGACTCATGTTGGCCGCTGTGGTACTCGGAGCATGTAGCTCCGACGGGGGGTCCGACACGACCATCGCTGCTGCAGAAACCCCGGCCGCGGCCGATACCGGAGCCGTCGACTCGGCCTCACCGAGCGAGTCTGTCCCCGCTTCGGAAGCAGCTTCCGCTGACTCCACGGCCGCCGCTGCGGCCGCCCCGGCTGAAGTCGGAGCGGGAATCAAGCTCGCGGTGAATCCCTGGACCGGGTCTGCCGTGAACGCCAACGTGGCCAAGGTCGTTCTTGAATCGATGGGTACGCCGGTCGAGTTGGTCGACATTGACGAAAACGCCACATGGGCGGGTCTCGATGCCGGTGATCTCGACGCTGTTCTGGAGGTCTGGCCATCGGGGCATGCCAAGGACTTCGACACATACATCACCGGCAAGAAGAGCGTCGTCGAACTCGGCAAGCTCGGCCCGCAGGCCCGCATCGGCTGGTATGTGCCGCAATTCGTTCTCGATGAGAACCCGTCGCTCGCGACCTGGGAGGGCTTCAAAGATTCGGCTCTCGCGAAGAAGTTCGCAACGGCTGAGTCCGGTGATCTCGGGCAGTTTCTCATGGGCGACCCGAGCTACGTGAGTTACGACGAGCAGATCATCAAGAATCTCAACCTGCCGTTGAAGTATGTCGTAGCCGGCTCCGAAGCGGCGCTCATCACCGCCATCAAACAGGCCGAGGCCGATAAGAAGCCGTTGCTGCTTCAGTTCTGGCAGCCGCACTGGCTGCAGTCGAAGGTCAAACTAGCGCGAGTCGCGCTGCCTGACCCGACCGACGCGTGTGCTGCTTCAGCAGCAGCCAAAGATGGTAAGTACGCATGTGATTACCCGGTCGACGTGCTCTACAAGGCCGCGTCCGCCAAGCTGGAAGCGAAGAACGCCATGGCGTTTGCGTTCCTGCAGAAGTTCCAGATGACGACCGATCAGCAGAACGAAATTGCCGCGCTGGTCGACTCCGACAAGATGAAGGCTGATGCGGCCGCCAAGCAGTGGGTTGCCGCGAACCCCGATGCGGTCAAGGCCTGGATGTAACACCGGATTCCCGGTGTTCATGTACTCCTGAGGCGCTTCCCGGCCAGTTCGGTCGGGAAGCGACGGCGCTAATCGACGTCGTCAGGCTATGGGAGCCTCTCCCGTGCCACTCAAGAGCCGTGGCCAACCTGGCGTCGTAGCGTAGATTGACCAACGCATGCGCATTGTTCAAGCCACCGGTCTGATTTCGCTCAAATTCGGCGGGTTGGAGCGTTCGTTCGTTCGCCTGGCACAGGAAGGCCGGGCCCGTGGTCACGACATCACCTTCGTTTGGGAAGCGATGCCGACGAACGCCGAGTTTGTTCGTGATGTCGAACAGGCCGGTGGCATCAACATTGTTATTCCGGCCCGCGGACGACCGTTCGGTTTTGCGGTTGACATGTGGCGCTGGTTGCGGAACAACCCGACCGACGTCATGCATGGTCACTTCAATCCCGCAGCATTGCTGGCGCTTTCGGCGGCAGCGATGGCTCGGGTCCCGGTGCGGGTCAGCACATTGCACGCAGGTTTCTCGCCCGCCGAACTCGAAGGGTTCCGGTTGCGAAACAGAATCACGGTCCGTGCCCGAAACGTGCTTGGTCACCGGGCCATTGCAATCTCCGACGCCATGCGGGATCAGTTCGTGGATCTCGGGCTCAACCCCGGAAAGACGATTGTCTGCTACCTCGGAATCGAGCCGCCTCCGAATAACAACTCCCGCGAACGCGTGCGCGCCGAGTTCGGAATCTCGGTCGATGCTCCGGTCATCGTATGTGTGGCGTTCCACGACCCAATCAAGGGCGTCGATGTCCTTTTGCGGGCCGTCGCCCGGGCGGCACCCAAGATTCCCGGTCTGCGCCTGCTGCAGGTCGGTGGTTCGCTCATTGCGGAACAAACGACCGATCTGCGATCGCTGGCGCGGGAATTGGGGCTGGAGGATGTCGTGGTGTGGGCCGGTCAGCGCAACGACGTGCGCGATGTCCTGCAGGCCGGAGACGTGTACTGCCAACCATCACGAAGTGAAGGGCTGGCCCTGGCCATCCTGGAAGCGGCGAGCGCTGGGCTGCCAAGCGTGGCGTCGCGGGTTGGTGGTATCCCCGAGTCCGTGGCCGACGGTCGAACCGGGGTCCTGGTGCCCCCCGAATCGCCCGAGGCGCTGGCCGACGCCCTTGTAGACATGTTTAGGGATCCGGAGCTGCGTATCCGTATGGGCGAAGCTGGTCGGGCGCGGGTGGCGGCGGAGTTCGACCTCGGTCGTCAGACGGTTGAACTCATTGGGATCTACGAAGCGCTTCACAAGCCGGGAAGCTGAATCCGTCAGGCGCGTGCTGTCGAATCCCCGCTCTCGACTTGCCGTATGCGGAGCGAATCCTGGGATGATGGGGAATGAACGAAACCTACGACGTTGAATTTTTCTGGGATCCTATCTGCCCCTGGGCCTGGATCACCTCACGTTGGGTGGAAGAGGTCGCCTCGCTGCGCAGTCTGCGCGTTGACTGGAGATTTATCGCTCTTCGGTTGCTAAACGCCCGCAAGGACTACGAGAAGGACTTCCCGGCCGGTTATCCGGCTATCCACGGAACGGGTCTCAAGCTCCTTCGGGTCGCGGCTGCAATCCGCGAGGCTGAGGGTCGCGATCGTATGGGAGCGCTGTATACGCAGTTCGGTGGTGACATCCATGTCCGGGGCCGACGGGACGAGCTCATCAACAACTTCGACGCCGGGTTTCCCGACTACCTTCGCTCCATCGGGATCGACGAGAAATACATCTTGGCGGCCAACGATCAGAGCTTCGACGCGATGCTTCAGGACGAAACCGATGAGGCGCTGACCCGGACCGGAAAAGATGTAGGTACACCTATTATCTCGTTCTCCAGGGACGGCCAGCAGTACTCGTTTTTCGGTCCGGTGATCAGTCGGGTGCCGCGCGGCGACGAAGCGCTCCGATTGTGGGACGCCGTGTGGGAAGTGGCGACGTTTCCAGGCCTCGCCGAACTGAAGCGCTCGCTGCGCGAGCGGCCGCAGCTGGCTGACAGCCTCGGCTGACAGGCCGCGGTCGCATTTAGACGCGACAGCGAAGTGGCTTGCCTCCGTTCAGGGTGATCATGTCGCCAATGACAGGTGCGAGGTCCATCGTCGCTCCGGGTTCGCCGCCTCGCGCCTCAAACATGGCCCGATGAAGGTTGCCGGCCAGCCGCTCACCATCGGACAGATGGGCAAACTCGCCGACGTCGGCGCCGCGCGCCGCCTCCAACGGAGTGATCCCGGCCGAGACTGCTTCGGTCGCCAGGCTTTGGACGAAGGCAAAGTAACGGTCGAGGCTGTCGAGAATACCGGGGTCACATACCGGCCCGTGTCCCGGTACGATCGTCCTGGCCCCGAATGAGCGCAGCCGTGCAATGGCCAGGCGCGACCCCGACACCGAACCCATCACTACAAACGGCATCCCGTTGTTGAACACGAGGTCACCGGAGAACAAGACGCCCCGCTGAGGGATCCAGACCACCGCGTCGTTCGTGGTGTGGGCCGGGCTCCCGATGTAGTGCACCTCGAGCTTCAGGTCTCCCGACCAGACATCAACCCGGTCGGTGAATGTCACCATCGGCGGGGCGAGATGGATCTCACCCCAGTCGCGCGCTTCCCAAATACCGGGGAAATGGGAGATGCCGCTTTGGATCACAAGCTCGCGGCACTTTTCGTGACCGATGATTGTGGCCGGGTGCGTGAGGTAGTTGCCGTGGGTGTGGTCGCCGTGGTGATGGGTATTGATAAGCACGCGTATGGGCGCGCCTGTGACGGCCGCGACGGTGTCAATAAAGTCGCGGGTCCTCCGTTCAGTGGCGCAGGTGTCAATGGCGATGACCCCGTCGTGGGCGACTATGAACCCGGTGTTGTTGATCCACCACGTGCCATCGGGCTGAATATAGGCGTAGATACCTTCGCCCACCGCCTCCAGGTGAGGTGGGTCGATGGGGCCATCATCGTGCCCATGCCCGGCGTCATCGTGGTCATGGCCGTGATCGTGGTCATCGTGCAGATGAGAACTCATGTCGTGCTCCATTCAGTTGGAACGGCTTCGGTCGCGAGGAAACTACCGCACTCGGGCGCTGTTCGGCAGGAGTGGAGACTTCCGGGCCGGGCACCTAACGTTTCCATGATGCGCGCCCTTGTATGTACCGAAGTTGGAGCATCTGACAATCTCGTCGTCGAGGAACGACCTACACCCGATCCGGGACCGGGACAGGTGAGGGTCGCGATCAGAGCGGCTGGAGCCAGCTTCGTTGATGCGCTGCAGGCGGCCGGCAAATACCAGTTCCCGCAGAAAGCGCCGTACACGCCAGGCGCCGAGTCGGCGGGCCTGGTCGACGCCGTAGGCGAGGGAGTCACGCAGTGGAAGGTCGGCGATCGGGTGTTTGTCTCCGGTCAGGGGGCCTTTGCGACGCACATCATCGCCCGCGAGCAACAACTCACCCGGCTGCCCGACAACATCG
Organism: Acidimicrobiia bacterium; assembly: GCA_031383405.1. GTDB lineage: Bacteria > Actinomycetota > Acidimicrobiia > Acidimicrobiales > JANYDT01 > JANMZO01. The sequence goes on along the minus strand of JANMZO010000447.1, from coordinate 10,864 downwards.
ACTTCGGTCGCGGGGCTTCGTTTCTTCAGGTCTACGGAACGGCCTGGTTCGCGTTCAAACACCGCACGACGATCCGACCCGGAGAGGTCGTGCTCGTGACGGGAGCCGGGGGCGGAGTCGGACTTGCGGCCGTTGATGTGGCCCGTTCGATGGGGGCGAAGGTGATCGCGGTGGCCTCGTCGAAGGAGAAGCGCGACCTGGCCATATCGGTTGGCGCATTCGCGGCGATCGACCCCACGACCGAAGACGTGAAGATCCGCGCTCGGGAGCTCACCGATGGCCAAGGGATCGATGTCGTCTACGACGTCGTTGGTGGCGATGTCTGTGAACAGGCACTACGCGCACTTAAGTTCGACGGACGACTGGTCATCATCGGCTTCACTGCAGGCATTCCCCGCATTCCGCTCAACCTGGTGCTGTTGAACAACCGTACTGTGGTCGGTGTCGAATGGGGTGGCTGGATCATGCGCAACCCCGATGACAACAAGGCGATGCTGGTCGAAGTCCTCGCGGCGATCGCGTCGGGTGAGCTTCATCCCGTCGCCCCGTTCGAGCGTCCCCTGGCTGAAGGCGCTGACGTTCTGAACGAGCTGTTGACCCGTCGGGCAGTGGGGAAGATCGTCCTCATCCCCTAGTGTCCTGAGTTGCCCGGCTTGACGTAAACTTGGCCAATGGGAAATGTTCTGCATACACCGTTCGAACCCCACAGTAGCGAGCCGGGGTTCGACACCGCCGAGAAACTGCGGGCATATCGAAAACGCGAGTTGGCGCTGGCGTACCGGGTGTTCGGGGCACAGCGTTGGGGCAGCGTCGGCGACGGCCACATTTCCGCGAGAGACCCCGAAAGACCCGATCACTTCTGGCTCGGCCGCTATGGCGTGCCGTTCAACCAGGTCACGATCAAGGACCTTGTTCTGGTTGGACCTGAGGGGACAGTCGTGGAAGGCGACGGGGGCATCAACGCCGCGGCCCACAACATTCATTGGCCGGTACACGAAGCCCGTCCCGATATCGTGAGTGCTGCGCACACCCACACCGCCTATGGCACGCCGTTCTCGGCGCTCGGCGTGAAGCTGCAGCCCATTACCCAGGAGTCGACGGCCTTCTTCGAGGATCACGAGATCTTCGCCGACGAAGAAGTCGACGTCCTGACCCTCGACGGCGGTCACCGCATTGCCGCCTCGATAGGCAAGGCCAAGGCTGGAATCCTTCGGAACCACGGGCTGTTGACCGTCGGAGCGTCGGTGGCCGAGGCTGTCGGCTGGTTCGTGCTGATGGAGCGGTGCGCCGAAGCGCACATGAAAGCCCCGGGAGCGGTGCCCATCACTGCCGAAGGCGCTCGCAGAGCCAAGCAGTCGACCGGTCTTCCGGCCTCGGGGTGGCACGCCTTCCAGTGGCTCGTTCGCACCCTCGTACCCGACCCTGCCGTGGTGGACTGAAGCGTTCACGACGAGCGGCGGTAGCGGCCCGACCCTTTGTCTCAACTGATCAGCGGTTCAATCGTGCACGTTGATTCGTCCGAATCGCGTCCAGTCCTTGCAACGACTCGTTGTGTGAATCGACGGGAATATTGGGAGCGCTTGCTCATGGACTGTAGGACCTCGAGCGCCAGTTGAGAGTGTGAAGCTAGCGGTCCCCGTCTTTTCAGCGATTAGGGTAATCCACTCGACACGTGAGGCGTTTGACCCATTGAACAAACTCCGTGATCAAGTAGTGTCTGATTCATCGCTCTGTCGGAATGCAAAACCCTCGTGAGACCACCAGTGCTCCGGTAGGAAGACTAATGAAAATCGCAGTTCTTACCATGGATATAGAAGATTGGTATCACCTAGACTATTTTGATCGCCGCGAATGCAATCTATCCTATTCGTTGCTCGACGGACTCGACGTGTATGCCTCGTTCCTTTCGGATCGAGGTCTTCAATCGACCTTCTTTGCGCTTGGCGAATTGGCGGAAACCCTTGGTGGGCAACTCAAAGGTCTGGCCAAGGCCGGGCACGAGATTAGTTCGCACGGCTGGGACCACAAGCGGCCTTTGGGTATGACGAGCGACGAATTTCGATTTGACCTGCTCCAAAGCCGAGCTGCCCTGGAATCAGTCACCGGGCAACGCGTGGCTGGATATAGGGCCCCTTGCTTCAGCATGGATCGATCACGTCTCGACCAGGTTGAAGAGGCTGGATTCGACTACGACTCCAGTCGGATCGAATTCGGGCAACACCCGCTCTACGGCACGATCGACATGGCCGGCTACGACTCGCCAGCATCGTTTGTATTCCAGCGACGCAGATTCTTCGAGTTCGAGGTGAGCACGCTTCCGTTGTTGGGACGGAGGCTGCCCGTGTCAGGCGGAGGATATCTGCGTTTGATTCCGTGGCCAATCATGCGGACGGCGGTCGGCCGGTTTCTCGACTTTGAATCACTCTACGTTATCTATTTACACCCATTTGAACTGTCAGCAAAAGACTGTCCTTTGGTCCCTTCGAGCACTTCACGTCTCACTCGATTTCGATTTGCGCATGGAAGAGAGTACGTGCTGAGTCGTCTGGGACAGTTGGTTGACTTGCTCAGCGAGCGTGGCTATTCGTTTACAACATTCGGGGCCCTCCACTCGGACCTTGTCGGCCGGCCTTTGGAGACGCCATTGTGACCGCGCGCCGTGTTCTGGTCACGGGTGCTGGCGGGTTCGTGGGTCGGCCTCTGGCGGCCGGCCTTGTTGCCGCTGGGTTTGATGTGGTTGGCTGGACTGGAAGGACAAGTTCTCAAGCCAACTCTTTACCGGTTGACCTTTTGGACTCTCGTTCCGTCCGTACGGCAATGGAGGCAGCCGGCGGCGTGCAGACAGTGGTCCATTTGGCAGCGTTGGCACACGGCCAGCATCCCCCAAAATCCGAGACCGTGGTATCTGCGAACGTTCGAATGGTAGAAAACATCCTTGCAGCAATTCCGACAAGCGTAGACCATCTGATTGGATTCAGTTCCGTTGCCGTTTACGGCCAGGCACATCGGGGACCAGTTTTCGGTTTACATGATGACCTGCGACCAGTCACAAGCTACGGGAAGTCGAAAAAGCTATCGGAGGAGTGTTTCATACAGGCCGGTATTGATTTGGACCTCTTAAGGTTATCCCCAGTTTTTGATTCAGATCATCTCGGGGATGTCAGAAAACGCATCTTTTTTCCAAAGACACGACTCCGATTGAAGTTTCGCCCGATACCATCATATTCGTTGTGTCCGATTGACCTTGCTGTCGCCAAGACGGTCGAGCTGGTGGGGCGCGGACCGTCCGGACAATGGCTGCACCAATTATCGGCACCCGATGCATATTCGCAGTCTGAGCTTCAGAAATGGTTTGATGGCCCTCAGGTGTCCATTCCTGTGGCCACCTTTCGTCCGTTATACCTTCTGGCCAGATTGCTCCCAGCGAACCACGGCGATGCCCTCCAATGGTCTCTTGACAAACTACTCATGTCAAACATTTTTCCGACTGAGTCTCGGTCGCTCGATAAACCATGTGTACCGGCCCACACCGTGAGAGGATAGGCAATGAGGGTGGTAGTTCTCGCTCAAGAGGATGGTTGGGTCATCCCGGACAACATTGTTCGACTTTCGAAAATTCCCAGTGTTGAGATCATCAAAGTGGTGACGTTAAACACCAAAGGTTCGCTCGTGAATCGAAAGTCGATTTTTCTTCGGGGGTTTGGCTTGATCCAGGCAGGGCGGATGGCGGCCGCTATGGTAGTCGTTCGTGTCTTGGACCTGGTCGACCATTTGACATCTCGTCGGTTCTTGAAAAGACCTTACAGCTTACGGGGAGCTGCCGAGCGATGTGCTGCCGGATGGGCAGTAATTAGTGACCCGAACGCTTCAGAATTCCTTGTGGAACTTCGCGGCCTTGAACCTGATTTGGTTGTTTCGTTTTCGGCTCCATGCGTGTTTAAATCTGAACTATTGATGGTTCCGAGACTAGGTTGTGTAAATCTTCATTGCTCATTGTTGCCGAACTACGCAGGGTTACTCCCCAGTTTTTGGGTGCTCTTTGAAGAGCAAAATGAGTCGGGAGCGACAGTTCACTACATGGACGACAAGATCGACAACGGAGCTATCCTTGGTCAGGTTCGCGTCCCACTGACTCCAGGTTTATCGATGTTTCAAGTGATTCGCGAAACAAAGAGCGCTGGCGGAATAATGATGGCCGAGTGTGTTCGGCAACTACTCGAAGGAACTTCGTCCCCGATTCCCAACAATGCTCAATCGGGATCCTATTTCACGTGGCCGACGGTTGAGCAGATGAGGGCATTTCGTAGGCAAGGCGGAAAATTAATCTAGATGATTGGTTCCAAGGGGTTAGCCTTGGGTTAGCCTCGATTGTTCGTCCGGGGTTGTGAAGGTGGCGTTGGGGGAGCATGTTGGTCTGCGCGCTTAGGCACCCCATGGCTGTAGCGTGTCAAGGGTTGGTTGTGAGGAGGTTGTTGATGTTGGGCGAGGCGGGTTGGCGGCGGGTTGGCGGAGTCAGATTGCGATATGCCGTTGACATCGACCAGACACGACCTGACCTATAAGCTCACAACAAGCCCACCACCCCATGTCAACACCTGGGAAAAATCAGTGATCGACAGTGGGAATTTCGAAAATCCGCAGCACGGTCCCATCAAGCCGGCGAGCGACTTCGGGGGATACCGGGGAGGCTTGTTTCACGCTGTGATGACTGCGTGCTCCGCTCAAGGAACCGATCCGACGACACGCGGCGATGCGGCCAATAGGTCAGAACGTGATCGCCGATCGAAAATTGCGGTCTTGGCTCCTGCGAAATACGGGCGCCGAACGGACAGGAGGCTTCACCTAAATTTGACCGCAAGTTGTTACACTTCGCAGACCGATCCGCCGATGACATCCCGATAAAAACAGTTCGCAATGTTCGAGACTTGGTTTTGGATCGGTCTGGTTCGTGCCCGAGCCCCGAACCCCGACGGGACGTACCACCGATGAACGACCTGACCATGTCCGCTCCTGGCCTCACAGGAACAGCGTTGGCCAGACCCGATGTAGCGACAACGAGGCAAACCGTCGCCACATCGTTGGAGTCCTCACAAGGAAAGAACCCGATCATGCACGTGTGTATCGTTACCCCATATCCCGAGAGTGACAGCCAGGTCGGGGGTGGTGTCGAAGCTGCGAGTCCTCGTTTGGCGCATGCGCTCATCGCCGATGGTGACACTCGGGTTTCTATCGTTGCTCCAGGGGCGCTTACCCGCCTCGAGAAGCGGGGTTCAATCGATATCCATTGGACTTCGGGGAAGCTGGCGTTCCTCCCGGGGATCATCACGTATTGGACGGCTCAACGTCGCGCGCTTCAGGCTGCAGCCAAACGCGTCAACGCGGACGTCGTACATTTTCAGGCCATCGCGGGATGGGGACTCGGTTTCCGTGGACCACGGGTTTTTCAGATGCATGGAGTCCCCGAGGACGCGGTGATGTTTTCCCCCCGGCGGTCACGCCGTCTTTCGCGGCTTGTGTATCTGATGGTCGAACGGCGGGCGCGGCAGTCTTTCCGATTCGCAGCAGTGGTTGCTGAACACATGAAGACTCGCTTCGGTCCCGAGTTCGGTGGTCCGGTGATCCTCGCCGAGAACACCGTGCCCGACGCCTACTTCAGCACCGAACGCGTGCCGGTGCCCGGGCGCGTGCTCTGCGGTGGCGTGGTGGCACACCATAAGAACACGCTCGGCGTATTAGAAGCCATGAAGGACGTCCTAGCGGAAATGCCCGACGCGTCGCTGCACGTGGCAGGCGACACAATGAGTTTCCCCGACTACGTGGCGACCTGCAGGTCGTTCGTAAAGGACAACGCAATGTCAGCCAACGTGACCTTTCTGGGCGGAATCGCAATCGACGAGATGAGACGGGAGTTGGCGAAGGCCGAAGTCATGGTGCTGCCTTCATTTATCGAATCGGCACCGATTATCATTTGCGAGGCCATGGCCGTTGGCGTGCCCGTGATCACGAGTCGTCGCTACGGAATGCCCTTCATGGTCAACGACGGTGTGACGGGGTATCTGGTCGAGCCCGAAGATACCGATAGTATCCGACGTCACGTGCTTGAGTTGCTCACGGACCGGGCGCGCAACGACTCCATGGGCGTTACGGCCAAGGCCGTGGCCTCGGAACGATTCATCGAAGAAGCACTTGCCGCAACGATGAAAAAGCTCTACTTGAGGGCACTGTGGGGAAACGATGCGACACCGATCGAACCTTACCTTCTGAGCTCCGCTGCCGGAGAGATCCGCCTCGTTGCCGCTCAAATGGATGGATGGCGGCTACGCGAAAAGTTGGCTGCAGTTCGCGTTTCACAATTAATTCGGTGGTGCTTCGAAAAGGTGTTGTACCGATTTGGCCTGCGGGGAGCGACAACGATAAGCAGGCTCGCGTGTCGCTTCTTTTCAGATGATACAGCCGTCATGACAAACAGAACCGGGGCGTTGTTCGCCTTTCCAGCCTGGGATAGCTATTACGGCCGCTATCTTTTGGGGGGAATTGAATATGAGCCGGAAATTTCCTTACTTCTCGCAGCCCACGCGCTCAACCCGAGGGCCAGTCTGCTGGATTGCGGAGCGAACTACGGGTATTGGTCGGCGCTTGCGTCGAGTGTTCTTGGAGGTTCGGTTGTTGCTGTCGAACTGAATCCCGACATCTTGAAGTACTTGAGCGAAAATGCGCGGCTGTCGTCGGGGCTAATTTCGGTCGTCAACGCGGCCGTCTGGAACGTCGATGGAGTCCCCATGGCGGTTAACCGCCAGGGACCTAACCAAAGTCACAGCGCCGAGGTGGCTTTCTCGGGATCGGAAGTGGTGTCACGTTCGATCGATTCACTCGTGGAGGAGTTTTCGTTGGAACCAGCGAACCTGGTGATCAAGATCGATTGTGAAGGTGCCGAGGTAAATGCTGTGGATGGCGCTGCCGAGTCGGCCAAACGAGGGGCAGTTTTCATTCTCGAAGAACATGGATCCGATGAAGAGTGCCGTATTTCACGGCATGTGTTCGACCTCGGCTGGAAGGTCGCGAAGTTTGATGATGCTTCGCGGACCTGGAGCGAAGTCACGACAATTTCCGCGATCGAGAACATGAAGACCGACCGGGTCCGGGGTTACAACATTCTTTCTTGGGCGACGGAACTGCAACCGGCGCTTAAGGTCCTCTTCGCTTCATGAGTCAAGACGCTCGACTGACGGTAGCGGTTCTCAGCCGAAATCGGCCGCGCTATGTCGAGCAGATGCTCAATGCGCTGCTGGTACCGACTCGTGATGCCGAGGTGGTCGTTCGCGACCATTCCGACGACGACCGCTGTGAGCAACTCGTTGTCCGCATGGCGGCCCAGAACCCGGGTTTTCGGCTCACCCATATTCACGCGCGCCCTCGCGGTCAATTGGAGAACGTTCTCGGCGCCATCGACGACTGTCGTATGGTTGACAGCCCGTCAACGGATGGGTCACTTCGGAGGTCCTGGCGAGTTACCGGGTGCACAATGCTTCGATTTCGGCTAGTGGGCGCGATCTCGACGGGTTCCGCTTCTCGTTGCATGAGTTTCTCAACGACCCGACCTTCAGCAACTGCCAGAACGAACTTCGGGCTGCACTCAACTCCCATGAGCGCAGCACCTTCGTTGCCCGCTTCGTGGGTGGGGACCGGACATCAGAACACATCAACCGTACACTCGCCACGGCATCGGGCGCCTCGAACCGCAAGAATCTGATCATGCGTCTCGCTCTTCGTCCACCGGTTTCCGTGTTGACACGCGCATATCTCCGATTCCAAAATCCCCGATTCCGATCATGAAGACTCTGGTCGCTTTCGGAGCGACTCCCCGACCCGAAAGAAGGACCCACCGTGGCTAAACAGGCACCAGACAGCACCTCGGCGATTGATCTCAAGAGCTTTGCCGGAAAGACCGTGGTGATCACGGGGGGAACCGGCTCTTTCGGTACGACCATGGCCAAGTTCCTGTCGGCGGCCGGGGTTGCTGAGGTGCGGGTGTTCAGCCGCGACGAAGCGAAACAGGACCAGATGCGCCAGAAGTTCGCGCACTTACCCCTGCAGTATTACCTCGGCGACGTGCGCGACCCGGGAAGCATCCGGCGGTGCATTCGTGGTGCCGACATGTTGTTCCATGCAGCTGCACTCAAACAGGTTCCCTCGTGCGAGTTCTTCCCGATGGAAGCCGTGCGAACCAACGTGGAAGGCAGCGACAACGTCATTCGTGAGTCGATCCGGGCCGGACTCGCGTCGGTGGTAGCCCTGAGCACCGACAAGGCTGTCGCTCCGATCAACGCGATGGGTATGTCGAAGGCGATGATGGAAAAAATTGCGATCGCGGCGGCCCGGGCCGGAGCCGGCGACACGGTGATTTCGGTGGTGCGCTACGGCAACGTGTTGATGTCGCGTGGTTCGGTGGTCCCGTTGTTCCGCACGCAGATCGAAGCCGGCAAGCCGATCACCGTCACGAATCCCGACATGACCCGGTTCCTGATGCCGCTCAGCCAGGCCGTCGACCTGGTTTGCCACGCGCTGGTCAATGCCGCTCCCGGGGACATCTTCATCCGCAAGGCACCTGGCGCGTCGATCGGCACGTTGGCCGAGGCGGTGCAGAAGCTGCTCGGAGCCAAGACCCCCATGCAGATCATCGGCAATCGCCATGCCGAGAAGATGCATGAGACACTTGCCACGTACGAAGAGGTTGAGCGGAGCGAAGACCTGGGTGATTACCTTCGGGTTCCGATGGACGACCGTGACCTCAGTTACGACCGCTACTTTACGAAGGGTGAGAACTTCCTCACCGATGAGGATTTCACATCGGCCAACGCCGAGCGTCTCGACCCTGACGGAGTGATTGCGATGCTGAATACCCTTCCGGAGTTTCAAGGAGCGCAGTCACCGTGGGAGTAAGCGATCGGGAAACAGCCAAGGTGGGAATCACCGGTGGATTCGGGTTCTTGGGTTGGCACACGGCCTGTCGGCTTCTCGCCTCAGGCACCCAGGTACGTCGTTTCGGACGCGCTGACCTCGTGACCCCGACGGCCGGGCTTTTCAACGGCCTCGATGCGCTGATCCACTGCGCCGGGGTGAATCGTGGTGACCCCAAAGACGTGTTCGAAGGTAACCTCGCCGCTGCTCGCAGCACGATCGAAGGACTGCGCCTGGCCGACCGGCTGCCACAGCGCCTTGTCTACGCGAACTCGACACAAGCAGCTTCTGACAATCCTTACGGGAACTCGAAGCGTCAGGCCGGTGTGGAGTTGGCCGAGTTCTGCGCAACGCATGACATTGAATTCTTCAACGTCCTGATCCCTAACGTGTTCGGTGAAGGTGGCCGGCCGTTCTACAACTCGTTTGTCGCGACCTTCTGTCACCAGCTTTCGCTTGACGAGCCATGCACCGTCGACGTCGATCGCGAGGTGCCTCTGGCCCATGCCCAAGACGTGGCCCGAGTGCTGTGCGAAAGTGCGCTCCACGGGGCCGAGGGCTACCGGCAGCCGACGACAACTCTGATCTCGGTAAGCGCGACCCTGGCCAAACTGACCGCCATGCGCGACACCTACCGAGCCGCCGTATTCCCTGACCTCGACGACCCGTTCGACGTCGCCCTGTTCAACACGCTGCGGTCATATCTCTACGCCGCATCGGGACCGGTGCTCCCGTTCAAACGCAACACCGACAACCGCGGTTGGTCGAGACTGTCAAAGCCCACGGCGGCGGACAGTCATTTGTGTCAAGCACCGAACCCGGAATCACCCGAGGTCAGCATTACCATCTCGGCAAGGTCGAACGATTCGTGGTGCTGGCCGGATCGGCGACCATCCGAATGCGAAAACTGTTCAGCTCCGAGGTGGTGGACTATCCAGTCACGGGCGATGAACCTTGTGCGGTCGAAATTCCCACCTTGCACACACACTCGATCATCAACAGCGGGGAGTCGCAGCTCCTCACCCTTTTCTGGTCCAACGAACTGTTCGATCCCCAGAATCCCGACACCTACGGGCTTCTTCTCGATGCCGGAGCTGACCTGTGAAGGTGATGACCGTGGTCGGGACCCGGCCCGAACTGATCCGACTTTCACGGGTCATTGCGAAACTCGAAGAGTCGTGCGAACACGTCCTCGTTCACACCGGCCAGAACTACGACCCGATGCTGAACCAGGTGTTTCTGTCTGAACTCGGAATCCGTCAGCCGACCGTGCAATTCGAACCGGATCGATCAACGCTCGGCTCCTTTCTCGGGTCGGTCCTGAAAGAAACCGAAGCTGCGCTTCTCGAACATCGGCCAGACGCGTTGCTCGTCCTCGGCGATACCAACAGCTGTCTGGCCGCCCTGATGGCGAGGCGGATGGGGGTGACGGTCTTCCATATGGAAGCCGGCAACCGCTGCTGGGACCTGGCGGTTCCCGAGGAGACGAATCGGCGCGTGGTTGATCACGTCTCCGACTTCAACCTTGTCTACACCGAACACGCCCGCCGTAATCTGCTGCGCGAGGGAATGCACGCCCGCAACATCTATGTCACCGGTTCTCCGATGCGAGAGGTGCTCGATTTCTATCTGCCGGAGATTGGTAAGTCCGCGGTTCTCGCCGACCGTGGGCTCACGGCTCGGGGATATGTACTGGCCAGCCTCCATCGTGAAGAGTCCGTCGACAAACCAAAGGTACTCACAGACCTGCTCGCCGGGTTGGAGCGGATTTCGTCGGAACATGACTGTGATGTGCTGATTTCAACCCACCCGAGAACACGTAAACGGCTCGACCTTATGGGTGTAAACCCATCAACGCGACTGGTGTTTGCGGAACCTTTCGGGTTCTTCGATTACAACGCGTTGC
>JANMZO010000441.1:0-6089 GCA_031383405.1 Acidimicrobiia bacterium | reverse complement strand
TTCCAAATCAGCGTGGAGGTAGGCGAGCGCGTCGCGTCGCCGTATGCGCCGATGCCCGCGCTCACCGTGCGTGCGACGGAAAGGAAGCGCTCCCGTGTCCAACAAGCGGATCAACGTCGGCCGAGAGACTCCCAACAGCCTCGCTGACTCCTGCGTCGTGAGATCGTCCGAACCGGGCGACCGAAGTTCCGCGATCGCACCCTGAAACGCCTCGACCACTTCGGAACTGAGGATCACCTGGCGTCCACGGCGGTCCACAAGGCGGGCATCACCGCCGAGCAACTTGGTGAGCTCGTCGAGGGTGGCTGGCTCCGATGATGTCCTTGTTCGTGCCATGCAAGCCATCCTGGCATGAAATCGAACAAATCGCAATGGCATTCGACAAGGTCGAACTCGTTCGGCGCGCTTTGGTCGATGCTTGCGGTGGGCGGAATGGGGTGGGGAACTCATCGACTCTTCCCATAACACCGTGTTTGCGTTCTGTCGGCGCGAAAGCTTCGCCACCATCGATCTGGGCGGTCATGCCGTCGCGACCAAGGGTCCATGTTGCGTTGTAGAGCTAGCTCGCCAGGCGAGGACGAGTTGCCCGATCGCCGAGGGCCGCCGCAGAACCGACAACTCCAGCAGCAAGAATTTGCCGGCGAGTGGGGCCTTCGTCGGTAAAAAGGTATGCGCGCTTTCTTCCAATTGCTTCATTGATGTCGGTCCCGGCGCGGCCGACCGCACGTGTTGCGTCGGCCAGTGACTGGAGACGGGTGACAATGGTTGTTCGGGCCATGGTTACCTCTATGAGCGGTCAGCTCGGTGCCGACGACGGAAGGAGCGGATCCACGTCAATCGTGTCAGTTGACCGAGGCGTACACATCAGTCTGATTGGGAGCACCGCCGCCGTTGGGGTTGACGAAGAACGACACAAAGCTCGACCCGTTCGCGGCAAGTCCCTGGTAATCGCCGAGGAAGTAGCCGAGCGCGTTCGGCGCCAGCTTGATGTCGTTGGCCGGGCCACCGGCGATGATGGTGGAGCTGAAGCCGGTCACCGAGCCCGTTGGACTGCTCGCAAGCAGTCGAGCAGCCGCGTCACCCGTCAGTTCGTGGTAGCCGACACCGAGGCGACCGGCCGAGGTCCTTCCACCGCAGGATTAAAGGCGGGCGATGCGCCGCTGTTCACACGGACCGGTGCCGACCAGGTCAGCCCACCGTGTCCACCGGCGCGCAATCGGGATCACCGCCCACCAGCTACCGATTGACAACACTGCAATGAAGAACGAGGCAACAGCTCCGCGCGGGCGCCCCGAACGGACGAATCCGAATGAGGTCCTATCGCAAGGCACACAAGAACGATGCTGCCGAACGGTCCGGCAATCATCAGGAACACCTTCCATCCCGTGTGGGCAAACGGGTCGGTCACAGAAACCACGAGGAACAGCCAACCTCCCACTTGGTGTGCCGATGCTCACCCTCCATCTGCGACATGGGTGCCCCGACCGAAAGCAAAGCACCGCAGGCAAAATCGCTATTGCAAGCACCACGATGGTCGATACTCGACCGGTGACGTCGCCAGACTCTCCGGCATGTTCTCATACGCGCGCGAACTATTCGTGATCCGGTAGATCGTTTCGAATCGCTTGCGCCCACTCGGCTGCCCACTGTCGGAGCGCGGCGATCTCGGTTGTTTCGATCGGGAAGTCGACGTCGCGGAGCTGAGCGGCATGTCCAACCCCAGCGGCGAGGTAACCGAGGTCGAAGCCTCGGTCGATCTCGCGAGCCATGTCGAGAACGGCGAGTCGGTCGAATCGGCTCGTCAGTCCGTAGACGTCGACGAAGTCGCGCGGTGCGGCGCGGTCGAACAGTGCGAGGAGCTTTCGTCCTGCGAGTTCCAGCGGGTCGAGCGTCGGCCCCACCACGCCGTCGACCGTGGCACGCCGTGGCGGCGAGTCGACAGCGACGTCCACTCGCACGGTCTCAACGTCACAAGTCAGCTCCAAACGATGAAAGGTCGGAGTCGAACGAAGCACCTCGACTCCCCAGCCGTTGCGGCCGGCGACGGTGACGAGAGCGCTCACAACATTGGCGATCAGAGCCGGATCGTCAGTGAATGAAGTCGAGATCCTCGGTGGGCCGGTCAATCAGCTCGAGGGCGAGAAGCGCGGCACCGCCAACGAGCACGAAGCCTTCGGATTCGCGCAGCGCGAAAAACGCGGCGGCAACATCGAGCTGAGCACGGCTGAGTTCAGCCACCGCGAGCCTGGTCGATGAGCGGCTGCCAGGCAGAGCGGATGTTCTTGCGGAGAAACAGGTCGTCCCACGCGTCGACGAGAAGCGTTCCGTCGACGAATGACTCGATGTCGAGGGGACGTCCTTCGGTGAGGACGATCTCGTAGACCCGTTGACGCTCGTGGCGATCCGCAAGCGCAAACACTGTCCGGCCGCTCCAAGCGAGATGATGCGGCAAATCGACCGTTGCGAGGGCCCGCGATGCTTCGAGATGTGGGAGGGCCGAGGGACACGAGAATGTCGTTCGACCAGTACCGAGCGTCGACCACTCGATCGATGGCGCAAGCTCAAGTCGGTAACCGGCGGCATCGAGGAGCCGCTCGACGGTTTCGGCCCGGGGATCCTTCGCCCCAGCCTCGTACGCGCATACCGCAGTGCGTGAGGTCCCAGCCCGCTCAGCGAGTTCCTCCTGCGACAACGACGCGCGTTTCCGCGCCTCGGCGATGAGAAGCGCGACGTGTGCCATAGACGTATCTTATCAGATACCTTGCTTCGCCGGGCTGGATCGGGAATCTCCGGCGCGTCGTGCTCCTAATGTCGCTGTGCCACTGCCCGGACGCAAGTCACCCGAGTAGCTTCGATGCCCGGACGTACCGAAACCGGTACGCCGAAGGCGAAGGCGTGAGAAACCGATTCAGATCCCTCGTGGTCATCGCCGCGACCGCAACCTCGATGTTGCAATCAGGATCGGCGTTTGCTGCCGCGCCCTCGAAACTTGGCGCAAAGTGCAGTGCCACGCAATGGGGCGCCAGCTTCGGGTCGCATAGCTGTGTCCGAATCGGCCGCACCACCTACGTCCTCGCGGCACTGCCATCAGCAGTCTCACCCGCTCCGATCGCCGCGACCACACTGAAGTTGGGTCGACCCTGCAAGAACACGGAGTGGGGCCAACAACTCGGACCGTATCTCTGCGCCCGAACAGGACGGAGCACCTACGTGATCGCCAGCATCCCGAGCGGCGCTGCTCCACTGTCGGGAGTTGGAGCAACGCCTCTGACGATTGTGGGTGGAACAACTCCACCCGAAACCACCACACCGCCCACCACACCAGCTGCCGCTCCAGTCACCACTGCCTCGCCGCCGACAACCCAGGCACCCACACAGACAACAGCAGCTGGGACAACACCACCTCCGGCCGCGCCGGCGCAATCGGCGAGAAGGTTCGCGAACCGCACGGAGCTCAACTCGGTCTACCCGCATGGCATCGGTCGGACTGGCGCTTCACCTTCACTCGAGGTGCTGCTCCAGCTCGAGACACACCACGTTGCTCCCGAGGCCCGGTAGGTCACCCGACCGTCGGAGCCGATCCAATCGAATTCGGCTTCGCGCTGCGACTCGGCGATGGTGCTCGGTCCGTCGACCTCAAACGATCGGTAGTGTAGAGCTTCACCTGACCATCGGGCGAAAGGAAGGCGAGACCACCACCATTCTCCGGCTCGGGCTGGGACACCAGGTCATTCGGTACGTCGATGCGGTAACCCCATCGACTATTTGTGTACGTCCGCCAGTCGGTCGTTGCCCCCATGGCCGGAGTGGCTGCGGCCACCACACGGAAGACGAGTGCGACCCAGCTGACTCGCGACCTGGTTGTCATTCTTTCATTGTGGCAGTCCGATTTACACACGGGACGGTGACAATCGTTCCGGGTCCACCTTGCCAAGCTCTGACAGACTTTCGTCGAAAGGAGAACCTGTGCCCGACGTGCAAGCCCGACCGACCATCGTCCACGGCGCGCGACCGGTAGAGCCGCGGCCGATCACGGCGGAGCGCTACATCTCCGAGTCATGGCTGGCCCGCGAGCGCAACGTGCTCTGGTCCGGCGTCTGGCAGTTCGCGTGCCTTGAGCGCGACGTCGTCGAATCCGGCCAGTACGTCGTACTCAACATCGCCCGCGAGTCGATCCTCGTGTCGTGCACCCAGGACGGGGACGTGGCCGCTCACTACAACGTCTGCCAGCACCGCGGTGCGCGCGTCATGGTGAACGAGCGTGGGTGCGAGCAGCACTTCACCTGCCCGAACCACGGCTGGAGCTACCGGACCGATGGCCGTCTCGTGGTGGGGCCCGACAACAACCGGTTCCCCGGTGGGGTGAACCGGACCGAGCGCTCCCTCAAGCCCGTCCGCGTCGGACGCGCGCTCGGGATGGTGTGGATCTGCATGGACCCCGAGGCCCCACTTCCTCGGCCCGCTGGTCGACATCATCGGGCCATACCGTCTCGACGGAAGCTGCGTCGCAAGGCAGGGCCGCGCCTCGGGTGGGACTACGGGCCCTTCACCGACGGGCGTCTCACCGACATCGAGCACCAGCACTACCACGACTGGCTCGATCACTGGATGGAAGTGCGATGAACTACACGATGCAGCAGCTCTCGGACCGCGAGCAGATCCGCGACCTGGCCCTGCGGTACTGCCACGGGGTGGATCGGCTCGACCCCGACTGCATGAAGTCGGCGTACTGGCCCGACGCGATCGACGACCACGGCAACTTCGTCGGCAACGCCCACGAGTTCGCCAATCACTGCATGGTCGCCCACCTGCGCTGGAAGTGGACGATGCATTCGATCTACAACCACCAGATCGACCTCGACGCCGACGGCGTCCACGCTCGCGGTGAGATCTACAACATCACCAACCTGTGCCGGGCCGACAGCGGTGCCATCGACACCTGGTACGGCCGCTACCTGGACCGCTACGAGAAGCGCGGCGACGAGTGGCGCATCATCCATCGGGTCTGTGTGCACAACGGGACTCAGACCCAGCACGTCGAGCCGATGGCCATTGCGACTGCCAAGTTCCGTGACGGCTCGTTCGACCGCCCGTCGGGCGGCCGACCCATCGGCCCCGATCTCTGAGGAGCAACCAATGCCGACACCGCACGGCTCGGACCGATCCGCAAGACCGCCTTGGTCGTGCCCGACATCGAGGCGGCCGCCCGCCAGTGGGTCGACGTCCACGGTGTGGGGCCGTGGTTTCTCTACAACGTCGACATCCCGGGAACGCAGTACCGCCGCCCGGAAGTGCCGATGCGCGCCCGCATGGGTCTGGCCCAGAGTGACGGCCAGCAGATCGAACTGATCCAGCCCGATCCCAACGTGCCCTCGATCTACAACGAGTTCCTCGCCGCCGGCGGTAAAGGGGTCCACCACGTCTGCTATTGGAGCGACCTCGACCGCGCGGTCGCGCACTTCGTCGCCCAGGGTGCCGACCTCGTGCAGCGCGGGTTGACCAGCGTCGGCAACGACCATTTGCGTTCGCCGCAGGGCTGAGCGGATCAGTCGTTCGCCGTGTCAGCCAGTCCGAACACGTCGGCACTAGCTGCATAGGCTTTGGCCGTGAGCGACGTGGCCGGCGGGGCTGCGGGGCTGGCTTGCGCTCTGACCCGAAGGCTGCATCTGCAAATGCTGCGAACTTGGCGACCGTGGCGTCTGAGCGATCGATGAAGCGAACCGTCCAGTGGTACTCGGTCCGACCGTCGCCAAGATCGTTGAAGCTGAACGTCTCGAGGAAAGGGATGTTCAGGACCAGAAAGGGAGGAAGCGGCGTCAAACGGGATCGTGAACACAGCGTCGATGTCCAGTCTCACACCGTCGCTCATCAGCGCTCCGTACACCGCGACGAAGTACGCCGTCGTCGGGATCTCGGAAGCGATGCGCGAAGAACTCAGCGGAACAAGAGTCGGGGTCAGCGTTCTTTGCCCCGGGCTCGTTCGGACGAACCTCGCAAACGACGAACGGAACCGTCCGGCATCACTCGCGAAGCCCGAGCCAGGGAAACCGAGGGCGAAGTGGTTGCTGCCGACACAGGTTCCCCCGGTA
>JANMZO010000420.1:0-1935 GCA_031383405.1 Acidimicrobiia bacterium | reverse complement strand
GCGTGACCTTCGGCTCCGGCGAACTCCGGCGATCAAACGCCGTCAAACGCCTTCAATCGCAATCAGGGTTCCTGTGCTGGCCCGCTGGCGCAGAGCAACCAGCAGTTGGTACTCCGTTGAGTGATAGAAGGCCTTCAGACTCGCCATGTCGGGAAACTCCAGGATGACCTGACGCTGGGGCGTCCCCGGGCCTTCGAGGACCTCAGTCGCACCGCCCCGCACCAGGTAACGACCACCGTACGCCTCGATGATTGCAGGCACCTTCTGGCGGTACTCCTCGTACGCAACCGGGTCGGTGATCTCGATCGTTCCGTACACGTATGCAGACATATGGTTCTCCCCTGTTGGTGTCGGGTCCTTTTCGGCAACGCTACATCTGCCGGAGAAGCAGTTCGCTGACCGCGCCGTCGAGGATGTCGCTTTCCGACACGACGCATAAATCGAAAGCGAAGTGCCGCATGATGGTCGCGAGGATCGCCGTTCCGGCAACGATGGTCTTGACCCGGCCAGCCGGCAGTCCCGGGTTGAATGCCCTGTCGGCGTGCGACTCCGTGGCCAATGTGCGAAACACGTCTTCGACCGCGGGGCGGGTCAGTTCGAACTTGTGGAGTCTCGCCCGATCATAGGTTGGCATACCAATTTCGACAGCTGCGATTGTTTTGATGGTGCCGGCCACACCAATCAGACGATCGGCCTGTTTGACCATGGGTAGTTCCCGCTCGACGTCATCGAGGTACGCGTGGAGAACGGTCACCAGGCCCGACAGCTCAACCGGATCGGGTGGGTCGATCCGGAGAAACTGCTCGGTCATGCGCACGTGCCCGATATTGACCGACCATACCCCGACCGGTTCCTCTCCCGGTTGGCCCACGACGAACTCGGTGCTTCCGCCACCGATATCGATAAGGAGGTCGTAGAGCGGCTCGCCGTAGTTGTTCGAGCGGGGTGTCGCCCACCTCGTTCCACCCTTCCACGACAGCCGACCTTCCTCGGCTCCACTCAACAGTTCGGGCTCGCGGCCAAGGACCTGAGCGACCGCGGAGAAGAACTCGGCCCGGTTGAAAGCGTCGCGCGATGCCGACGTGGCGAAGACCTGGCCGACCTCGACGTTGTGCAGGTCGAGTTCGGAGCGGAAGTCTCCCAGCGCCTCCAGCGTGCGTGCGATTGCCGCATCCGAAAGTCGACCCGACGTATCAACCCCCTCGCCGAGACGGACCGTCGTTGCCCGACGCGCGATGTAGGTCCCGGTGCCGTCGACAATGAGCAACTTGACGGTGTTGGTACCGATATCGATGGCCGCCACGGGAGCACTCGTCGTCACGTCTCCAAGTCTGGCACGGGCCCCCGACAGACGTGATCGGAACGGGTTCGGGTGCGATTCTTCTGTTTCCCCGGCGAAGGGATCACACCCAATCTGGTTCAACATGGTCGTTGGTGATCTGACATGCTGAACGTTGTATGGACAACAGGCCCACGGCTCCTTCGCTCGTGAACGGCGAACGCCTCCTGCGTCGGTTGGCGCAGCTACGGCAGGTGGGTGCCTCAGAACATGGAGGTGTGACCCGCCTGGCGTTCTCACCTGCCGACCTGGAAGCCCGCGGCCTGGTTGGTCGTTGGATGATCGACGCGGGTCTCACCGTCGAAACCGATGCAGCAACCAATCTGATCGGTCGTTCCGCCATAGGACCCGGTGCGATCGTCAGCGGCAGCCACCTCGACACCGTTGTGAACGGTGGATGGCTCGATGGTGCCTACGGCGTGGTCGCGGCGATCGAAGTGGCCCAGTCCCTTCGTGATGCCGGACACAAGCTCATTCATCCATATGTGTGCATTGCATTTGCGAACGAGGAGGGAGCCAATGGAACGGTCGCCTTCACCGGCAGCCATGCGCTCGCCGGTCATCCCGATGCCATCGAGACTGACCGGGCTGACGAC
>JANMZO010000419.1:0-3451 GCA_031383405.1 Acidimicrobiia bacterium | reverse complement strand
CTCTCGACGCCGAATGGCTCGCCACACCATCCCGGCATTTCAGCGACGGACCACTAGCGGCGCCGGCGGGCCGACTCGGCGTAGGCGTAAGTTAGGCCCCGGTACGGCGGCGAATTTCGGCGCTGATGGCCGGGACCACCTGGTGGAGATCGCCGATAACCGCGTAGTCGGCCCGGGTGACCATGTTGGCTTCCGGATCGGTATTGATCGCCAGGATCTTCTTTGAAGCCATCGCACCGACCCAGTGCTGAATGGCACCGGAGATGCCGCAGGCGATGTAAATGTCGGGCGCTATTCGGGTGCCGGTCTGGCCCACTTGATCGGTGTGGTTGCGCCATCCGCTGTTCGTCACCGCTCGGGAGCATCCGACGATGCCGCCGAGAAGGCCAGCCAGTTCGGTGAGCGGCGCGAAGCCTTCCGGGGACCCAACGCCCCGTCCACCACCGACGACAACCGGCGATGTCGATAGCGTCACACCAGCCTCGCGCGTCACGCGTTCAGCGACAGTCGTGCGGGTCAGCGACGCATCCAAGTCGGGCGTGAAAGACGACGTGGTACACGCCACGGCGGCGCCGAGTGGCTCGGCGACCGTTGCGTGAAAGGTGACAGTCAGGAATACGGTTTCACAGGACACCACGGCGTGCTCCAGTAACGATCCGCCCCAGCGGACGCGGGTGACCTTCCAATCGCCTCCCCGCACCACAGGTGGTTCGACCTCAAGACAGTTTGCGACCATCGGCACATCGAGCCGAGCCGCGGCTTGTGCGAGCACCTCGTTACCCCTGTCGGTCCCACATGACAGCACCGCTACCGGATCGAGCGTAGCGACTGCCGCGACAACTGTGGCACCCCACGTCTCGGGACCATAGTCGTTCAGTGCATCATGATGGGCCTGGTGTACCACCGACGCTCCATAAAGGGCCAGGTCGGCCGCACATTCATCGGCGTTCGCTCCGATGGTAAGTGCGCCTAGTGGTACACCGAGCTTCTCTGCAAGAGAGCGTCCGAACGTAAGAGCTTCGAGGGTTGCGCCCGAGAGGGAGCCCCGGTCATGTTCCGCGACAACGAGCAACATCATGCGCCGACCTTTCCAGCGTTGAACAGGCCAAGTTCTTCCAGCAGGTCAACGACCGCTCCAGCCGCTTCCGGGCCCTTCCCAAGAATCACCGTCGACGATGCCTGTTCCGCCGCCTGGTACAGCTCCACCAGCTTTTGACGACCGATTTCGGCTGAGGGGCTAAACGTATCCACACGTACCTTCTTCGACGCGAGGCGACCTTTCATTGTCGGATAGCGCGGTAGGTTGATGCCTTCCTTGACACCGATGACCACGGGCATGGTCAGCTTGTAAACCTCCATACCGGCATCGCTTTCGCGACGAGCCTCGACCATGCCGTCGGCTGGCGTGACAGTCAGGAATTTGATGCCGTTTACCATCGGGCGTCCGAGGGCGACGGCCGCACGGATCCCGACCTGGAAGCCTCCCGAATCGGCCGACTCGTTGCCGAAAAGGATGAGGTCAAACGGGCCGTCGACCGTTTCCATCTGCTGGATAGCTTCGGTGATCGCCCGGGCGGTCCGCTGAGGGTCCCAGTCGGTGCCGTCGGTCGGGAGCAGCATCGCTTTTTGTACACCGAGGCTAGCCGCATAACGTACCTGCTCGTCGGCCTCGGTCGGGCCGAGGGTGAGCACCGTGGCCTCGCCACCGTGCTGCTCGACCTGCCGGATCGCCTCCTCGACCGCGCATTCCTCGTGCGGACTCATGGTGAAGCCGAGAAAGGCGGTATCGACCGCCTGCCCATCCGGGGTGACGTTGATTCGGGCACCCGGAGCCGGGACCCGCTTCACACAGACAAGAACGCGCACAATATGCTCACTTACTAAAGGTACAGCTCGGTTTGAAGGCGAAGTATGAATAGTTCATGGTTAGCCCTCAAACCGGCGGAAGAATTGCGGAAGAATTGCGGACGGGTTACTGCTTCATCCGGGCATCGGTTGGGTCGAACAGTGGCTGGCTTCCGACTCGCGCTACGACGACCGGGAACAGTTCGTTCATGTACATGACCCGGAGTTCCTTCCCCTCGACTGCCTGCTCCGTGGGCAGGTAGGCCAATAGGATGTAAGTGCCGAGCGAAGGAGAAGCACCAGCGGTGGTGACGCGCGAGACGCGGCCTTTGGCATCGACGATGCGCTCGCCATCGACGGTGAGGATCGGCTCGTTGCCGCCGGTCGGATAGCGGTTTATTCCCGAAGCCGACAGGTGGCTCGTCATCGTAAGTGTGCAGAGCTTCGCACACGCACCTTCGGCGCGAGCGGCCAGATACGCCTCCTTGCCGATGAAGTCGGCCGCCTTGACCTTCGGTCGGTCGAGGCCAGCCTCGACCGGGTTGTATTCGCTCTCCAGTTCGGCGCCCATCAGGCGGTAGCCCTTCTCAATGCGACCGGTGACGGCATACACGCCGATGCCGACGGGGATGACCGAAAACTCCTTACCGGCTTCAGCAATTGTGTCCCAAAGACGAAGGCCGTGCTCCATCTTGGTGTAGACCTCCCAGCCGAGCTCACCGACGTAGGAGATGCGGAACATGATGCACGGGATACCGTCGATCAGGACTTCTTTCACAGCACCGTAGGGGAATCCGTCGTTGGAGAGATCGCCTTCGGTGATTTTCGACATGAGGTTGCGGGCGTTGGGGCCCCAGACGCCGATGGTACAGATGGATCCGGACTTGTCTTCGAAGCGCACCGAACCGTCGGTCGGCATGTGGCGCTGGAACCAGTAGTTGTCACGGCCACCGTCGAAGGCCCCGGTGATGATGCGGAAGTGGTCGGCACCGAGACGCTGGATCGTGAGGTCACCACGGAAGCCCCCTTGGGGGGTCAGCAGCGGGGTGTACACCGAACGGCCAACCGGTACATCGCAGCTGTTGACGGTCATTTTCTGCATGAAGGCGAGCGCACCGGGGCCGGTGATGTCGAACTCGTTGAACGCAGTGAGGTCAACCATGCCGACGCTCTCGCGCATCTGCATGTGCTCGGCGTTGATGATCGGCGACCACCAGCGGGCATCCCATTCGTGCTCACGCGGGGCACACACGGCCGGGAACTTCTCGACAAGAGAAGCGTTGGACGTGTACCACTGTGGACGCTCCCAACCACGGGCATCGAAGAAGACCGCACCGAGGCCTTCCTCACGAAGGTAGAACGGTGAACGGCGCATATTGCGCTCCGACGCCCACTGCTCACGCGGATGGACGATGCCGTACGTCTTGTTGAAATGCTCAGAGCAACGGGCATTGATGTGGTGCTCAGTACGCTCATGAGGGTAGAGGCGACTGATGTCAGATGAGTGCGGGTCGCATACGTGGGGGTAACCGTAGGTCATCCACTCGGCGACGAGCTTGGCGATGCCCGGACCTTCCTTGATCCACACGGCGGCGGCCGACCAGAG
>JANMZO010000407.1:0-47585 GCA_031383405.1 Acidimicrobiia bacterium | reverse complement strand
TCGACGACAAGTTCGCGGACGGGTCGGGGATGTTCAATCATCGGCACGGGTTCGCTCCAGTCAGTACTTGCTCGGGCGGGCCTATCCGACCGCACGACATGGTGCCACACCGCCGCACGGCCCCGAGTAGCACCGGGGATCCGCCTCACAGGTGGCTCGAAGCTCATCCGGCCGCTAGAACACCGCAAACGTTGCCTGATGCCGCTTAGTCGTCCTCCAAGACGTCGGCCAGTTCCGCTCGGCCGGCGATACCAAGTCGCCCGTAGATCCGGCGCAAATGGTTGTCGACCGTCCGGACGGACAGAAAGAGCCGGCTGGCGATGTCACGGCTCGTAACTCCACCCGCCGCCAACTTCGCAATCTCAAGTTCCCGGTCGGTCAGCGTGATGTCGGCCAGCTCCGGTATGTCGCCGGCGGAAACTCCCCATTCGATGTGTTGCGCCAGGAGTTCCGCTCGGCGTCGGAGGCGGTGCGCCGAACGGAGGTCACCGACCGACAGGTAGTCAAGAGCGCTGCTGCGGGCCGTTTCCCACGCAAGGCCATTCGCCCCCAGTCCGGCAAACCCCGAAGACACCTCCGAGAGCGCAACCGCACGGGATCGGGCGTCGACGTGACTCGCAGCGCGGGCGTGTGCGACGAGAGTCGCCGCCAGTGGTCCATCGATCTGGGATCCAACCCGCTCCATCCGACCGGCCAGGCCGCCGGTGTCCGGTACTCCCAAACGGAGAAGGTCATGGAGGCAGGACAATTCGAGCACCGCAGATCCGGAGGCCGATGCGGCGTCGGCGGCTGACCACAGGCGCGAGCGCGCACGTTCGATGTCACGATTCGCGCGGTCGAGCGCAGCCGCCGCGCGGTCAACCTCATGGTCCATCACCTTGAGCGCCGAAGGAATCCCCCACGTCTGGTTGAGTCGTTCCTGCGCGGTGGTCACGTCGCCCAGAATCGCCGAGGCCATCGCCGACCCGGCCAGACACCAGCGGTGCAAACCGGACAGACCAACCTGAGCCGCAGCGACACCTCCGTCTTCGAACCGGATGCGCGCCGACGCCGCCTGTCCGCGCCTCAAGGCTATTCGGCCCCGTTGCGCAGCGAACCAGGCCTGGCCGCGCAGCGAACCGATCCGCAACGTCTCGTCGTACGCCTTGGACGCAACCGCTTCCGCCTCTGCGAACAGACCAAGTTCGGTGAGCGCCATGGTCATCGAGACCACATGGATTCCCGGCAGCGACAGCGAATAGTGCTCTCCGATTTCCGTGTGCAGCAGCAACGCTTCCTTCGCCAGGGCGATCGAGTGATGAAGTTGACCGACCAGGAAACTCGCGACACCGCAACCGACCAGCGCCTCCACGCGGGTTCTCCCGACGGCCGTTGCCAGCACGCCCTCACCGAGTGCCAGGGCCACACGCGGATTGCCACGCAGCACCTCGAAACTGCACCGTTGCCCGATCAGTTCCTGGGCCCAGGCTTCATGGCCCGGCAACGAACGAAGACGGTTCCCGCCGTCCACCAGAACCGCCAACGCATCGCCGGACCGGTCGAGCCCCCAGAACAACGAGGTTGCCCTCTTCATAACCGCGATGGCAAGGTGCTCCGCATCGAGATCGACCTCGTCGATGAGTGTTTGCATCCCTGTCTCGGCCTCGGAGTGCCGACCCAGTTCGTTGAGGACGACACCCAACATGATCACGTCGTGGGGTGAGTTCGTACTCGCGGCGATCCTCGCCAACCGCAGCGCAAGCGAAAGGTCCTGGGCGACCAACGCCTCACCGAGCGCACTCGCTGCCAACTTCGGAGGAAGCGGCTCACCACAATCGAGCAACCACGTCGCGACCCGCAGCATGTCCTGTCGACGCCGCATCCCCGAAGCAGTCACAACATCAGCCAACCGTTTCCGAAGGAGGCCTCCGCGAAGGACCGGGAGCGAGCGGATCGCCACCTCGCCGTAGAGAGGATGGGCGAGACGAACCTCCACTCGTGCGTCGAGAGTTTCCACGATGACCAAACCGCGCCGTTCCAACTCGATGGGCGCTGCGGGTCCGACGATGTCGTTCAGCGTGTGCGCAGAGAGCGGCTCGCCGAGCGCCAAAAGCTCCACACACTCCCGCTCGGGACCGGACAGTTCGCCAAGGCGGGACTCGACCAACTCAATCAACCGGCGAGACACCGAGAGAGGTTTGACCAATCGCCAGAGCCCATGGTCGAACTGGAGCGCGGCACCCTCGGACGCCCCACGAACCAGCTCACGAAGCATCATGGGGTTCCCACGGCTCGCTTTCCAAAGCTGTTCACCCGTGGCCCCTTCCAACGGGCCGCCCAGTCCCCCTTCGACCAACGACACCATCGCCGCGCGATCCAGGGCCGCGAGTTCCACTCCGACGACGAGATCATCTTTCCAAAGCGCGGTTATGGCATCGGGCGTCGGCTCGTCAATCCGCACGGTCACGACGACGTGCGTCGCACCACGCAAGATGAGTTGATGCACAACCATGGCCGAGACGTCATCGAGTAGATGCGCATCATCGACGAACAGAACGAAACCCCGTTTGGCGCTGAGCGAACTCAAGGCCTCACGGGCCAGATCGAGTAGAGAGGCCTGATCGGCCCGTAGGGGTCGGCCGAGCAACGGGGCGAGGGCACCGAGAGGAAGAGTCGAGCCGGCGCGGGTACCAACGATGAGAGCCGTGGGAACACCGAGAAGTGCGAGCCGTTCGATCATCTCGGCGACCAACCGGGTCTTTCCGACGCCCGCCAACCCGCTCACCATCGCACAGGTTGGCTCGCTTGCGGTGACCACCTCCATCAGGGAGATCAGCTCACGGGTGCGGCCTTGAATTGGCCAACTCTTCGAAAGCGCTGGTGCAGCATTCATCGAAGAGCCGCCGACTGCAGGTGCACCACACATGCAGGCACGACATCACGGTGCAGATGGAGCAACGGCATTGACGAATCCTACGCAACCCGGCCCGAACCCGCGATGCTCGATGTTCGACCGGCCACGTGTGAATACCCGTTCGCAAGGTTGAGTAGTACTTCTGCGACATTGAGTAGGGAAAACGGGTGACGATTCGCGGCCGATCGGTTTCACTACGTCCGACCCCGCCAACGGAGCGGGCGACCAGGAGGAACCGTGGCAGCACTCGAAGCACAGATCGCCCACATCTGGCGACGCCTCGGCTTTGGGCCGACCAAGCCCGACATCGACGCTGGAGTTGGTCAGGGAGCACAGGCGACCATCAGCCAGCTCCTCAGCCGGCCGTCGGTTTCCTGGGCGGCTTCGGCATTTCCGGCGGACCAGCAGACCGACGCGTCAGCGCTTCGCCAACTTGAGTTGATGGCGTTCGGCCCCGTGACCAGCGGGTCCGGCACTACTTCTCCCCAGTACAACCCGGCACAGGAACGGATCTCCTGGATTCTTCAGGGCCTGGTGGTCGTGGGCATCGTCGACTCGGTGTACCTCAATGACATGCGGGACCACATCTCCTACCTCCGGGCGGCCATGGGCTCGACCTACCGGCAGCTGCTGCTCGATGTGTCCGGACGTTCCGGGATTTTGAAGTACCTCTCGGGATATCTGAATACCAGGGACCACCCCAACCAGAATTACGCACGGGAGCTTCTTGAACTGTTCTCCATCGGGCGGGTTCACCCAATCACCGGAGCTTCGAACTACGGACAGGCTGACATCACGGAGGTAGCACGTGCACTTAGTGGTTGGCAGTACAACTGGAACACGGGTTTGTCAGCGTTCAACGCGTCGCAGTGGGATCCCGGGAGTAAGACGTTCCTCGGCGCCAACCGGGGTGCGGCCGGCCTCACCGAGGTGGTGGGAGCGCTGGTAGGCCACCAGTCATGGCCGTACTACATCCCCGCCCGCTTCTACCGCGAGATCACGGGGCTGGTTGCCACCCCTGAAGTACTCAGTGCCCTCGCTCCGGTGTGGGGGCAGGACGGAAACATCGCGGGTCTGGTCTCTGCGATAGCGAACCGACCGGAGTTCCTGTCAGATCAGGCCATCTTCTCAAAGGTGAAGACCCCGGTCGAACTACTCGTGTCGGCAACGCGTCTGTTGGGCTGGGGTGGACTCGTGGCCGACGCATCGAACCTCGGTTGGTTGCTTCGCGAGCAGTCACAACACCCGTTCAGCCCCCCGAACGTCTCCGGGTGGCCCAAAGGCGACCAATGGCTCAATGCCACCAACCTTCAACGTTGGTGCCAGGTCGCAAACGGGATTTCCATGAAGGGCTTCGACTGGTCGGGGGCGATCGTCGGCTCAGTGTGTCCGTCCGTCACGGTGGTGCACGGCAGTACAACGGCGGCCAACGCCGCCTCGTTTGTCGTCGCCATGGCAGGGCTGAACCCGGTTTCACCAAAAACCCTAGGCGCGCTTACGGACTACGCCACCGGAGGCTCATGGACCCCGGCCCGAGCGGCCGGACTTCTGAATCTCCTGTTGCTGTCGCCCGAGTTTCTGGCGAACTGACTCTTGCGACAAATCCGACAGACCACGAAAACCGAACGCGAAAGACACCCACGATGACGAGCACGCCTGGAACGACCTCGAGAACAACCGCGACCATGACAAGAACAACTTTTTCCCGACGCGAACTCCTGCAGGGAATGGGGGTGGTGCTCGGTGCGGGGGTGACCGGCACGACACTCGGACGCATTCTCCTCGGAAACTCCACCGCGTACGCCGCCCTTGGGCCGGCGCTTCCCACGGGAACTCCGGTCGTCGTTGTGATTGAGTTGGCCGGAGCGAATGACATCTTGAACACGCACATCCCATTCGGTGTGCCCAACACGACGGGTTACTACAGGAGCGCCCGGCCCGGCATCGCAATCACCCGCCTGACCAATACCCGGCCGTACTCGGCACCGCCGGCCGGAGACTACCTTCCACCCGCTTTGGATCTCGACGGCGCGTGGGCCCTGCACGGGGCCCTGCCGTGGCTGGCGAACCGGTGGCATGACCGTGGTGATGTCGCCATCATTCAGGGTGTCGGCGAAAACATTCAACGCGAGATGAGCCATTTCGGTGCGATGTCGTACCGATGGGCGGGAGCATTCACCGGCCCTCTCATGGCGACGGGATGGCTCGGCCGATACAACGATCTTGCCAACGCCAACCAGCCGCTCGGAGCCATCTCGCTCGCCGGTGTTCACCAGTCCCTGTCCAGTCTCAACTCTCCGAGCGTTGCTATCGCAGACCTGCAGTCTTTCGACTTCTACGTCTCCAACGTCCCCGACGGAACCCGGTGGAAGAACGACTTTCAGAGTTACGGAGATTTCGCTTCAACGGCAACGAACAAAGTAGCCAAAGCCGCTGTCGCGCTGGCAAACGCGAACGCGGCCATGGCCACCGCCAAGGGCGTCGCCCGACTCCCGTCGGCGGGTGGCTCGGGATCGCTCGCGTCACAACTGGGCACGGCCGCATCGCTCATACTGGGCGGCGTGCCGTGTCAGACATACGCCGCGAACCTTGGCGGTTTTGATACCCACGGCGGAGAGCCCTACAACCATTGGGAGCGACTCACCGAACTGAACGCCGGACTCGCCCACTTCTTCTCGCTGCTCGACAACTCCCCTCGCGCGAACGACGTGTTTGTTGTCATTCAGAGCGAGTTCGGCCGGCAGGTCACCCAGAATTCGGGCAGTGGAACCGATCACGGTCTGGGCTCCTCGGTGTTCGTGATCGGCGGCGGGGCCCGGGGCGGCCTGTACGGCGAAATGCCCAGCCTGGCTCCCACCTCGCGCTACTTCGACGCCATGATACCTACGGTCGACTTCCGCTCCGTGTACGCGACCGTGCTGAACCGTTTGGGCCGCGACCCCAGCCTCACGGAATCGGCTTTGGGGAGGAACGAGTCGAACGCAGTATTCGCCGACCTCGGAGTGTTCAGCACCGGGCCGCAGCCACCAACCTCCACGAGCGTTCCGGCCACCAGCGCGCCAACCACCATGCCCACAACCACCACCATGCCAACAACCACCATGCCAACAACCACCATGCCAACAACCACCATGCCAACAACCACCATGCCCACCACCACCATGCCCACCACCACCATGCCAACAACCACCACGCCAACAACCACCATGCCAACAACCACCATGCCAACAACCACCACAACAAAGCCACCGACCACCGTGCCCACAACCACCATGCCAACAACCACCACAACAAAGCCACCGACCACAACAAAGGCACCGACCACCACAACCAGAAAGCCCACCACCAGAAGACCGCGGCGGACCACGTCGGACGCTCCACTGCCGACCACGCCGACGTTCCCGTGACGACCGCTCCGCCACAAGCAAACGATGGGAAAGAGAATCCGCTGAGCCTTGTCGAATTCGGGCGTTCCCGTTCGTTGTCCCGGTAGCGCCTGGTTACTACGATCTGGCGACTACAGACAAAGGAGAATCATGGGAAAGTTCGTTTTGATCTACAAGGGCGGAGCGGCACCGACGAGCGAAGCCGAAGGTGCAAAAGTCATGGAGGCGTGGATGGGCTGGTTCGGGACCCTGGGCGCAGCCGTCGTTGACGGAGGCAACCCGTTCGGTGAATCGACCGCCGTCGCGTCTGATGGCTCTATCACGGCGGCAACGTCGGGACTGGGCGGGTACTCCGTCGTTTCTGCGGAGAGTCTCACCTCCGCTGCGGCCTTGGCGAAGGGTTGTCCCATCCTGGCTGCAGGTGGCTCGGTCGAGGTGTACGAAGCCCACGACATGTAGGACGATGCCGGCCCGCACAGGCTGCCCACTTCATGAGACGGCCTCGACGGTAGGCGTTGTATGCCTATCGCTCGAGCCCGAGCCACTCCCGGGCGTTTGCCGACAGGAATCCTTCAACGACCGAGGCATCGGCCCCGCTCAGCGAGCGGCTGAAACGGCCGAGCGGATCCCGCCCACCCTCGGCATGCGGGTAATCGGAGGAGAACAGATACAAACGCGGGTCCGACGTTGCGCAGAAGAGCCCAACGTCTTCAAAGGGGTACGGAGTGAAGCGCAGCTGCGCCCCGGCCTGCTCCGACGGGGTTCGTTCCATGCCGGCGAGCCGCGGTTCGGACCGGCTCCAGATCGCCACCGCATGATCAAGCCGACGCAGCATGTCGGGCACCCATCCGGCTCCCATCTCGATCGCACCGCCCTGCAGCGTCGGGTGCCGCTCGAGCACACCATCGAGAACGAGCACCGACAGGAAGCGTTGGGCCAGATGGTGGACCGTCATGAAGTCCTTGGACCCGATGATCTCCGCACCGACCATCTGCTCGTCGGGTGGGCGTCCGTCGTCCATCCACGCGGGGCCGATCTGCAACGGGCCGCTCCCGACATGCAGCACGAACGGAGCGCCACGTTCTGCGAGCCGTGACCAGAAGGGTTCGTGGAGTGGATGACCGGGAGCCCGTCCACCGGGTGCCCGGGCGGGGATCCAAACCGATCCAAGGCCCATGTCCAGCGCGGCGTCGAGTTCGA
Source organism: Acidimicrobiia bacterium (assembly GCA_031383405.1). Lineage (GTDB taxonomy): Bacteria > Actinomycetota > Acidimicrobiia > Acidimicrobiales > JANYDT01 > JANMZO01. The sequence continues at coordinate 40,106 of JANMZO010000407.1, read as the reverse complement.
CCATGGCCCGGTCGATGTCGTCGAGGTCGCACAGCGCAACACCGGAAAGTCGATGGTCGGCTTCACAGAAGCCGGCGACCGCCCGGTTGTGGGCCCGGTACGCGCCATAGCGGACTTCGGGGTCGGTCAGCTCGAACAATGGGGCGCACAGCGAGGAGTAGACGACCTGGTGCTCGAAGCCGAGGAGGTCCAGAGCGGCACTCCGCTCCACGCCGTCGACACCACCCAACGCGGCGTGCCACTTCGGTCCTCGTCGCGTGAGATCGGCACCGAGTTCGAGAAGCCCCGCCAGCTCCGACTCGGTGTGCGCGCCCTGGGTTATGTCGAGTCGGCTCAGCCCACCCGCGATTGCGGGTAGCCGGTCCCGCACATGCGGATCGGCGTTCTCGGTGAGGAATCCGGGCCACTCCATGACATGGCTGTCGGCATCGACCACCCGTTTGCCCCCTGCGTACGTAGTCATCGGTACCTCCCCTCTGACGGTCCACTCTACGCGGAAGTCAAAGTAGGGCAAGCGGCAAGCGGCCAATGAACCGCAACAGGACCGCGCGACAACCGAGGCACCGACCAAACTCGAGCCGGCGGAGACGACTGGCGTAGAGTCCGTACATGCCGCTGCCATCATCGGTCCTCGGGCTCACCGGTGAGCCGATCCATCACCGGGTCGACCTCCGCTGGCTGCTGTCGTACAGCGCTGGTATCGGCGATACCTCATCGGCCGCCTTCGGTCCGGACGCAACGGCGCATCCCATGTTCATTGTCGGTCCGGAGTGGCCGGCGGTGCTGAGCGTCCGCCGTCTCGGACTCGAGCCGGGGGAGGACACCCGGGGCGTCCATGCGTCGCACGACGTGACCATCCACCGACCTGTCCGCGCTGGCGACGAACTCACCACGACGGCCACGATCGTCGGCGTCGAGGCGGGGCGCGCCGGTGCCGCGACGTGGTTACGGCTCGCAACCGTTGACGCCGCCGGCGAAGCGGTGGCGACGACGTATCAGCGCAACGTCCTCCTCGGAGTCGAATTACGCGGGGATCCCGCGTCAATTGACCAGGCCCCACCGATCCCCGAACCCGCACAGGCAGCCGACGACCGCACCTGCGCACCCGACGTGCGCACCGTCGACGTCACCATCGGTCCCCAGGAGGCGCACATCTACACCGAGTGCTCGCGCATCTGGAACCCGATCCACACCGAATGGCAGGCAGCGGCCGACAATTGGCTCGCTTTCCTGTTGCTTCACGGAACTGCGACCCTCGCGAAGTCGGTGTCTGCCGTCGATGATTGTGGGGTGACGGACGGCGGAGGATTGGCCGCATCATCTGCCGGTTCGCGGCGCCGGTTCCGATGCCGACAACATTGCGCGTCACCGCGACATCCGATGGATCGTTCGCCACCACGCTGCCCGATGGGACGGCAGCGCTCCGCGAGCGGCCGGGTATTCTGGCGACCCGAGTGACCTGCGGTGGTCCGCTGATGTGTACGTGGCTCCGATTTTACATTTCACCACGAGCGGCTGTCCTTTTCCCATCGGAGCTGAGCACGGTAGGGGAAGCCGATCTCCTCTTGCCTCAGCGCGAACTCCAGCCGTGACCGGTCGACAAAACACGACAACGACGCGGGTCACTCCAACCGCAAGGAAAGCTATGAGCACTGATCTTCTTGGAATCGTATCCGGCGAGCGGCACCGAACACACGAACAGATCGCCGACAACACGGCACGCGCATCCACCGTGTTCGACGCCGCAGGTGTCGGGTCAGGCGATGCCGTCGTACTGATGCTGCGCAACGACTTCGCATTCATTGAGGCATCGTTCGCCGCCGGAGCGCTCGGCGCGTATCCCGTACCGCTGAACTGGCATTACAAGGGCGACGAGGTCACGCACGTCCTCGTTGATTCAGGAGCGAAGGTGCTCGTCGTTCACGCCGACCTTCTACCGCAGGCCGCACCTGCGGTGCCACCCGGGGTTCAGGTCCTCGTTGTGGCGACACCACCGGAGATCGCTTCCGCCTATTCGCTCAGTCCGGCCCAGACTGAAGTCCCCGCAGGCAGCCTCGATTGGGAGCTCCAGCTCTCAGCGGCGCAACCGTGGACCCAGCCCCGCCGGGTCGCGCCGGGGGCGATGCTCTACACCTCGGGCACCACGGGTAAGCCGAAGGGTGTTCGCCGCGATGCGCCCGTCGAGAATGCTCCAAACCCGAAACAGGCATTCTTCGAGAAAGTCGGACTCCGGCCGGGGGTTCGCTCCGTGGTCACCGGCCCGATGTACCACTCCGCCCCGAACACGTTCGGTTTGACCGCAGCGGCGTTGCAGGGGCTCGTCGTTCTGCAACCCCGTTTTGAGCCCGTTGAATGTCTTGAGATGATCGAGCGCTACGGACTCGATCTCGTACACATGGTGCCCACCATGTTCATCCGCCTGCTTCGTGTTCCCGAAAGCGTACGGAACGGGTTCGACCTTTCGACGCTTCGGCACGTCATCCACGGCGCAGCACCGTGTCCACCCGATGTGAAGCGGGCGATGATCTCGTGGCTCGGTCCGGTCGTCGACGAGTACTACGGCGGGACCGAGAGCGGTGCCGTCGTGGCCTGCAATTCCGAAGAATGGCTCGCCCACCCGGGCACCGTCGGTACGACGCTTCCGAACTGCGAGGTCCGCATCTACGACGACGCGGGCGGTGTGTTGGAAACAGGCGAAATCGGCGAGGTCTTCATGGTCAACCGGGTGATGGCCGACTTTACCTATCAACATCGCGCCACTGACCGCGCTGCGATCGGACGCGACGGTCTCATCAGCTGCGGTGACATCGGTGAACTCGACGCCGACGGGTTTCTCTATCTACGCGACCGGAAGCGGGACATGATCATCTCCGGCGGGGTCAACATCTACCCGATCGAGATCGAAGCGTGTCTCCTGGGCCATCCCGGCATCCGTGATTGCGCGGTTTTCGGTATACCCGACCCCGAATATGGCGAGGCGATAGCGGCCGCAGTGGAACGCGAACCCGGCGAGCTCGCACCGCTCAGCGCCGAAGACATCAGATCATATGTACGCCTACATCTTGCGGGCTACAAGGTTCCGAAGGTCGTCGACTTCCCGCCCTCACTTCCGCGCGAAGACTCCGGCAAGATCTTCAAACGCAAGCTCCGCGACGCCTACTGGCCCGAAGGTCGGGCCATCTGAGGATCCACCCTCGGCGGGCTTCTTCCTCGGTGGAGCGGTACGATGCCGACATGTTTGATCTCATCGTCCGCAACGGCCTGGTCGTCGACGGAAGCGGTGCCGAACCGTTCGTGGCCGATGTAGCGGTCGTCAACGGGACAATCGCCGACGTCGGTCCGACGCTCGCCGGGTCGGCCACCCGGGAGTTCGACGCCACGGGCCTGATGGTCACACCAGGGTGGGTCGACGTGCACACGCACTATGACGCCCAGGCCAGTTGGGACCCGTACCTCACGCCTTCATCGTGGCACGGGGTGACCACCGCCGTCATGGGCAACTGCGGAGTGGGATTCGCCCCGGCCGCTCCGGACCGTCACGAATGGCTGATCGAGCTGATGGAAGGCGTCGAGGACATCCCGGGCTCGGCCATGGTCGAAGGCATCACCTGGGACTGGGAGAGCTTCCCCGAGTTTCTCAACGCACTCGAGGCCCGTTCGTACGCGATAGACATCGGCGCACAGATCGCCCATGGTCCTCTGCGCGCATATGTTATGGGCGAGCGGGGAGCGGGCAACGAGACGGCGACGTTCGAGGACTCAAAGGCCTCCCAATCGAGGAGCAGGTGACCGTCCTACGCGATCCGGGCTTTCAGGCCCGGCTACTGGAGCCGGCCGATGACGGTGGCTTCTTTGACGCCGTGGTGCTGGCCAAGCTCGGGTCGTACTGGCCGGTGGCTGATGGCAACATTGACTACGAGCCGACCGCGGAGGCATCGATTGCCGCGATGGCCGAACGGCTCGGGACCCCACCTATCCAGTTGGTCATGGACCAACTGCTCGCTCATGACGGCAACGGAATGCTGTTGACCCCGTTCTTCAACTATTCATATGGTGACTTATCATTCAGCTACGAGGTCCAGCTTCATCCCTCGACCCGCATGGGTCTGGCCGATGCCGGCGCCCACTGCGGGGTGATCTGCGATGGCGGCACACCGATGTTCATGCTCACGTTCTGGACCCGGGACCGTACCCGCGGGCCGCTCCTGCCTGTTCAACACGTCGTCCGCCGGCAGACCCGCGAGACCGCGGAGCTCTACGCGGAGCTCTACGGGCTGCACGACCGCGGCCTGCTGGCGCCGGGCCTCCGGGCGGACATCAACGTGATCGACTACGATCACCTCACCTTCGGCCCGCCCCGCATGGCCTATGACCTTCCGGGTGGCGCTCGCCGCCTCGTTCAGCGGGCCGTGGGCTACCGGGCCACGTTCGTCGCCGGCGTCCAGACCGTCGACAACGACGAGTTCACGGGCGAACTTCCCGGCCGGCTCATACGCGGCCCAAGGTAGCCACCGGTACAACGTCGCCGCGACTCCCCCGATGGCTCAACGCGAGTCAGGTCCGCCGACCGGGTCGGCGGTCGCGATGTCTCGACGTGCGGCGTCCGAGTCGCGTGCGGTCCGCAGGAGGGAAACGAACGCGGCGATCGCACACAGAGCCGCCACCAAAATGAACGTGTCGCGGAACGAGGCCACGAACGCCCCCGGATCGTCGGCGGCCACGGACAGGTTGTCGACGTGGCGGCGGCGACGGGCGTCGAACACCAAACTCGCACCCGCCACACCCACCACGATGCCGACCGTTCGCATCACCTGGGTGAGGCCCCCGGCAACTCCCTGACGGTTACGGGGAATCGAGCCCATTACGTAGCTGAGATTCGGCACGGTGAACAGCCCGAGACCCACTCCGACAAGGGCAAAAGCTACGGCAACCAACAGAAGCGTCGTGTGGGCTCCGATGGTCGCGACCGTCGCCAGACCCAACGCCTCGAGCGCCAACCCGGTGGTGCAGAGACGCCGGGTGCTGATGCGACCGTCGAGGCTGCCGGCGAGAGGCGAGACGATCGCCGTACCCAGCGGGGTCATGCCCAATACGACGCCTCCGGTGATCGTGGAAAGGCCCCGGATGTTGAGGAGGTAGTACGGCGCCAGCAGCCAGATGGCAAACATGGTGCCGTTTGCGACCACGTTCAGTCCGTTGGCCACCGCGAACGGTGGATGACGGAGCAGGGTCAGATCAACCACGGGATTCCTGCTCCGCCGTTCGACGAACACCCAGGTGACGAGGAGCGTGGCCGAGGCAACCAACCCGGCCGCGACCAACGCCGAGGACCAGCCGCTTTCACGGACACGGCCAAAGGCGAGGAGTCCAGCGGCGAGGCCCGCCCCCAGTAACAACGCCCCGACGAGGTCGAGGGGGGCATCGCCCCGCTGCCGGCGGCGGGTCCGCCCGGGGTCCGCCTGTTCCGGGATGACCATGAAGACGACGACGGCAACAAGCAGTGCCAGCGGCACCCGGAACAGATAGACCGCACGCCACGTGGTCCATTCGATCAACGCTCCGCCAAGCGCCGGACCGATCGCGACGCCAAGTGCCGCCCCCGTTTGGAAGACGCCCAGAGCCCGACTTCGGGCCTGTTCGGGGGCGATCACGGTCACGAGTGCCGGAGCCGCGCCCAACACGAGCGCCGCACCGCCACCTTGAACCACCCGGGCCGCAAGAAACCAGCCGAAGTCAGGTGCCAGCCCGCAGAGAGCGACACCGGCACCCGTGACGGTGAGCCCCACCATCAGGACGCGGCGGTGGCCGAACGAGTCGCTCAAACGGCCCGTCGCCAGGAGAAGGCTCGCCAACGTCAGCACATAGCTGACCACCACCCACTGGATCTGACTGACCTCGAGTCTGAACGTGGCGGTGATCGCCGGGAAGGCAATGTTCACCGTGGTGTCAAGCGAGACCAACAGCGCCGCAGCCCCGGCCACCACCACCGGCGCCCGCCAACCTCGCGGTGGTCGGGAAACCGATCGGCTGAACCTCCCGAGATCGATCACATCGACCAGTCTGGTCCACGATGGGAAACGAGGCCGTGCATTCTGCCCACCCGGTGAGAGCTACGAGAGGTTCCGCGACGCTGCGACACCACGACGCAACGTTCCACGAATCGAAGCGGCCCGAACACACCGGCGCAGCAACAACGGCCCGGCCCTGGGCGGCGCCTGCGATGATGATGCATGAACCGAATCGACGTCGCCCGAGCACGCGCGGACACCCCCGGCTGTGAAACGGTGGTTCACTTCAACAACGCGGGCGGGTCTCTCCCGCCGCGCGTCGTCACCGACGCAGTGATCGGATACGTCGGGCGGGAGGCACTCGCCGGCGCCTACGAGCAGGCGGCCACCGACGCCGAGTTGATCGACCGCTACCGCCCGGCGGCCGCCGCCCTGATACATGCATCAGCCTCCGAAATCGCATTTGCATACAACGACACCCTGGCGTTCAGCAACACGTTCTGGGGTCTGGCCGCAACCGGGAGCATCGCCCGCAACAGCGTGGTGCTGGTCGATCGCACCGTCTATGTGTCGCACTACCTGGCACTGCTTCAGGCGCGCCAGTTGTTGGGCATCGAGATCCGGATCATCGAATCCGGCACCGATGGTTCCATCGACCTCGAATCACTTCGCCTGCTCCTCGACGAACGGGTGTCTCTGGTGCAGCTCACCCACGTCGGATCGCACCGGGGTCTCGTCAACCCGGTCGAGCGGGCCGGCGCGCTGATACGGTCGTCGGGCCACGCCATCTACGCCCTCGACGCCTGCCAGTCGCTCGGCCAGATGCCGGTCGATGTCCAGGCGATCGGCTGCGACGTGTTGACGGGAACGGGGCGCAAGTTCCTCCGTGCCCCGCGGGGAACCGGCCTCGTCTACGTCTCCCGTCGAATTGTGGATCGGGTCGATCCACACGGGATCGACGGACACAGCGCCACCTGGATCAATAAGCACACGTATGAACTGCTCCCCGATGCTCGACGGCTCGAATCATTCGAGGTCAACATGGCGACCAAGGTAGGGCTGGGCGTCGCGATCGACTATGCACTTTCCTGGGGGATGGAGGAAATCGCCGAACGCATTGGCTCGTTGGCCACCTACCTCCGCAAGCGGCTCACGGCATCCGGGATCGAGGTACTTGACGGAGGAGCGCTGGCCAGCGGGATAGTCACCTTTCGCGTGGACCACGAACCGCCCGAAGTCACGCAACGACGACTCAAGGTCGCGGGAATCAACACCAGCGTCGCGCACGCCGGTTCCGCCCGCCTCGACATGGAAACCCGCGGCGTTCCCGCAGCGGTCCGCGCCTCCGTGCACTACTACAACACGACCGAAGAGATCGACCAGCTCATTGACACCCTCACGTCAACCCTTGCGTAGGCTCGATAGACGACGTTGACGACGGCGTCGGCCGCCGAACGAAACGCGCCGGCCCTGATCGACGTTCGCGATTCGGGTCAGTCCTGTCGGGTACTCCGCAAGACGGGTCTACTCCGCTCTGCAGGTGTTTTCGAGCGTGCCGATCCCGTCGATGGTTGCGCGCACCACGTTCCCCGGGCGGAGGAAAACCGGAGGTTTTCGCCCCGCGCCCACCCCGCCGGGTGTTCCAGTGGCGATGAGGTCGCCCGGTTCGAGCGTCACCAGCGTCGAGATGTATTCGACAAGTTCGACCGGACCGAACAGGAGGTCGCTCGTAGTCGACTCCTGCATCACGACTCCATCGACTTCGGTCCGCAGCGCAAGGTTCACCCCGTCACCGATCTCGTCACGCGTGACGAACACCGGGCCGACCGGGGTACTCGCATCCCACGTCTTCCCGCCAAGAAACTGGAGTGTGCGGTTCTGCCAGTCACGCATCGATATGTCGTTCATCACCGTGAATCCGGCAATAGCGTCGAGGGCAGTGCTGCCGCGCGCCCGCCGGACGGTCCGACCGATCACGATCGTCAACTCCACTTCCCAGTCGACCGACGACGACTCGACCGGAAGAGGAATGGGATCTCGGGCCCCGGTCAACGAGCGGCTGTACTTCGCAAACAGCGTGGGAAATTCCGGCAGCGCGCGTCCCATCTCTTCGATATGGGACCGGTAATTGAGCCCTACGCACACGATCTTCTCGGGCCGGGGAACAACCGGCGCGAAATCAACCGAGTCGATTGCCATCCGTTCACCCCGCTCGGCTGAGCCGACCACCGCCTCGACGCTTGACGCTTCGGCCGCTTCGAGTACCGCCCGTACATCGGCGTGCGGGAGAAGGACGATCTCATCGTTCTCGACGAGACCCGCACGGGTTCCGCTGGGCGTTCTAACGGTGGTCAGCTTCATGCGGTGCCTTTTGGGAACGAGGGTGGTTGCGGACGAAACGTACTGCACGGAGACGCTGCAAACCACCTTCGGGAACGGTGACGGCCGATCTCAACGGTGCGAAGGCCCTGGCCACAATCGAACGAGACTTGCATCCGAAGATCAAAGGAAGATTGAAACGGTCGCGAACACCAACTCACTGTCGGTCCCAATTGCCAATCGGGTAACTCGGACGGCTATCCACCTTTTGGTGGATGTATTCGGTGAATGACCCGGAGACAATGACAACGTGTGTTGCGTATCCCATCGAGTTGGAACATGATCGGGCGATGGCCGAGCGCGAGTCGACCGTGACCTTCCTCATGGCCGACGTTGAAAACGCGTACGAGCTCCGCGAGAGCAACCCGGAGTCGATGGCGGCAACACTGCGGAGCCTCAGCGAGGTGATCGAAGTGACGGCCAGTTCCCGGAACGGCCGCCCGCTGACAGCGGTCCCGTTCGGTATCGCCTGCGCGGCGGTGTTCGCGTCGGCCACAGACGCGGTCCTGGCGGCGAGCGAGGCCCGGGCCGCGTTGGACGCGCCGCTCTCGCTGCCCATGGCATCAGCGGTACGCTTGGCGCTGCACACGGGTGACGCGCGGGTCAGCGACGGAGAACCGGTCGGTGGAGAAACCGTCCGGCGGTGCGGTCGGATCCTCGGGCTCGCCCGCGGTGGTCAGGTGGTATTAAGCAGCGCAACCGCCGCGGTTGTCCAAGGCCGGACACCCCCGGGTCAGGTGTTGGTTCCATTCGGGGCGCGCCAATTCGGCGGCCCGACCGACGCGGGTCCGATCTTCGGTCTCATACGGTCGATTGGTGACCCGCCGCCAATGTCGCTTCGGGAGCACGAACCCGCTCCGACCAATCTTCCGGCCCCATCGACGGCCATCGTCGGTCGTCGGCCTGAGATCGAGAGGCTGCAGGGATGCCTCCGTACAGACCGCCTCGTGACGGTGACTGGACCCGGCGGCTGCGGCAAGACGAGATTGGCCTTAGCGGTAGCGGCTGCGATGCTCGACGAGTTCGACGGCGGCGTCTGGTGGACCGACGTCTCGCACGTTCGTTCGCATGACGAGGTGTGGGGTGCGATAGCGCAGGCCTGCCGTGCCTCCGAGGTACCCGGTCTATCGGCGGAGGCGACCGTGAACAACATCCTGGCGGAACGGCGGGCGCTGTTGATTCTCGATGGCTGCGAACACGTCGTTGCAGCGATTGCGCGGGTGATCGGGGAACTCTTTGACGGATGTCCTTCGGCGGTCGTACTGGTGACATCGCGGGAGGCGATCGGGGTGGCGGGCGAGGTGTCGTTTCAGCTGCCGTCGCTGCCAATTCACAATGCCATCGAACTGTTCGCCGACCGTGCTCGACGGGTTCGCTCCGACTTCGAGCTCGGCCCGATGCTCGGGCACGTTACGGCGATCTGCGAACGATTGGACGGAATCCCACTCGCGATCGAACTGGCGGCCGTGCGGGTGCGCTCGATGTCACCGGCGTCGTTGTCAGCCCAACTGTATGAACGATTCCGGATCCTGACCGGCGGTGACCGCACTGCCGTTGCGCGTCACCGGACGCTGCTCGCGTCGATCGACTGGTCATACGATCTTCTGGACGATGCCGAACGGGCGGCGTTCCGGCGTCTCGGCGTTTTGTGCGGGGCGTTCACCATGAACGCCGCGCAAGCCGTCGCCGCCGACGGGTTTGTCGACGAATGGTCGGTGTTCGACCTCATCAATCGCCTTGTGGGCAAACACCTCGTGGTCTTCGACGGAGAGCGCTACCGCCTCCTCGACTCGATCCGCCTCTACGCCATCGACAAGGCACGGGAACTGGGTGAGATCGAGTCGGCCCGCCACCGTCACGCCAAGCTGATGGCCCGGTTTATTGGGTCGGCAAACGTGCGATCACAATCGAGCGGCGAACTGAAACGTCTGCTCGATCCCTACGCCGACGACCTGCGCTCGGCCGCGGAATGGCTGCTCATGGATCAGCATCCGCTTCCGTTCGAGTTCTTCCGCGACCTGGGCGAGTGGATGTGGCGGACCGGGCGCTTCGCGGACGTGCGTCATCTGGCTGGTGTCCTCGCCGAGTATCGGGCACCCCATGGCCCGGACTATGTCATTGGTTACGCGGGGTTTCTCTTTGCTGCGCGACTCTGCGGTGCCCCAATGGACCAGCCGGAGGTCGCGGCGTTTACCGGCTCGGACCCCGAGGTGGTGCGATGGCTCGAGGCGGCCCGACTCCGGATCGACTCGTTCTCGGGGCGGAGCGACGTGGCCGGTGCCTTGGAGGCGTGCGCGGCGAAGGCCCGTGAGCACGAAGACGGCACACTCGCCCGACTCTGTCTGGAGTCAGCGGCAATCGCTCATTCACGAATGGGTCGCTTCCGGAAGGTGCACGACCTGATCGGCGTTGACGCAGAATGTGAAGACCCTGACATGCTCCTGTCGCTGAAAGTGGCGCCGGCGGCCGCAGCCGGACGCTGGCATGACGTGCGCGCCGACGCGATCGACATGATCGTCGACGCCGTCGAACCGTGGGTCAACGTGACCATCAGTGCGACCGTATGGGCGGCGGTGCTCTTCGGTGATCGGGACGTGCTGGCCATGGCATCTGAGCGACTGCGTCACCGGCGCCTCGACCTGCAGGTGCTCGACCTGAGGGTTGCGTCGTTCAACGATGCGTGGCTTGCTATCGCATCCGGAAATTCAGATGGCGTTCCGTTGCCGGAGCCCCCGAGGCATCGAGGCGGGTTCTTGCACACCCCGTTGGCATTCTGCTCGCTTGAGCGTGGCGAACTGGACAGCGCAACCCGATTCGTCGAAGCGGCACTTTCGGGGTATGAAGACGACGAAATTCCGCCCGGCGCGTACCTTACCGTCCTGCTGCGCGGTTGGGTCCGCTACCTGGCGCAGGAGGATGGTGACGCCCGCTCGAGCGCGTTTCATCTAATGCGCATCGCCGTCGAGCACGGCATCGCCCTTGCCGGTGTCGACGGGTTGGAACTGCTCAGTGCACAACTTCTGCGTGCCGGGAGCCCGGGCCTAGCCGCCAGGCTCCTCCAGGCCGCGCAACAAGCTCGTCACGAGATGAGATATTCGCACCGATGGGGTTTCGTTAGCGCCGCGCTGCAGTCGGCCCCGACAACCCCCGGGGCGGCCGGCCCGACCCGGGGGACCGAGGCGGGAGCGAAGGCAACGACGCTCAATCTGCACGATGCAATCGATCTCGCTCAGCGCATGCGTGGCGAACGGCCACGGGGCGCTTTGGGTTGGTCGAGCCTCAGCCCGACCGAGAGAAAGGTGGTCGAACTCGCCTCCGCCGGCCACAGCAACGCGGAGATCGCGGCGCGTCTGATTATCGGGGTCGCGACCGTGAAGACCCACCTTGCCCACGCGTACGCCAAGGTTGGCGTCCGCAACCGGACGAGCCTCGCGGCGATGGCAGCGCGCGGCGGTCTCGACCATCGAAGCTCTCCCCCCAAACCGTAACCACCACCAGATAGGAGAAAACCGACATGCCCACCCACTTTCGTCGCGCCCGATTTTCGGTCGCCCGCGCTTTCGCCGTTGCCGCACTTGTACCGCTCGGAACACTGAACGGCATCACCATGTCAGTCAACCCCGCCCTGGCGGCCACGAAGGCCACCAAACCATTGACGGTCTCCTGGTCGAGCACGGCGACGCCGGCCGGCCAGCCCCTGTGCGACAAGATCCACTGTGCTGTAAGCATCGGGCCGTCGACGGTCACCTTCGTCGGTGGCTTCGATGCGACAGGTCCGATTGTGAGCGCCGCCGCCCTCGCTACGGGAGATCTGGTGGGCGTGACCCTCGCCGCAACGGTACAGGGGACCGTCAAGGGGTGCCGTCCGGGGCATGTCGTCATCGTCGCAATGTTCGACGACATCCGGCAAAGCACCGGGTGGTCGGGGACATGGAAGGTGGTCACCGGATCCGGGCGCGACGGCTTCGAGGGAGCAGCAGGGGGCGGCAAGCTGATCGAACGCGAAGGCGCGGGCCAATTCAAGCGCGTCGACTACACGGGCACCATCTCCTGCCAACGCGTTTGACCAGGGTGGCGTAACGCGACGCGACCTCAAGATCGCGCTTCGCCATGACCATCGCCATGTTCGAGAACACAGTGGTGCTCAACGTGCCTTCGTAGCCCCCTGCTTGCTGAGGAGTCGCACGACACGGGTGCCTGTGGAGTCGGCCTGAACCGTCCACGTTCCAGAACCGGCCGGGTTGGCCAACACCTTTCCCGTGAAGAAATCGCGCACCTGATAAACGGCGAAAGGGCCGGACACCTGCGTAAAGGTGACCTTGGCATTCGCTCCCTTGGCGGGAGCGTCATTCGTGACCATCATCGTCACACCCTCGTTGCCGACGGTGCGGGTAGAGATGCCCCACGGGTGGGAGTCGTCATTTGCCGGAGTTGTCAAACCCCACCCGGTGTTGAGTTCGTCGGAGCGGATGAACGGGAGCAGAGCCGGGATCGCCTTCTTGAAGTCCACGATGTCGCCCCAGCCTTTGTCGCCCGCTACCTGCGGGTGCCATTGGTCGATTGGCGGTGGGTTGTGGGGGTTTGTCCAGTCATTGCACGAGACGACCGACAGTCGACAGTCGACTATTCCTCCGGTCGTGGGGTTGACGTAGCGGGTACCGGCGGGCACGTCGGGCGTCGAGCCGTCGTTGAAAATAGAAATGCCTCTTCCGCCACCGACCAGACAACGGTAGATCGCCAGCCGCATGAATTGCGGACCGTTGATCTCGCAGAATTGCGTCGGTACCTTCGATGGGGTGCGAGCATTGAGCAGGATCCCCTCTGGTTGGTAATAGGTTGCCGAGACGTCGTGGATGGACTGACCGGCTCGATGGGCAGCGCGGGCATAACCGCCAGCGAAAGGAGCTGTAGAGGAGAACACCAGCCGAACGCCGGAAAGAGTTTGGGTCGCCGCTGCCGACATCCGATACGTGATGTTATCGATGATCTCCGCCACGGTGGTTCCGGGCGGCACCCCGGGCCCCGAGACGCTCATGCCGACGGACAGGATTGGCGTGATGCCGTTCGACATGCTCACCGTAGGAGAACCCGCGACAAGCGTGTGAACGTATTGATCAAAAAGGAAGGGCCGAGCCGTTGTCGTCGACGTGTAGGTGGCTGCGTTGGCGATGCTGTTCGACTGGAGCTGAACTAATGGTCGCTGACGCGCGCCGTTGAGCGTATCGGCCGCAGCAATTACATCGCCGAAGACTTCGATCTCATCTTGGGAGAAGTTGGACTCGTTGTCCCAGTGGTACCCCAGGATCTCGTTCTTGACGAGCGGATCGGCGTTAGCCCCTCCAAGCACGGTCGTCATCTGGCCCCAGGCCAAACGGAAGAATGCGCGTTTATCAATCCACTGTGAAGTTTGGAGAAAGAATTTCAGGCCAGCCGCTTTCCATGCAAGCAGACCGCCGTTGTAATACCCGCCTTCACCGATGGGCCAACCGCCACACGACGAGTTGAGCCCGTTGACGAGGTTGTTGATTTGCGCCTGCGTCCGGCCGGCAGACACCCAACTGCACAAGGGGAAATACGGGTCGAATGCTCCCGTTCTGTCGTTCTTGATGCTCCAGTTCCCACGACTGTCGACCTTCGTGCGTGTACCGTCGAAGGCTTGCCTCGGAGTCTTGTCGACATCCTGGGTGACAGGCCCTCCGGCTCTGACACTGAAGTCGTCGAGCCACACCGTGGCGTTGCTCAGCTGCTGCTGATCGCGGGCAAAACGTAGTTTCATTCTTGTCGTGGTGTTGGCCTTGATGTACTGCGCCGACTCCTGCCATACTCCGCCGGTATTGACGCCGAACCATGCAAAATCGTTAAAACCTTGCTGCGCCCAGCCCCATGTCTGCGTCACCGTGCTGAACACCCAAAACAGCGGGGCGGCCGACACCTTGCCGGACGGCATCGACGCTTGCCTCAGGAACACCGAGACCGTATACGACTGACCGGCGGTAACGTTGATTATCGCGCTTTCGAGCGGGTCGTTACCGGGAGCGAGGGCGATTGCTCCGCCGGCACCGCGTGAGACGTTCGGGTCATACACCGTACCGCCCGACATCGACCACCCCGTCGATCCGGTCACGGTGGGGTTGGTTACCAGGTTCGGATTGGTGTTCGTGAACGCAGAGCGGATCGGCGCCGCGTCCGATTTCGGCTGATTTGAAAAACAAGCGGCGATGATCAGCGCCAGCGCAGCGACCGTCACCACGATTCGCTGTGTGCATATGAGTTTCATATGTATCCTTACGGTATCCGGGTGGCGGGAACAAATGATGGTTGGCCGCACCGGATGCGGTCAACGACATGACATCAGTTGCTATCCCGTATTTTGGGGAACAGAGACGCGTCGTGAGGGTGTTGCGGTGAAGCCTGTCATCGCAGCCCCGGGTTTGCCGTTTAAACGTTACCCGCGAACGAGAGGTTAGTCGTACGTCGGAGTCAGGCCACCCTTCATGAACATTGTTACTGAACATTGCTGGATGGTGACATTCACAGGTTCGCGGTCGGCCCGTCTCGGTGGCCATCGCGGTTCGGAAGTGACTGCGGGCACTTTGGCCGCGTACGATCGTCGGCCGTGCACCTAGGAATCCATGCCGCAACCACTCCCGACAAGCCCGCATACATCATGGCCGGCACCGGGGCGACCATCACATACCGCCAGATGGAGCAAGATTCGAACCGCATTGCTCATCTCATGCGGTCTGCGGGAATCGCGCAGGGCGACTCCATCGCCCTGCTCATGGAGAACAACCCGTGGTACTTCCGCATCTGCTGGGCGGCCCAGCGCGCCGGACTACGCTTCACCGCCATCTCGAGCCGGTTGACTCTCGGGGAAGCGGAATACATCGTCAATGACTGCGGAGCCAAAGCATTCTTCACGTCCAGGGAAAAATCCGGACTCGCCGCTGAGCTGCGACCCCTGGCTACCAACGTGACGCTGTTCACCATGGTCGACGGGATCATCGAAGGTTACGAGTCCCTTGAGCAGGCCATCGCATCACGGCCCACAACGCCGATCGATGACGAAGCTGAAGGCTTCACCATGCTCTACAGCTCAGGAACCACCGGTCGTCCCAAAGGTGTCAAGGTGAACCTGAGCCTCGCTCCGCTGGGCGAGGGCCCGAGCCTCGAAGCCACGTTGCGGGGGTTCTACGGTATGACCGAGAACAGCGTGTACCTGTCCCCCGCCCCGCTGTACCACGCCGCGCCGCTGCGCCACTGCATGGACTGCTTCCGCCTCGGCGCCACTGTCGTCGTCATGGAGCACTTCGACGCCGAGGAGGCGCTGGCGCTCATCGATAGGTACAGAGTTACGCACAGCCAATGGGTGCCCACCATGTTCGTGCGCATGCTGAAGCTCGACCCCTCGATCCGTGCCAAGTACGACGTATCCAGCATGGAGGTCGCGATTCACGCCGCCGCTCCGTGCCCCATTCCGGTGAAGCGTCAGATGATCGAGTGGTGGGGCCCCGTCCTCTTTGAGTATTACGCCGGCACCGAGGGCAACGGCTCCACGATGATCAAGAGCGACGAGTGGCTGAGGAAGCCGGGCAGCGTCGGACGCGCGATCGCAAACGAGTTGCACATCTGCGACGACGATGGCAACGAGCTTCCGACCGGTCAAGCCGGCACTATCTATTTCGGTGGTGGTGGCACGTTCGAATACCACAACGACCCCGACAAGACCGCGTCGAGCCGGCACCCCAAGGGATGGTCGACGCTCGGCGACATTGGCTACGTCGATGCCGACGGCTACCTGTTCCTCACCGACCGCAAGGCCAACATGATCATCTCCGGTGGCGTGAACGTGTACCCACAGGAAGCCGAAAACGTACTTACGATGCACCCGAAGGTCGCCGACGTCGCGGTGTTCGGCGTGCCCAACGAAGACTTCGGCGAAGAAGTGAAAGCCGTTGTCCAGCCCGTGAACATGGCCGACGCAGGTCCGGAACTGGCCAAGGAGCTCATCGCCTACTGCCGCTCCCAGCTGGCAGACATCAAGTGCCCGCGTTCGGTTGACTTCCAGGCCGAACTGCCCCGTCACCCGACCGGCAAGCTCTACAAGCGCCTGCTCCGCGACAGGTACTGGGAAGGACACCAGTCCAAGCTCGTCTAGTGCAGTCCAGGTTCGGCGAAAAGTGACGCCGGGGCTGTATCGCGCCATGATGGCGCAATGCTCATTCGTGATGACAACGAACTGCTCTGCCGCGTAGGTCGCGGGACCCCGATGGGGGAGTTGATGCGCCAGTACTGGATCCCGTGTCTGCCGTCGTCGGAATTTCCCGAGCCCGACGGACCCGCGAAGCGGATGATGCTCCTCGGTGAGAGCTTCGTGATGTTTCGCGACACCGCCGGCAGAATGGGCGCAGTCGACGAGGCCTGCCCGCACCGCGGCGCAAGTCTCTACTTCGGACGCGTGGAGGGATGCGGGATCCGATGTCAGTACCACGGTTGGAAGTTCGACACCGAAGGTTCCCCGATGGAGATTCCCACCGAGAAGGAAGGGAGTCGCGCCCACCAGCACTTCATGAGCAAGGTGAGGGTTCGCTCATACCCGTGTCACGAGACGAGCCGGATGATCTGGGTATACCTGGGTCCCCGCGACACACCACCGCCGTTCCCCGCCTTCGAGATCAACACCCTTCCCGACTCACATGTGCAGCCACCAGCGATCATGATGGAGGAGGCGAATTGGGTCCAGAACATGGAGGGTGACCTCGACTCCATCCATCTGAACTGGTTGCACCGCCGACTCGAAGCCGATTCACCGGCACCGCCGCGCGGCATCAGAGGATTTTGGAGTCCCGACGCCGAACCGCCGGAATTCGATGTCGAGCGCACCGACTACGGTGCCTACTATTCCAGCAAACGCGCCTGGACCGATGATCGTATCTGGCACCGAATCAACCAGTTCATTTTTCCCTTCCACACGATGATCAGCGTCGGAGCCCAGGTAAGTCTCCGCTCGTTCGTTCCGGTCGATGACCACCACACCATGCTCATCACACAGTCAGGTCTCGTTGACCGCGCAGTCACGCCGCAACCGAACTTCGACGATCCGTTCGGACCGGTCGGCGGTTACCTTCCCCGCACAAACGACCCGCGTTCGTACTTCGTGACCGCCGCCAACAAGCGCAACGACTACTGGCGTGACCTTGAGGTCGAAAAGACGCTCATGCACTGCGGCATCCCCTTTGTCCACAACCTTCCGGACCGGGCGATGACGGAACTCATGTGCGATCCTGCGTCGGGTGAGCCGCTGTACGACCGGACGCAGGAGAACCTCGGCTCAACCGACGCGATGGTCATCGCCGTGCGTGCCCAGTTGATCAACGCAGCGAAGCGGTTCCGCGACACCCGCGACGTGCCGGTGAACGTCGACGACGTGAGCTTCGACCGGGTCCGATGCGCGTCGGTGCTTCTTCCACGCGACGTCGATTGGCGCGTCGACAGTGCCGCCTCCCGCGACGCGGATTCCGGGCGATCGATGAGCGACGACGTCGCCCTCATCATCGACTGAATGCTCACGGGATGTCGAGCAAATCAGCCAACATCGAGCGAATTTGCGCGAGTGCGGTTGGCCCGACATTGCCTTCAGTGTTGTTTGTAACGATCCGGGCGGTGCTAACGACAGTGCAAAGGTGCACTTGTGCTGCGGATTGGTTTGGCAGGCTGGGCTGATCAAGGAGCACTTCCGTCGGGAGTGCTCGAAGAACATTCGACGTGATCGGGACGACGTGAACAGTTCGCGGATTGCGTTCCAGAACAATGTCCGATGTCACCAAGAGTGCCGGGCGAACAAATCCCGGCTCACTTCCTACGGGTTCGCCAAAATCGACACGGCGGATATCTCCAGCTCTCATTGATGTCCGACGTCGCGAGCCGATGCCTTTAACACTGCCTGGTCCGCTTCGCTCAGGTCAACGTTCGCCAAAGCATCTCCCATCCTCCGCTGTCGTTCCGCCCTCACCAAGCGCTTCATCTCGTCATCAAGGGTCACGCCGTCATCTGAGGCAAGAGCTTTAAGAGACTCGTGAGTGGATCGCGCCAACCGAATCGTAGCTGTTTTCTGCATACAATTCAGTATGCATCATTCCAGGGGACTTCGCAAAACGCGTCGAAACCGCGTCCGCTCGCTGACGCCGTTTCAATGGTGACCCGCGGTACGCACCGCCGTGCAGATACGCCTACACCGAAGTGGCCTCGGTGGGGCTCGCTACCACCACGACGTGTTGTCGTCGATCAACGGGTCGCCGGAGAACTCGCGGAAGAGTCGGCCCCCACCAGGGATGACCTTCGGCGCCGGCACTCCCGTCGTAGAAGATCTGCCGTCGTTGACGATCGGTTGCGTAGGGCCTCGTAGTGGTCGCGACGTTCGCGGCGAAGGCTGGCGACGCACGGACCGTCGATCCGATTGCAGATACCGCAGGCGCGTTTCGCCAGAAGCACGGCCTTCGGGTCATTCGGTCTTCTCTATTTCAGATCGCGAGGTAACGGCCTACCTCGCCTGGGCTATTTCAAGCGAATGCCATCGCTGGATGTTCCAAGTTTGAGACTCCACATCGCGATCCGGTCGCGAGTGTCGGCGCTTCCGACTGCAGTGGCGCGCGCCACCGCCCAGTCGTATCCACCGTCCCCGCGGAGTAGAACGATGGCAGGATCCTTAGTGCTCGGCGAGTATTCATCGGTGCGCATCGAACGCCAGTTGCCGCGAACCACGGTTCGGCTATCGACCTGCCACTGGTAGATCCCGCCCGCCTTGATAGTGAGCGTGAACGCTTTCGCCCCGCTGCCGACCACAATCCAAGTATCGGCACCACGCTTTTCATAATGCGGCGTAGGGCCGATGAACAGGCTCCATGTTCCGGCGTAATAACGCTCGGTGATCGGTGCTGGACCGGCTCCCGTGCAACCACCAATCAGACGTGCGGGTAGCCACTCACTCGGATCACCATTGTCGTATTTGACCCGGTACAAACCCTGTTTGACATCAACCGCAGTGATGATCGCTTCTCGGTTGGTAAGTCCAGCGCGCGGAACATGGAGTCCCACTCGACATGCGGGGCCGGTGGCTTCTGCCGGTGTCGGAGCCGGAGCCGCGCGTATGTGGTCGGCCTGCACCCAGTCGTCGTAACTATCGGTGTAGCCGTCGAAGTGGACCCGATACCTGCCCTCACCGACCTCGGTGATGACGCCGACCCTGTACAGCGAGCTGCTGCCCAAAAAGCCAGCCTCCACTCGGTCGCCCACTCTCCACGCCGCCGCGAAGGCAATTGAAACGGTGCACACCGAAACGGCAATCACCGTCAGGAACAACAGTCGTAATGCTTTTATGACACGTCTCACTTTTCGCTCTCAATTCTGTTCGGGAAGAGTTCGTACCTTTATTTTCACACGATTCGCCGTTGACACGCCGTACGAGATCATTTTGCCGCTTCACTCCTTTTCCTGGCATCAGGGGAACCACCTATTTCCCCAAAGGTCAAATTGCTCCCTCCACCGTCTGCCCTCCGCAAGACCAGCTTCGGACTCGCCGAGCGTGCCATCTGGACGCACAAACGCGAGCTTGTGACCGCTGTACCGATCGTTATCCGACACCTGCGATCGAACTGGATTTGCGGAAAGATCACTGCCGCCTCGGCGAGCGCCACGTCGAACACAACACGTTCAAGAGCCTCAAGTCGAAGCCGGTCGGAAGCGAGCGACAAGATGCCCGACTCGATTTCGAGCCCTTTGAGAATCCACACGGAGGTTTGAAGGCACCGTTCGACCATGATGATGATTGTGACCACGGAGGGGCTGCGCGGCATCAGGGGAAACCCTGATTTGCGGCACCCGGTCGGGAATCAGCTCAGGCGGGAAATGTCACCGAGTGTCGGATCGCTGAGGGCACGTGCTGCCAATTCCCCGCGGGTACGCACTCCCAACTTTCGATAGATGGCACGCAAGTGCGCTTCGATCGTCCGATCACTTACGAACAATCGCGACCCCGCATCGCGCTGTGTTGCCCCCGAAACAATCATCTGCGCTACCTGGAGTTCGCGGGCGGTGAGGAGACCATCGGCGCGGCTGATAGGTGGCTGCTTCGCCGCTCCGAGCAACAACAATTCCGTGTCACACAGTCTTACCCACGCCGCCGATCCGGTCGCAACAAAGCGGGCGCGCGCGATTGTGACAATTGCGAGGGCCTCGGGGTGCCGTCCGGCTCGTCGAAAATGCGTACCCATCGCAAGTCGACAACGCGCAGCACCGAGGCTTGCGTGACCATCCAATTCAGTCAAGGCCACGCTCACAAGAGCGCAAGCCTGCTCGACGTCGTCGGTCAGGAGCGCCCGTAACCGCGCCGAGATGCCTCGCCGGTAACCCGGATCAAGCCACTCACTTTGTTCCAGAATTTCGATCTGATGCCGAGCTTCGTGCGGCTGCGCAGTTCTTGCGAGCGCTTCGGCGAGTTCGTGTCGCCACGCCACAATGGGATCGGTTTCAGGACCACGATCGCGAATCGGCGCAAGCGCTACAAGAGCTTGGGTTGGATCGCCAAGCGCGTGAGCAAGGAACGCCTGAGATGCCGCGATCGTAAGTTGGGCTGCCGTGTCGGTTCGTCGGGCGCGGAGCGGTTCAAGCGCACGGTCGAGTCCAGCGGCGTCGCCCATTGCGGCCAGGCACGACGGAAGCATGTAGCGAGCATGAACGACAAGCCCCACCTGATCAGTTTCAGTGGCGAGGTCAATGGCCTCGTATGCCGCCGCCGCTGCGCTCGGATAATGGACGTTGAAATGCAGGAGAACTCGGTCGACCAGTGGAAGCACAAGAGCGGAGGCTGTTCCCGTCGCCCGTCCTTCAGCAATAACGCGGTCGAGAAACGGCCCGATCAGCGCATTATGGTGTCCAAACGCTAGAAGTCGTCCGATCGTATCTGCGATGAAAGGACCACCGATCAGCACACCCTCGCCAGCGATCACCCGTTCGATGTCGCGTGCAACGAAAGACATGTCCGAATGAACACGCGCCCCGAGAAGGTTGGCGGTGTGCGCGACCGCCACTCGATTTGCCACCATGATTCGGTGTGCCTCGCTTGATTCACCTGATTCGCGTGAGCCACCCGAGCCACCTGATTGGCCCGAGCCACCTGATTCGCCTGAGCCAACCAGGGCGATGGCAGCAGTAGTCAGCGGAAGCGACATATCGATGCGTCCGATCCGGAGCCACGGCAGCGAACCTTCAAGAAGAAGTTCCGCCGCCAAACCGGGGTCAATGATACGGACCTCTTCGGCCAGCTCTTCCAAATGCCACTGACTGACAGAACCGTCGCCTGATGCGTCATCATTCGTTCCAACGACCGCTCGGCCAACGGGAATTCCGGACCTTGCCGCCACACGCGCTTTTAGCAGTTCGATTCTTGCCCGTTCGATGGGCACGTCACACAACAATTCGGCGGTGCTAAGTCGCTCGCGCGCCGTATGGAGGTCACCTTCGTCTATGGCGACCTCAGCGGCAAGGCGAAGCCGACGGACCCGATCCGTGTCGTCTTCGGCGAGCCGGGCCGCCTGCGTAAGGCACGCAACCGCAGCCCCCAGTCCCGTTTGACGCTGGGCCAAGCCAACGCGTTCGAGGTCATCGGCAAGAGGGCCATCCTCCTTCCCGATCTCTGTCGCTGCGGCACGAAGAAGATAACGACGCGGGTCAGTCACATCATGGGCATCGGCTAGGGCACATTGCGCAAACCGTCGTTCATCTACGGTGGCAGCCCGAAGAATTGCTGTAGCGAAGAGGGGATGCGTAAATGGTGAATCGGCGAACAGGCCAACGATAAGACCCACAACTGACGCGGGTCGGAGGTCGGATTCCTCTAAACCGAGGCTGCGAAGCGCACGCACGGCCGTATCTCGGTCAACGCCCACCTCCGCGGCGAGAACGGTCAACGCAAAGCGGGTCGCCGCGGGCAGTGTTCTCATTCGATCGCCCACCTGCCTCTCAACCGTTGCACCGACCAGTAGGAGCTCGGGGAGAACCTCTGCACCCTTTCGCTGCGCCGATGACAGCAATGGCCCAACTTGTTCGAGCGCGAACGGATTCCCCTCGCACGCCATTTGGATTCGTCGTGCGACGCGAAGTTCGACGAGAACACCCATGCTCTCAAGCATGGCCTTCGTCGATGAAACGTTCAGTGGTTCGAGTTTCGACTCCCGCAGCCACGGAACTTCTTCGCCAATCAACGGTGCACGAGACGACCCGATCATGGCAATGGCGTCGTCGCCAACTCGGCGAGCGACAAACCCCACCGCTCGCCGGGACGGAACATCCATCCAGTGCAAGTCGTCGAGAATCAACAGAGTCGGTCGCTTCGACGAATTGTCACTTAAAAGCCGCAGTAGTGCGACCGCAACCGGAACGATCTCAGGGGTACCAGGGTATTGCCCGTTCGCGGAGGGCTCCAAGACCCGCGCCAGCAATTCGGCTTGACTCCCTGGCAGGTCCCGCAAATGATCGCGAAGCGGCCAACAGAGCGCCGACAGGCCCACCCAGGCAAGTTCTGTTTCCGCCACCACCCCCGAGGCGCGTAACGTCAGAAAACGGGAATCGATACGAAGCGCTTCGGCTTCAGCGAAAGCCAAGAGCGAGGACTTACCTGACCCGGCTTGGCCATGAAGCCGAAGGGAACCCCCACGACCTACCGCTGCGCCGCCGACCAGTTCGAGAACCTGGGCCTGCTCACGATCGCGCCCAAAGAGCTTCGACTTCACGTCGGGCCCCTTACTGAGCGCGTTCGTTCGTTTGGATCATCCACCGAAACTACCAACAGGCTCGTCGCCGGCAAACTTTGCAGGTCGCCCGGTTAAGGTACGGCGATGGCAACCGAGTCACCGAATTTTGGATTACTGCTTGCGCCGGTCCTCGGGAAGGTCGAGGCGCAGAGCCGCCCGAGGTTCCTCGCGTTGCTAGAGCGAGCGGCCGCCGACCGTTACCGGGGCTGGGCCAAGGAGCTTCCCGAGCACGCGAACGTACTGCTCGGGTGCGCGGGTCGCGAAGACGAGATCGCCGACCGCATCGAGGCGTCATTTTCCATTGAGGAAGCCGAACTGGAGCGCCTCCGCTCGCTTCTCCCCCAGGCCCGCGACCTCTACTACGCCGCGTTTGACGGAATTTCCGTGTTGGAACAGATCCGTATGCAGGCCGATGCCGAGCTTCAGGGCGCGAACGCGTGGCGTTCTGTGGCGAAGGGCATTTCCGACGACGCCGTTCTCGCTCAGCTGACCAGGTGTTCCGAACTCGAGGAGCTCAGCTCCTCCGAAGCCCGCAGGATCTTGTAGGTCGGCTTCCCCTGGTCCACGGCCATAGTTCATGCCACTTTCAGTCTTAGGTGGTCTTAGGTGCGGACATCCAGGGACCTGCGAACCCGTTGCCCGGTGAGCCGGGCGCGAACGACGAGTTGAAAGCCGGCGGCCAACGCTACGAGCAGGGCGGCAACGATGCCGTCCATCCAGTAATGGTTCGCCGTCGCTGACACCACCACGATCGTCACGACGGCATGCGCAACCCCGAGCCAACGCCAGGGACTGTCCGTGATTTGCCAGATGCCGAAAGCGACGATCAGCGCCCATCCGACGTGCACCGATGGCATGGCGGCCAGCTGCCCGGCCATCCCGCGGCCGAGCGCTGCGTAGACCGACTGTTTGTACAGCGCTGCGGTGTCGACGAAACCGAGATCGGTCAGCATGCGCGGTGGGGCGACGGGAATCAACTGGATAGCGAGGCAGGCAGCGGTGCTGAGCGCCATGGTCGTTCTCCATCGCGCGTACGTACTCCGGTCCTTCAGGAACGCCCAAATGAGGAAAACCACGAGTGCCGGCGCATGGACGATCGCGTAGTAGCCGTTGCAGAACTGCACCCACAGCGGATGGGGAAGCACAAGGCGTTGGAGCGCCACCTCACTTGGCAGGTACAACGCGTGTTGAAGATCCACGATGCGCCGGCCACGCGCTTCGGCGCCGTCGAGGTGCATGACCGACAGAGACCCGGCCAGCTGCCAGATCGCGTAGAGAGACAGCACCAGCGCCGTTTCCCGGGCCATCGCGGCAGCCGTCCGGAGTCGGGACGTCCGGTTCTGACGCCAGCCGAATCCTGGGACCAGGCACACAATGGCGATCAGAACCGCCGGCTTCCAGGGCAACCACATCCTGTTCAGTCTGCCCGTTGACGGGGAGGTTTCACGAAAGCCCGACCCCCAACTCCGCGCTTCGGATCGCCCAACCCCACCGGTCTGTTGCGTGCCGGAGCGGGTTTCGCCCGAGTTGGGTTACAAGCACCTGCGAGTTGGGCGACAGCCGGGTGCGAGACTCAGCCGAATTCAATCGGAAGATCGACCGGGCCGTTCGCCCAAAACACGGGTGCTTTGCGGTGGAGCCAACCGGGAGCGATACGCACCTGTTCGACCCGGTCGAGAAACGTGTCGAGCGCGACACGCGCTTCCAATCGCGCCAGCGCGGCTCCCGGGCACACGTGCGGCCCGCCGCCGAACGCAACGTGGTCGCGCCAGTTCGGTCGGTCGAGTCGGAACTCGTCCGGCTCCGGATGATGAGACGTGTCGCGGTTCGCCGACGCGATGCCGAACGCCACCTTCTCCCCCGGGCACATGGGCACACCGAACATCTCGGTTGGCTCCAGACAATTGCGCAACAGGATGTGGATCGGCGAATCGAGCCGCAACGACTCTTCGACGGCGCGTTCGATCAACGAGCGGTCGGCCTTCAACCGGGCGAACAGGGCCGGGTCACCCACCACCGTGGCAAACAGGTTTCCAATGAGATGGCGGGTGGTCTCATTGCCCGAGATGATGAGGAAGACCAACTGCGTTCGCACCTCGATGTCGGTGAGGCGTTCGCCGTCTATCTCCGTGGTCAGAAGGCGCGTCACGAGGTCGTCGGGTGGCTCGGTCATGGCCTTGCGCTCGGCGATCAACGTGTCGATGTACCGGGTGAACTCGGGGTGGGCGCCTGCGAGGCCTTCACCCCGCTCGTTGCGGTACTTCGTTGGATACGTTCCTTCGACCACCTCGTCGGACCAGCCGCGAAACAATGACCAGTCGACTCGCGGCACGCCGATCAGATGGGAGATCACGTTGACGGGAAGCGGTGCGATGAACTCGCCGATCAACTCGCCCGACCCACGTTCCAAGATCACGTCGAGATACTCGTTGCAGAGATCCCGTACGAAGCCCTCGACCTGCATCGCCCGGTGGTGGGCCACCGTGGAGTTGATGATCTTCCGGATCTTGCCGTGCCGGGGTTCGAGGATCTCGTTGATGAACTGCTCCTCGTCGGGCACGACGACACCCGCTTCCCGAAAGCTGGCCGAGAACACCTCGACATGTTTCGTCGCCTCAGCGACGTCGTCGAAGGAGGCCAGGTACCAACCATTCTGCGTCTTGGCCACCGGACACGTGGCCCGCAACTCGGCAAAGAGCGCATGTGGCACATCCGACCATTCGAACGGGTTGATTTCCGCAGTGCTCATCGGCACCCTTCGCTTTCATGGTTCAGGTTTGAACACGAAGCATGCCGCTTCGGAGTCACTTTGTACATCCGGTCCCTCTTTTCGACCCCGGAGTGCCCCGACAGCAGCGGACTCATACGGGTGGAAGTTCGTACGTTGCGGCATCGGAGGCCTGAGGTTGGCGACCGGTGCGCAGCGGCGCAAGCGGGGCGTCGACGAGAAGAATGCGTCGCAGGACTGCGTCGAACGAAGCGAGCGTCTTGCGCCACGGGTCCGCGCCCGCTGGGGAGGATCGGGCCGCTTCGAACGTGGACCACTGCTCCCACGACGAAGACGCCCACAACAGGAGCACCTCGTCATCGGACCTCATGGCAGTCGCCCAACCCCCCACCAACGAAAGGCCAAACGTGGCGTATCCGGGTTCGGCCAACTCCTGCACCCGGTCGAGCAGATCCCACGCCGAACCCGGGCGAACGGAAATCAGTTCGTGCGCATAACATTCACCGCGCACGCCGTCAGTGCACAGCTCAGTGATCGTGCGGCTCCATGGGGCCGGGACCATGATGCGGTCGGTTCCGCCCCGACGGAATCCCGCGGCCCGCGACCACCATTCCGCCAGCGACGGATCCTGCAGCGTTGGATGGCCGAGTTCGTGTCGAAACGACGAAGCCAGGCCCGCCCAGCCGTCTTCCTCCCACATGTTCACAACCTGGGGCCACGCGCCCGTGCTCCCGACCGTGCCCCACACACCGAAGCAAAGCTGGTTCCGTTCGCGCCGGCCGATCGGGCCCCAGTTCGCCGTCATGTGGTGCATGTAGTTGGCGCGGTTCGACCCGATGATGTCGATGAACTCGTGGATATAGACCTTGTGGTTCAATGACAGCTCCGTCCGGGTGCCGAGGGTCTCAGAACGTCGTTCTGGTCACGCCGCCGTCGACCACGATCTCCGCAGCCGTGATGTACGACGCATCGGTCGAAAGGAGAAACCTGGCGGTGCGCGCGATCTCCTCGGGTTCGCCAATGCGGCCCAGCGGAATTCGCTTTTCGTACTTCGCCCGCGCATCCTCGGAGACAATGGACGGCAGGAACATCGGGGTTGCTATGAACCCCGGGCAGATCGCGTTGACGCGGATGCCGAAACGACCGAGGCGCGCCGCACTGGAACGATTCAGGCCCAGCAGACCGGCTTTCGCCGAACAGTAGGCCGGAACGCCGGCGTGAGCCACGATCCCCTCGATGGATGAGATGAGCACGACAGCCGAGTGATGATTCACACGGAGGTCGGGCACGAGGTCACGGATCAACAGAGCAGCGGCCCGCAGGTGGACACTCAACGTGCGGTCCCATCCCTCTTCGGTCAGGTCGTCGATCGGACCGGGAATGGCGGCCCCGGCCGCGTGGACCAGGCCGCCGATCGAACCGACCACCGCGCGGCTGCGGTCGATTGCTTCCACGAAGGCCGGGGTGTCGCTCAGATCGATGCCGATCCCGACGGCCGACACGCCGTAGTGCTCTTCGATCTCTCGGGCCATGGCCTCGGCGCCTTCGCCGTTGATGTCCCACAGCGCGACGGATCGGCCCGCTTCGGCGAGCATGCCAGCTGTCGCCCGGCCGATCCCAGACGCTCCCCCGGTTACGATCACGCCCGTCGACGGGCCTGCGGCAGGTCGCATGTCGTTGGTCATGACGCATCATCGCGTATGGGAGCTTGGGAATTTGAATCGATCCCCCGCCCGACACCGACAGTTCCGAGCCCGCTTTGGCTAACAAATCTGACACATCGTTAGAATCATTGGATGCCTGGAACCAAAGAGCGCGTCCCGGCCGTAGAGGGTTGGTTCACGACCGGTCCGGAGCCTCGGCTCATCGGAAGCAAATGTTCCGCATGCGGAACATTTTTCTTCCCGAAACGGACCGGCTACTGCAACAACCCCGACTGCGGCAGCAACGACATCGCCGACACCGAACTTTCGAACAGGGGCCGGGTGTGGAGTTACACGGAAAACCACTACGCCCCACCTCCGCCGTTTGTCGCCGCGCAACCGTTCGTGCCGTACGCGATCGCCGCGGTTGAGTTGGAGGCCGAGAAACTGGTGATCCTCGGTCAGGTGGTCGGCAACTGGCACGCCGGAGACCTGCAGGTCGGCCAGGAACTCACGCTCGTCATCGATACGCTCTACGAAGACGACGAAAAGGAATATCTCATCTACAAGTGGAGTCCGTAACCATGTCCGGTGATCATGACCTTGCAATTCTCGGCGTTGGTATGCACCCCTGGGGCAAATGGGGGAAGGACTTCACCGAATACGGTATCGCCGCAGCCAAAGACGCTCTGGCCGATGCCAAGCTGGCCTGGCGCGACATCCAGTTCGTTTCCGGAGCCGACACGATCCGCAACGGCTACCCGGGCTTCATTGCCGGTTCGACGTTCGCGCAGGCGCTCGGCTGGACCGGCGTGCGGATCTCCAGCAACTACGCGGCCTGCGCATCAGGAGCGCAGGCCCTGCACTCGGCCCGGGCGCAGATCCTTGCGGGGTTCTGCGACGTGGCGCTCGTCATCGGGGCCGACACCACGCCGAAAGGTTTCTTCGCACCGGTCGGCGGTGACCGCAGGAACGACCCCGACTGGTTGCGCTTCCATCTCCTCGGGGCGACAAACCCGGTGTATTTCGCGCTCAATGCGAGGCGTCGGATGGATCTCTACGGAGCGACATCGGAAGACTTTGCGATGGTGAAGGTGAAGAATGCTCGGGCGGGACTGCACAACCCCAACGCCCGTTTCCGCAAGGAATCGTCGATCGAGGAGGTACTGGCTTCGCCGGTCGTATCCGACCCACTGCGCCTGCTCGATATCTGTGCGACCAGCGACGGCGGCGCGGCGATGATCATTTCGTCGATGGAGTTCGCCCGCCGCCACCTCGGTGAGAATGCCGTAATCCCCCGGGTCAGCGGTGTCTCAACGGTCACCCCGAGCTTTCCGCAGACGGTGATCGAAATGCCGAACTTCGCAACGGAGTCGGCCGCGGGGGTGCAGACCATTCCGACCCAGTTCCGGGATGCGATTGGTAAAGCTGCATACGAAGAGGCAGGCGTTGGACCGGAAGATGTTTCACTCGCCGAGGTCTACGACCTGTCGACGGCCCTCGAACTGGACTGGTATGAGAACTTAGGGTTTTGCGCCGAGGGCGAAGCGGAGAAACTCCTGCGCGACGGCGTCACGTCGCTCGGAGGCCGCCTCCCGGTCAATCCGTCGGGTGGGCTTGCGTCCTTCGGCGAGGCCATTCCGGCCCAGGCCATCGCCCAGGTCTGCGAGCTTACCTGGCAGCTTCGCGGTCAGGCCGGGGCGCGTCAGGTCCCCAACGCCAAGGTCGGCATCACGATCAACCAGGGTCTCTTCGGCCATGGCTCTTCGGTCATCGTGACCATCTAAGTTTCGAAAGAACACCCCCATCTACTTCCAGGAGAAACCATGCCCGAGGCATACATAGTCGACGCCGTCCGCACCCCGGTTGGCCGCCGCGGAGGAACACTTTCCAAGATCCACCCGGCCGACCTGGGTGCGCACGCACTCAACGCCCTGATGAACCGCACCGGCATCGATCCAAGCGCCGTCGAAGACGTGGTGTTCGGCTGCCTCGACACCATCGGCCCGCAGGCCGGCGATATCGCCCGTACGTGCTGGCTCGCGGCAGGTCTTCCCGAGGAGGTGCCCGGCACCACCATTGACCGCCAGTGCGGCAGTTCCCAGCAGGCGGTGCACTTCGCGGCACAGGCGGTGATGAGCGGAACCTCCGACGTGATCGTCGCCGGTGGCGTCCAGAACATGAGCATGATCCCGATCAGCTCAGCCATGACCGCGGCCGAACCGATGGGTTTCACCGACCCGTTCAGCACGTCCGAAGGTTGGGTCAAGCGTTACGGGACCCAGGAGGTCAGCCAGTTCCGCGGAGCCGAGATGATCGCGGAGAAGTGGAACATCAGCCGCGAAGACATGGAAGCGTTCGCCATCCAGTCCCATGAGCGGGCCATTCGGGCCCGTGCCGAGGGCCGGTTCGACACCCAGATCTCCCCCACCGGCGGTCTCACGTTCGACGAAGGCATGCGCGAGCCGAACGTCGACAAGATCAGGAGCCTTCCCACCCTCGTGCCGGGTGGTCGCATCACCGCGGCATTGGCCAGCCAGATCAGCGACGCATCGGCTGCGATGCTCATATGCAGCGCCCAAGCGTTGAAGGATCACAACCTCACACCACGGGCCCGCATCCACCACCTCAGCGTTCGGGGATCCGACCCGATCATCATGCTCGATGCGCCGATTCCTGCGACGAAGTACGCGCTGGCCAAAGCCGGGATGAACATCGAAGACATGGATCTCATTGAGATCAACGAGGCCTTCGCCTCGGTCGTGCTCGCGTGGCAGAAAGCCACCGGCGCCGACCTTTCCAAAGTGAATGTAAACGGTGGCGCCATCGCGCTCGGCCATCCTCTCGGCGCCACCGGCGTGCGACTCATGACCACGCTGCTGAACGAGCTGGAGCGTACCGGTGGCCGGTACGGCCTGCAGACGATGTGTGAGGGCGGTGGGCAGGCCAACGTGACGATAATCGAGCGGCTCTAACACCTCTCCATGGGAACGGTTGTTGTCACGGGTTCCGCGTCAGGCATCGGCGCCGCCACGTCGGCCCGTTTGCAGGCGGCCGGTCACCGGGTCATCGGGGTAGACCTCCGCAATGCCGATGTGGAAGCCGACCTGAGCACCCCGGTCGGCCGTTCGGCCGCCCTCGAAGCGATTATCGCGTCCGCGGGTGGTTCGCTCGACGGTTTCGTGCCCTGCGCCGGTGTGAGCGGGCTGCCCTCGGAGCTTGTGATTTCGATCAACTACTTCGGCGCAGCGGTGCTCCTCGAAGGCTTACGACCGCTGCTTGCTGCTTCGGGGAACGCATCGGTTGTCATGATCTGTTCGAACTCGATCTCGATGGTCCCGCCCGAGTACCTCCCGACCGCGGTAATCGACGCGTGCCTGGCCGGCGACGAGAGCGTGGCACGCGCCGCGATCGCCGATCAGTCGACCCACGTGGCCTATCCGACATCGAAGGTGGCTATCGGACGACTCGTGCGCAAACTCGCCGTCTCACCGGAATGGGCGGGAGCAGGCATTCGGATCAACGCGATCGCGCCCGGGGTCATCCGCACGCCAATGACCGACAGGACCGCCGCCGACCCCGTAACCGGAGCGGCTATGGCAGCGATCCCGATTCCGATGGGCAGCATGGGCGACCCGGAGGACATCGCCGCAGTGATCGAGTTCCTCCTGTCCCCCGCAGCGAAGTTCGTGTGCGGCGCTATCTGGTTCGCCGACGGCGGCACCGACGCGGTGCTGCACCCCACCCGGGTTCCATAGATCTCGCCACTCCCGGTGCATGTTGGACCCTCCGCCGGAGGGTCCAACCGTTCCCCGAAGGTGCCCTAACTCACCTTGTCGAACACTGGTGCGAGGTTCAACGGTTCGCCGGTGCGAACCGGTTTGGCCAGCACGATCCGATAGGTGAACGCGTTCGTCATGAACATTCGGCGATACTGCGGATTACCGAGTTCCCTGGTGAAATCGATCGGCCCGAACAGCACCGTGGTTCCTTTGAACGTCCGAAACGCCTTGAGGAGCGTGGCAGCGTTGACGTCGCCGTCGATACCCCGGGCGACCTGCATCACCATGTCGACACCTCCCCAGATGATGAAACCTCCACTGTCATATTTCTGACCTCGGTAGTTCTTGTCGAGCTCGGTGCGGTACTGACGCACACTCGGATCGGAAAGATCCATCCCCGACCGGCTAGAACCGGAAACGATGGATCCGTCGAGGGTAGGGCCGAGTTGCGCAAGCGTACGTTCGCTGACCAGATCGTTGACCCAGGCGTATCGAAATGCCTGACCGGCACGGTCCGCGGCCTCCACGAAGGTCTTGATCCCGGTGTCGAGAGCACCCAGGTAGATACAGTCGACACTGCGTGCCGCAAGTGCCGGAATGACGGCGGCGGGGTCACTGAAGGAGAACAAACCTTCAAAAACGGGTTCCATGCCCTTACTGGCCAGGCCTTTACGGAATGGTTCCCTTCCGACCGCCCCTCCCAGAAACGCAATTCGCCGACAGCCGTCGTTCACCAGGGCGATGGCGGCGCCGGCGACCGAAACGACGGCGGAAGAAATTGGGAACGCAACTGGGCTGGAAGCCTCCAGCCCACCGGCGGTGAGGAATGCCCCCAGCCATGGAACACCACCGTCGGCAAGGATTGGGATGACGGTTGCCGTGTCGGAAACGCCACCCGGGAGACCGGCGGAAGGTGGGGCGGCGACAAGGGGCGCCGCTGCTATGTAGGCGTCGACTTTCGAACTTACAGCCAGCCGGGCGCATGCCTCACTGGCGGCCAGATCGAACTTCATGTTGCACGGGACGATTTCGACCTTGCGTCCCTTGACCCCGCCAGCGGCGTTTTGCGCTTCGGCCCGGGCCTTGGCCGCAGCGAGGATGAACTGCGTGTTTGTTGAAACGGTGTCGATGTACGTCACCATGATTCGGATCGGTGTGGTCGAGACCGGTGCGATGGTCGTGGGGGCGAGGGTCGGTACCGTGCCCAGTGGAGGCACTGATGTCGAGGTCGTCGTCCTCGTTCTCGCCGGACGTTTCGTCGTGACTGCGGTCGCCGGGAACGCTGAAAGTGCCATCACCACGGCGATTCCGAGCGCGCTGACACCTCGACCCCGCAACGTTCGTTGGTGGTTCCGGTGGCCTGAAACGGGACCTCGTGGTGCGGTCTTTGAAAAGTCAGTGTGCATATCGACTCCTATCCAAGCTCTGAGTGGATTCTCGAGCCCGGCGATCGTACGGATTCCATGTTTCAGCCCAGTGCCGGCAGCTGGGCCCGTTGCGTCGAGCGCCTGACACCAAGCCATCGTTGCAGGTCACGCCGGTCAGCGCACTGAAACGTCATTGCTCTAGGGTGGAGAAGGAGGACGTGACAATGACGTGACAATGGAGTTCCGGATCCTAGGCAGTGTCGAAGCATTTCGGGACCGGCGGCCGGTCAATCTCGGTGGTGTGCAAACACGTCGCCTACTGGGTCTCCTCCTGGCGTATTCCGGAGAGGTCGTGGGACCTGACCGGATAGTCGACGCACTCTGGTGGTCAGTCGACCCGCCGACCTCGCCCGAACGTACCGTGCAGAGTTACGTCTCGCGTTTACGTGGTTCGTTGGGCGACGGTTGGGTGACCCGCAAGGAGGGCGGTTACCTGATTGAAACAGGTCGCTCGGACTTCGACGCGCGATTGTTCGCCGAAGCGGTCAAGTCGAGCCGGGGGAGGCCACCTGCGGAGAAACTCGCCACACTCGCCACGGCGTTGGACAAGTGGCGTGGAGTTCCTTTCGGAGAGTTCTCCGACGAACCATGGGCCGTCGGCCCCGTCCGGCGCCTCCGTGACCTCAGGGCGACGGCGTTGGAAAGCATCTTCGCGGCGAGGATTTCACTCGACGGTCATCGCGAAGTTGTCGGGGATCTGGAGGCCGCAGTTGCCGAATACCCCGAACACACCGACCTGGTTGGACATTTGATGGTTGCCCTCGCCCGATCCGGGTCACACGCAGCAGCGCTTCGGACATTTCATCTACATCGTCGGTTATTGGCCGACGAGTCCGGTCTCGATCCTTCGCCGAGGCTCGTCGATCTGGAACGGCAGATTCTCGCGAACGATGTTTCGGTCAGCATGGGTGACGATATCCCGAAGATCCGCGGATATGAATTGATCGAACCGATCGGCCATGGCCTCAACGGCACGGTCTACCGGGCCCGTCAGCCCGTCACCGATCGTCCGGTCGCCGTGAAGGTCATCCGCCCGGAAATCGCCAACGAGGCAGAAGTCGCGCGTCAATTCGAACCACGCGCCCAGCGAATCGCCCGGTTCGAACACACCAACGTCAACACCCTTTACGATTTCTGGCGCGAGGCCGGCGGGGCGTATCTCGTTTCCCGGCTGCTAACTGGCGGTGACGTCGCACAATCCAGGCTCAGCCATGGTCCGTGGACCCCTGAGCGCACCACCCGCCTCGTACACGAGGTTGGCGGAGCCTTGGCTGCGGGGCATCGGGCGGGGCTTGTCCACGGCAACATCCGCGACGGCAATGTCCTTTTTGATGATGCCGGGAACTCCTACCTCTCCGACTATCCGGTTGTTCCGTCCTCGCCGCTTGGCGCGCCCCCCGGCACAATCTCGTCTGACTGTTTGGATTTCATTCTGCTTGTCTGGTCGGTGTTGGCCGGCCGCAAGGCACTCGCACACGAACGCCCGTTGCTCGGTGCGTCCCTGAAAGACCTGCGCCCCGACATCCCTGACGCGGTCCCGGTTCTCTTCGACCGGATCGCGAAGGAGACCCACGACCCTCGGTCGCTTGACCTGGACCGCTTCGTGAAGGAGTGGAACACCGCCGTTGAAGCGGTGGGTCATCATTCGTTCGACGGTCAGAAATGGAAGGGAGAGAATCCCTACAAAGGACTGCGGCCGTTCGACGAATCAGATGCCGCCGACTTTTTCGGTCGAGACCAACTCGCTGAAGCGATCGCCGAACGTGTGGAGTCGGATCGGTTCGTCGCCGTCGTCGGCGCCTCGGGTTCCGGTAAGTCGAGTCTGCTACGAGCCGGAGTGGTTCCGCTGCTCCGGGCAACCGGCTGGTCTGTTGCCACCATGAGGCCCGGTGAACACCCGGTGGAGGCACTGGTCACGGCCTTCGCTATGACAACGACCGAGACAGACGCGTTACCTGCTTCGACCGGGTCTGCGCACCTTCGCGGTGTCACACCGGACGTCGGACTCCTTCTCGTCATCGACCAGCTCGAAGAACTCTTCACGCTTTGCGCCGACAGAGCGGAGCGGGCGGAATTCATTCGTTTGCTGACCGTTTCGGAGACAGCTTCCGGTATGCCCATTCGGATCGTGGCGTCGCTTCGGGTCGACTTCCTGGGCCAGCCGTTGCAGGATGCCATCCTGGGTCCACTGCTACGCGACGGCACGGTGATCGTGCCGTCAATGACGGCACGTGAACTCGACGAATGCGTACGCGGGCCTGCCGAAAGGCATGGAATCAAACTGGAATCGGCTCTCGTCACCCAGATCGTGACCGACGTAATGGCCCGCGCCGGATCGCTGCCGCTGCTGCAGTTCGCGCTGGCCGATCTCTTCGACCGTCGCGACTCAGCATGCCTTTCCCTTCAAGCGTATGACGCGGTGGGCGGGATCGCCGGTGCCCTCTCAAGGCGGGCCGAAGCGATGTACACCGGACTCCCCCAGTCACAGCAAACCCAACTACCCCAACTTATCAGTCGCCTCGTGGTCGCCGTCGACGGGCGGCCGGTGACGAGTCGCCGCGCGCCGATCAGCGACTTTCCGGACGATGTGCGTGGGCTGATCGACACACTTGTCGCCGACCGCCTTGCCTCGATCTCCTACGATCCGGCTACGCGTGAACCGATGGTCGAGCTCGCACATGAATCGCTGTTCACCGAGTGGCCGCGTATCGAGGCATGGCTCGCAACGGCACGAGAAGATGTGCGAATGCTCCGTCAGATCGGTTTGGCGGCAATGCAATGGGAACAGGGAGGCCGGGACTCCACCGACCTTTATCGCGGCAACCGTCTGCATGGAGCCGTCGAGTGGTCGCACGGCGGCCCGAACCCGCTCAGCAGTTCCGAGCAACGGTTTCTGGACGAAAGCAGGAAACTCGAAGGACGCGAGACCGAACAAAGGGAACGATCCCTCCGCCTCGTGAAGCGGCTCTCCGCAGGGCTGGCCGTGCTGCTGGTCGCCGCCATCGTCGGTGCAGCGATGGCAGTCGATCAGCGGCAGACCGCGACGAGAAGAAGCTACGACAGTGAGACCAAACGATTGCTGGCCACGTCAGCGAAACTCGCGCGGGAAGACCCACCGGTTGCCATGCTGCTCGCGGTCGAAGGCAGCCGTCGCCGCGGTGACCCGCTCGACGGACACGATGCCATTCTCCAGGTTCTGAACGCCTCGCCGTCGTCGTTGGGATCGGCCTCCGTGGGTCATCCGGTTCGTCGACTCGTGTCCGACCGCACAGGCCGACGGGTCATCGGGATCGGTGACTCGGAAATCGTCGTGGTTGACGTTCGCACCCATCGTGTCCTCACGCGTCGGAGTATGAAGACAGCCCCCGGCCTGGCCCCGTGGATCGCCAACGGGCCCCGGAACACCGTGGTCGTGACCGACGGGGCCTTTGACGTCCGTCTTCTCGACGACCTTTCCCTGATCGATGCGAGTCCGTTGATTCAGCTGACGGCTGGCTTCCGATCCTTCGCGGTAAGCCCCGACGGCAACCGGCTTGCCATCGGGGATGACTTCGGGGCCGTCCACCTGTGGGACCTGAAACGGCAGACCAGGTCGACCGATCTGCATCTGCCGACCAGAGCTCTCAGCCTCGCATTCAGCAATGAAGGTCGACTACTGGCAACCGGCGAGAGATCGGCGGTCGCCGTGTGGGACACCGGGAATGCTCGACAGGTACAACGCAACACGCTCGACGGGGTGCTTCACTCGCTGGTCTTCGGTGTCGACAGCAGGTCGGTGATTGTGAGCTCAGAGCCGGTCGCAGGGGTCGGAACCGTTGCTGCGTTCGACGTCGCCACGGGCGCGGAGCTCTGGCGCAACTCCAAGCCGGCAGCCCTCCCTGCCAACCTGGCGCGGGAGGGACCTGACCTGATGTTCGCGTCTGACGACCGAGGCGTCCGCCGATTGAATCTTGTGACAGGTGATTCGGAGTTCCTCGCAACGACACCGACGCGCTCAGCGGTCACCCTGGCGGACGGATCGTCATTCGTGACAGCTGGTGACCGCCCGGCGATTTCCTTCTGGTCGACCAACGGTGACGAACTCTTGGCAACCGTGGTTCCGCAACCGCCCGGCCCCTGTCGGTTGCAAACGAGCGCAGACGGCCGTTTCATTGCATGCACCGACCCACTGAAAATCTGGGACCTGTCCCGATCCGGCCAACCCGTGGTACTGAGCGCGAACGACTCGTCCGGCTTTCTTTTCGGGCCCTCCCGCGTGTTGATCCTGAATACTGCCGGGGGCTGGCGGGTGAGCGACCTGCGCAACGGCACCACGATCGAGCGGGGGAACTCCAACCGGTTGTCGGGAGGAGGAAACGCCGGCCTGCTGTCGGTGGTGCGGTTGAGTCCAGATGGGCGGCTGATCGCCACCGCGGACCGCACCCACCTGCTGCTGGTCGATTTCCGGCACAACACGTCGACCGAACTGCTCGTGCCCGGCCCGGATTGGCTCGACACGCTGAAGACGGTCCACGACACATGGTTCTCCGCCGACGCGGGGTTGCTGTCTGCACAACTCGACAACGGCGACGTGTACCAGTGGAGTACCGACAACCTGAAGTCACGCCCAACGGTGCGGTTTGCGGGAGCCAAGTACGGTCGACGCCCGCTGGCGTTCGATGCAACCGACAGGGTTGCCTTGACCGATTCGGTGACCGGTGAGTCGGCAATCATGATCACCGACCGACAGACCGGCGCCGCCTTGTCAGGGCCCTTCGTCGGCCTTCGGACATCGGTCAGCTCGGCCGTCTTCGACCCGACCGGAGCATGGATTGCCACCACGGAGATCGACGGCATTGTGCGCCTGTGGGATGTTGCGGGCGGCCGCAGCATCGGTGCACCACTCCACAACGACCCTGACCTGGCTCCGATCTTCCTCCCCGGAGAAGAGCTGCGCCTCGTCACGACGGAATCCTCGCGAACCGTGGTGTGGAAACTCGGCCGTGAAGGGCTGGTCGGCGCTGCCTGCCACGCGGCGGGCCGCAACCTGACCCGGAGCGAATGGCTCGAACTCGGACCGAAGGGCGAACCGTTCCGGGCCACCTGTGACTGGTAGTGAGGCTCAGGGTTTGCGGTTGGGGCGACAGACCGGCAAAGCGATACGTTGATTTCATGAACACGCGCATCCTGTTGGCGAAACGGCCGGTCGGGTGGGTGAGCGAGTCGTGCTTCACGATCGAACAGACTCCCGATGCCCCCCTCGGACCGGAGGCTGTCCTCGTCGAGGCGATCTACATATCGCTTGATCCGTACCTACGCGGCCGCATGAACGAAGGTCCGTCATACGCACCGGGATTCGAAGTCGGACAGCCCATCGTGTCACGCGTGGTCGGCCGAGTCGCCGAATCGAACAACAACCGGTACCGGGTCGGTGAGTTTGTGTGGGGCTTTCTCGATTGGGCGGAGCGCACGGTCGTGCCGGGCGGAGAAGGTCTTCACCGGATCGACCCCGGCCTCGGACGGATCAGCCATTTCATAAGTGTACTTGGTATGCCCGGACTCACCGCCTGGATCGGGGCGGTCGAGATAGGCCGAGCAACCCCGGGAGATACGGTCTACATCTCGTCGGCGGCCGGTGCCGTCGGCCAACTGGCCGGCCAGTTCGCCAAGCGGGCCGGTGCACGCGTGGTGGGTTCAGCCGGCAGTGATGAGAAGGTCGCGTTCGTTCGGGAAACCTGTGGTTTCGATGCGGCCTTCAACTACAGGTCGCACCCGCCCACCGAGGCCCTCCGGGAGCACTGCCCTGCGGGTATCGACGTGTACTTCGACAACGTCGGAGGAGCAACGCTCGAAGCGGCGCTCCGGTATGCGAACCCCTTCGCCCGCATACCGGTCTGCGGCATGATCTCGGCCTACAACGAAACGACCGATCCTGGAATCAGGGGACTCCAGGCCGTTCTAACGAAGCGGATCACGATGACTGGATTCGTCATCTACGACCACGTTCATAAGCTCACTGACTACCAGAAGCGGGTCGCGCCCTGGGTTGGCAGCGGCGAACTCGTATTCCACGAAGACATCGTGGAAGGAATCGAAAACGCGCCGGCCGCGCTCATTGGAATGATGAAGGGCGACGCAATCGGGAAGCGGTTGGTGCAGGTCGCCTCCGAATAGCTATCCCGCGGAGCTCTTGAAGCTGAGTCGGAGCTTTGTCCGGTACGCGATGATGGTCCCGTCCTCGATGAGCACATCCATCTGCACCACTTCGGCCACCCGTAAGTCCGCATATGATTTCGATGCCACCTTCACCGCGTTCTGCGCGGCCATCTCCCAGCTTTCGCTGCTTGAGCCGATGAGCTCAATCACCCGGTAGACACTCTCGTTCATGGTTTCCTCCGTTGGTTCATAGCGACCGGAATCCCTGGTCGTCGTGGATCTTGATCGACACTGCCACTTCGGCGACGAAGGCCAGCCGGCCATCGTCTCCGATCTCACACCGAAGGGAACGGATCTCACCGACGTGGGCGTCGTCCCACCGTTCGCAAACGCTCGCGACGCTCCGACCGGCCGCCCGCTGCCAGTCGAGCCGGCTCACGCCCGTTACCCGGAGAACTTCGTACACGCTCTCCGAGCCGCCGCGCATACGCGACAGCTCACCAACGGCGTAGTCGTCGGACACCGGTTGATGGCACAGGGAACGGATTGCTTCCATGAGATCGCCGGTCATCTGATGACGCCGGCGGCGTTTCGGACCGCCATAATCGCCCGGCTGCAGGGGGTGGCCGATCCGGATCACGGCCCGGCGAAAGGGGCGCGGGACCCGGGCCCCGACCGGTTGGATCCGATCGGTTCCAACCAATCCGATCGGGATGATCGGGGCGCCGGTCATGAGGGCCAACTCGGCCACGCCTGTGTGGCCGCGGTGGAGGCAACCATCGCGCGAACGGGTACCTTCCGGGTAGATGGCCAGCAACTCGCCGCGTCGGAGCGCGTTCGCTCCTGTGTTGAGTGCCGCCAGTGCTTCGCGGCCCGTTCCACGATCAATGGGGATCATCCCGAGAGCGGGAAACAGGTGCCGGGTCTTCCAACTGTCCATGTATTCGGCTTTGCCGATGAACCGCGTTCCCCGGTTCATCGAGAACATGAGCACCACCGTGTCGAAGAACGAGATGTGGTTCGCGGCGAGAATGGCCGGACCGTCGGTCGGGATATGTTCCGCACCCTCAACGCGCACCGGATACAGGAGACGGTAGAACGGCGTGAGCCCTGCTCTCGTGATGGCCGAGAGCCGGTCCTGGTCGGCGGCAAGTCGGCTCAACGCGCCCGGAACCTTGATGCTCACCAGCGAAACCC
>JANMZO010000376.1:0-3968 GCA_031383405.1 Acidimicrobiia bacterium | reverse complement strand
AGCAGTGAGAGAAAATTGAGTGCTGCAGAAAGTTCCAACAAATTTGATATTCAACTGACCTGTTCACGTCGTTGCGGGAGCTCGTCGCCGGCGGATCGACCGTGATCTTCATTTCTCACAAACTCGACGAAGTGCTTGCGGTCGCCGACGCCATCACGGTCATCCGCCGCGGCCGCACGGTTGCCGAGGTAGAGGATCCGTCCAAGGTCACCGCCGGGGACCTTGCGGAGTTGATGGTCGGAAGTGAGCTTCCCGACCCGGCCACCACCGAATCGACGGTCACCGACAACGAAGTTCTCGTGCTGAAAGCGATCACGCTCCGCGAAGGTGGACGCACCATCCTCGATGACATTTCCCTCCGGGTACACGCCGGCGAAATCGTGGGAATCGCCGGTGTCGAAGGCAACGGTCAGACCGCACTTCTCGAATGCATTCTCGGTCTCCACCGCCCCGACACCGGTTCGATCGAACTCGAGCACCGCGATATGAGCAGTGTCGACACCCGGACCCGCCGGGAGATGGGGCTCGGATACATCCCGGAAGACCGTCATCACGATGGTTTGATGCTTTCGGCGTCGCTGTGGGAAAACGTCGCTCTCGGACATCAGACCCTGCCGCCCGCCAGCAACGGGGCATGGATCGACCGTGCCGCTCTGCGGAGTCACACGACCGACGTGGTCGGGCAGTTCGACGTGCGCACGCCGGGAATCGAAGTGGCGGCCTACGCACTGTCGGGCGGCAACCAGCAGAAGCTCATCGTCGGCCGGGAGATGATGGGCGATCCGAAAGTGCTCATCGCGGCCCACCCAACCCGCGGCATCGACGTCGGCGCGCAGGCCGCGGTGTGGCACAACCTCAAAGAGGCTCGGGCGAAGGGCCTTGGCGTGCTACTCGTGTCGGCCGACCTCGACGAACTGATCGGCCTGTCCGACACCCTGCTCGTCATCCTCCGGGGTCGGATCGTCGCAACGCTCGACCCGGCGAAGGTCACGCCGGTGGAGTTGGGGTCATACATGACCGGAGCAGCAATGGCGGCGGCGTGAACCTGACCTCGCTACGACGCGCGCTCACCGCTCCGGTCGCCGCTTTGGTTCTCTCGTTGCTGATCGCTTCGATCGCACTGCTTGTCGCCGGCCACAACCCGGGCGCCGCGTACCGGGCGATGTGGGACAACATCAACGGCGCCGACGGGATCGTCACGATCGTCAACTACGCGAGCCGCTACTACGTAATGGGCGCCGCGGTCGCCATGGGCTTCAAGATGAACCTGTTCAACATCGGGGCCAACGGCCAGTACCAGGTGGCGGCGCTCTTCGCCGGTGCCGTCGGTGGCTCGTTGCATCTTCCGGGCCCGATCAACATCGCGGTCATGATCCTCGTCGCCATGTTCTCCGGAGGAGTTTGGGCCCTCGTGCCCGGCGTGCTCAACGTGACACGCAAGGTGAACATCGTGGTGGCCACGATCATGATGAACGGCGTCGCCGGCGGTTTGATCGGCTATCTGCTCCGCACGAAGTTCCGCGACAGGGCCGACTTCATGACGGCACACACCAAAACCATTCCGGCCGACAGCCGGGTGCCGCACCTCAACCGCCTCCTCAGGTTCTTCGGTTATCACCTGCCCGATCAGACATTTCTCCACGGGTTCCTGGTCGTCGCCTTCTTTGTCGGTGTCGCGTTCTACCTGCTCATCTACCGGAGCCGGTTCGGCTATGACCTGCGCGCTTCAGGGATGAACGCCGCCGCAGCACGATCGAGTGGTGTCGACCCGAAGCGAATGGTGCTCACCACCATGGCGATATCGGGCGCGCTGGCCGGTCTTGCCGCAATGTCGATCCTGCTGTCAGAGCAGTTCGAATACGGCGACCGCTTTCCCACACTCCTCGGTTTCACCGGGATCGGGGTCGCGCTGCTCGGCCGCAACTCTCCCGGTGGCATTGCCGCCGCCGCACTGGTCCTGGCCGCGATCGAGCAGGGATCCCGGGGGCTGGCCGTCGCGGGAATCCCCCAAGAGATCGGCCAGATCCTCCAGGGAACTCTGCTCTTTGTCGCGGTGATCGCCTATGAGGTCGTACGCCGAAGGAATCAGGCCGCCACCATTCGAGAAGCTGCGGTCAAAACCGCGTCGTTGCATGCTGCGGTACCGGCATGAGCGTCGTAGCGGCAACGGTTGGTAAGAAAGAGCGTACGTTCGCCGTGTCCCCGGGTACGACGGCGGCGATGCTCGGCGTGCTCACCATGGTGATGCTCTCCGCCGCCCGGGTCATAACCAGCGCACCGGGCCTTACCGGAAGCGGCACGTTCGGCAGCGCCATCGGCCTCGCCGTTCCCGTGGCCATGGCCGGTCTCGGTGGGCTCATCTCCGAGCGGGTCGGCATTGTCAACATCGGTCTCCAGGGAATGATGGTCTTCGGCACGTGGGGTGCGGGGTTCTTCGGCTGGCACTTCGGGCCGTGGGGCGCATTGGCCGGTGGAGCCGCGATGGGCGCGCTCGGTGGGGTCCTCCTCGCGCTCGCCACGATAACGTTCGGCGTCGACCACGCCGTGGCCGGCGTGGCGATCAACCTGCTCGCTCCCGGTGTCGCACGATTCCTATCGAGCGTGCTGTTTGCCGGAAAGGATGGCGGCACACTCACCGACTCACCGCCGGTCGGGCATCTGGGTCGACTCACCCTTCCGTTCCTGTCGGGTGGGCGCATCGGTTCGTGGCATTCGCCCGACCCACTCGGTTGGCTCGAGAAGCACCACTGGTTCCTGATCGGTGACTCGGCCGCGCTGCTTCGGGGTCTGACGCGAGATATTGCCGTCGAGACCGTTCTCCTGCTGGCGCTGCTTCCCATCGTTGGCTACGTGGTCTGGCGTACTCCCGTGGGCCTACGCCTTCGGTCCTCGGGTGAAAAGCCCAGCGCCGCTGATTCACTCGGTGTCAACGTCATCCGAATCCGATGGGCCGCGGTGGTCGTTTCCGGTGCCATCGCCGGTCTCGGCGGCGCCTGGCTCGTGACCAACGTCGGAAAGTACCAGCAGGGCCAGGAAGGGTTGCGGGGATTCCTCGGGCTCGCTGCGCTCATTTTCGGAAACTGGCGCCCCGCCGGCTTGTTCGCGGGGGCTCTCCTGTTCCAATTCGCCGACTCGGTGCGCTTAGCGCTCGGCGACGCCCCGGCGCGGGCATTCGTGCTCACCGTCGTGTTCGGGCTCGCCGCGTTGGCTATCTGGCAGTTCACCCGAAAGTCGATCACTACCGCTGGAGTGCTCGTCGCCTCAACCGTGGGCCTTTTCCTGTACTTTGCCACCGCAAGTCGCGTCGACGACAAGTTGGGTTCGATCTTTCCTTACCTGATCACCCTTCTGGTTCTGCTGTTCTCCAGTGAACGCTTGCGACCTCCCGCGTCTTCGGGACAACCGTGGTTCAAGGGCGGCGATTGACCGCGCGTTTCAAAACGAGGGCAGCGAACTCGGGGAACAGTCTTACAACTGACACCTCCTGGAGACGCGACAAGATCAACGCTCGGTGCACCGAGCGGAGAAATCGTGCGTTACGTCTCGATCGCCTCGCCGTCGACGGCGATGAGATCCATTTCGTCCATGCAGTGCCGGGGTGCCACCGGATCGATTGCGTCGGTTTTGACCATGCGGATCTCGGTACCGCACGATGGGCAGCGGTAGCGCATGTTGACCCGCCGAAGCTCGCCGTCGGGCGGCGGGGCGGGAACC
This sequence comes from Acidimicrobiia bacterium, assembly GCA_031383405.1. GTDB lineage: Bacteria > Actinomycetota > Acidimicrobiia > Acidimicrobiales > JANYDT01 > JANMZO01. Next base: position 254 of record JANMZO010000376.1, on the reverse strand, counting down.
GGGGTGGCGAGCGAGCCGATCATGCCGAAGCCCACCTTCAGCAGAATCCGCGCCGCAATGAGTGCAATCGCAATGCGGATTATCCAACCGATCATGGCAACAGGCTACCCGGACCTTCATCATTTCCGTTTGAACCCGGGTGCCACAGGTGCCGTTGGTGTTCCAACGGTCGGACCTACATGCGTTCGATGATCGTTGCGTTGGCCATGCCGCCGCCTTCGCACATCGTCTGCAGGCCGTATCGGCCACCGGTG
>JANMZO010000195.1:0-5246 GCA_031383405.1 Acidimicrobiia bacterium | reverse complement strand
TCGAGGAGGTCGTGGGCGGTGCTCCCCTGCTCCTCGTTGGTCATTCGTACGGATGCCATATCGCCCGGGCGATCGCGGCCCGCCGACCGCGACAGGTGGGGGTCGATCATGGCATTGACGGGCATCGCGCCACCGGTGTGCTCGACAGCCAGGCGTAGACGGGTGTCGCGGGCGAACGTGCGGGCACCGTCACCGAGGCCGGCGGGATCGCGAGGTTCGCGCTGATCGCGTGTCTGGTCGAGAATCGCGCAGGAAATCTCGGAGTCGTGGGTCCACGATCGGCGGTTAAGGTTGTCCGAGCCGATCGAGACCCAGATGTCGTCCACGATGCACGCTTTCGAATGCACGTAGACAGCCGATCCGTCGACCCGTTCCAGGTCGTAGATCGCGACCCGGTCCGCGCCGGCGCCGTACAACTCGTCCTGGGCACGTTCACGGCCCCAGATGCTGGCCGCGCCCACAATCCGACCGGCCGGATCGACGTAGCGCGGAATGACGATCACCACGCGCAGATCGGGTTGGCGTCGCAGCGCGTCGCACAGCACACGCGTCGCGTGGAAAGACCACAGATACTGATCCTCGAGATAGATCAGCCTCCGCGCCCGGCCGAAGACTTTGACGTAGCCGCGAGCAATGCTCCGCTCCCCCTCGGGCGCAAACGGATACGCCTTTCGTCGCGCCGGGTAGGTTCGCAACACCTGCACGGCATGCGGACCCACAGTATCGACGACAGTTCGTTCCGGGACGAGCGGCGCACGAGTCGAAGGGTTCCGCGAGAAGCGGTGCGCCAACCAGCGCAACGGGTTGCGTGAGTCGAGCGGCGTCGGGTCCTCCCATCGCTCGCGAAACGTCAACCCGATGTCGTCGACCGCTGGGCCACGAACCGCGACTTGCACGTCATGCCACCCCGGCCGTTCCCCATAATGGGCCGTGTCGAGGGCAGCAGCCTGCGGATCACCGAGGTGGCGTTCGTCGTCGTGGCGGCCGTGCACAAGGTCCATGCCGCCCACGAATGCAAGATCATCGCCGGGTCGACTCGGGTGACGCACGACCACGAGTTTCTGATGATGGCTTCCCCCACGACGAATCCGATTGTCGAGGAGCACTTCCCCGCCCGCCACGTTAACGGCCCGCGAGAACACGAGGTTCTTCTCCTCGGAATACGACGCGCCATGTGATCGCCACACCAACCCCCGAACGCCCACACCTCGACCGGCAAGCTCAGCGAGCACCACGGCGACCTCGCTGCCCGGGCCACCGAGCAACTCATCGGCTTCGCCTTCAAGGCCGGTCAGGTAGACCGAATCGCCCCGCCCGGTGGCACGCAACGCCGTGTGCAGAGCGCTGAAGTACTCCCTCCCGTCGATGAGAACCTCCGCAAGATTGCCTTCGGTCCATGGCACGCCGCCGTGACGGTGGTCGATGACAGTGTGGCTGTTCCCTCGCTCACCAGCTGCCAGGAACCAGTCATCGATACGCACGATCCATCATCTCAACACATGGACCAAACCTGTCCAAACCGTGCGACCGGGCGAACACGATCGACGTTCAGGCAGGTCGTCGTCTCACCGACGATCTCCAATCGTCGGTGATATGCGGCCCGCTGCACCCCGACTGACGTACCGGCCCGTCATGACTGTTCGGCGACAAGTTTGGGCTTGGCTGCTGCCTGGGCTTGTTCCACGGGTGCACCGAATCGCATCACCCGACCGCCGAACGCCATCGAGAGGACGGTGAACCATGCCCATCCGATGAAGAGCCCGGCGATGACGTCGGTGAACCAGTGCACGCCGAGAAACACTCGGGTGCTGGCCACCGCGACGGCGATGGTGGTGGCGGCCGCACCGAGCAACGCTTTGACGGCAGCTGAACGACGCCTGCCCAGGATGAGGGCGAAGACCGCATACGTAGCGGAGGCGGCAGCGGCATGGCCGGAGGGGAATGACGTGCCCGAGAAACCGGTGAGCTGCGAGATTGACGGGCGGGCCCGGTCGACGGTGAACTTGACGAGGTCGGCGACCGCGAACTGGCCTCCGACGACCAGCACGAGCAATGGCACAACGGATTTGGAGAGCTGGCGGCGGTACTCGGCTACGGCGACTGCGCACGACAGCACGGTGACGGCGGGATAGCCGCCGAGCAGACTGATGAGCTTCAATCCACGGGTGGACGACGCCGTGGCGTGGAGAGCCCCCCAGTTGGCGAAGAACCTGTCGTAGGACGCCAAGCCACGATTGGAGCGCACCATCGCCAAGATCACGCCGAACCCGGTCACTGACACGACCAGGACTCCGAGGGCAACGGTAAGCAGCAGCCCCGTTTCCGTGGTGGGATCGAGTCGAGAGCGAACCAATGCGCGGGCACGCGGGTGGCGTCGCACCTCGTCGACCACCGTAGCGGGATCGAGATGGGGCGCAAGCGGATCGCGATGAGGCCAGCGTCGGATGCACGCATAGGTAATGGCCCCGATCGGGAGCGCCAGCAACGGTAAGGTCAACAGAGGCGACACACATAACTGTTTACCCTCGCTGTGTTCGGGGTAAACGAGGGTCATGACTTCTCTTCGCGGGTCGGGCCGAACTGGAACAGTACGCTCGGTGGAAAACGCCCCTGACCGCGCCGATGAGCCCGGCTGGGCGAGCGTGGCCAGGGCGGTCGCTCTCGGGTACGTGGCCATCAGTGCTGTGCTCATCGGTGCCGGGCTGCTGATCGACGGTGCGCTGGCCCGCACCCGGTTGGTGAGTTGGGACGAACGAACCGTGGGCTGGTTCGCCGCTCATCGCACGCACAACCTCAACACCATCTCGCTGCTCTGGTCGAGACTGGCTGACGCCCCCCAGATCGTGGCGGTCGGCTTCGTCGTCGCCTTGGTGTTGGCCGTGGGCAGGCATTGGCGTCAAGTGGCGCTACTGGCCGCCATTTTGGCCGTGGAGTTGGGAACGTTTCTGACCATCTCCTACACCGTCAGCCGCAAGCGCCCGAATGTGGCGCACCTCGGCTCGGTACCCAGCACCGGCAGCTTCCCCTCCGGTCACATCGCGGCCACCATCGTGCTGTACGGATTCATCACCGTTTTGCTCTGGCAGTTTGCCGCCCCTCGCTTCGTACAGATCGCCGCCGCGACGTGGACGCTCGTTGCAGCGTTTGCGGTCGGTTGGGCGCGAATGTACCGGGGCATGCACCATCCTCTCGACGTGCTCGCAGGTGCGGTCATGGGTGTCGGAGTGGTCATCGTGTTCATCGTCGCCGCTCGCTCCGGCGGGCAGCGTAACGAAAGGGATCCATCATGAAAGACGGTACGCCGAAGGAACCGATCATGAAAGTCGCGGTCGTCGCCCACTCCGGAAAGGTGCTCGGAGGCGGACTGCACGAATTGCGACAGGTGCTTGCGGAGTTCGGTGTGAGAGAGCCGATGTGGGCGGAAGTCGACAAGAGCCGCAAGGCCCCGAAACGCGTCCGCGCTGCTCTCGAGGCCGGCGCGGAGCTGGTGCTCGTCTGGGGTGGCGACGGCATGGTGCAGCAATGCGTCCGCGAGCTGGCTGGCACCAACGTGCCGCTTGCCATCCTGCCCGCAGGCACCGCCAATCTCCTGGCCAGCAACCTCGGCATCCCATCCGACATCGCCGAGGCCGTCAAGATCGCTCTGCACGGAGTTCGGCTCCAGCTCGACGTCGCCACGATGAACGGCGAACCCTTCACCGTCATGGGCGGAGCGGGATTCGACGGCATGATGATCGCCGACGTCGACGGAACCGCCAAAGAACGCCTTGGACGCGTCGCCTATGTTCGCAGCAGCATCAAGGCAATGTCGGCCCCACGAACCACCGCGAAGATCCGAATCGACGGGGCTCCCTGGTTCGACGGTCCCGCCAGCTGTGTGCTCGTGGCCAACGTCGGCACCCTGATCGGAGGTCTGAAGGTGTTCGAGACCGCATCGCCCAAGCGACCCCGACGCCTCACCGCTCGTGCAATCCACCACGGCAAAGAAGGTCGACGTCCGCTTCGCCCACAAAGTCCGCTACGAACTCGACGGCGGGGCCCGCACCAAGACACGTCACCTCAAGATCCACATTCGGCCCGGTGCCCTCACCGTTTGCGTCCCTCAGCCGCCACTCGACCTCGCCCCCATCGACCAATGAACGCCAACGGACATGGCTACCGCGCGGACGAGGCGTTGGGTACGCGGCGTTCGAAGCTGATTGGACGACCAGGTCCAGGGGCAGAACTCCAACCATGAGTACCGGTCCGTTTCATTCGAACCGTCCGGCCGCCCTTTCCGCCCGACATCCCGGGCTGGTGAGGATCGGTCAGGCAGGTTGGCTCGCCAAAGGTGTCGTGTACGTGCTTGCCGGCATATTGGCTCTGGTCACCGTGGTACGAGCGTTCGGTTCCACCGTGGTGAGCGGTCCGACGCCCGAAGCGAGCCCGACGGGGGCTATCAAGGAGATCGCCGGATTCGCCGGTGGGAGACTCCTGTTGGTCGCACTCGCAGCGGGGATGTTCCTCTACGCGGCGTGGCGCGTCCTCACGGCCGTGCTCCCGGGAACGACCGATGCCGAAGGCCTCGCTACCCGCATCGGCTACCTCGTGAGCGCGATTCTCTACACGACGTTCGGCCTCACCGCCGTCGCGCTCGCCCGCCATCCCGGTCAACGCACCAACGGCAATCAGAAGGTTGCCGACCTCACCGCCACGATTCTCGGCCATAGCGCCGGGCGACTGGCCGTGGGGGCGGCCGGGGCGATCGCCATCGGAGCGGGGCTGTACCGGATCGCCAAGGGCCTCCGAGGTGACGTGACCGACGAGCTCTCCCTCACCGGAATGTCGCAACAACGCAGACGCTCGACCCGACGTCTCGGCGTGATCGGTGAAACCGGCCGTGGTATCGCCATCGGTCTGATCGGCTTCTTCCTCGTACGCGCCGCCGTCACCACGAACCCGTCGGAAGCGACCGGCCTCGACGGTGCCCTGACCCGCCTATCGACCCTGAGTTGGGGCCGGTTCGTCGTCGCCATCGTCGCCGTGGGGTTCTTCCTCTACGGGATCCTCTGCATCGCGACCTTCCGGCGCCGCACCCTCCGAACCCCATGACACAACACCGATCTGTTCGCCCTCGGCTTCATCGGGTCGCCCCGGACGACAAACAACCAATCGGGAGCGGACGAAACTTAAGCAGACAGACCGGTAACAGACAGACCGGTAACAGACAGACCGGTAACAGACAGACCGGTAACAGACAGACCGGT
>JANMZO010000186.1:0-7273 GCA_031383405.1 Acidimicrobiia bacterium | reverse complement strand
GCCGCGACGCCGGCGACTACAGGCAACGTGGGGTCAGCTCGTCCCGCGGACCTGTGGGGCAACCACCGCCGCCACCACCACCGCTAGGGCGCCTTGCAGACCACCGCCTGCGTGATTCCTGTTCCTGCGTGACCGGGATCGGCGGCGTAGCCCGGGTTGGTCTTCACGATGATCACCTCTTTGATGTCACCCGAGATCAACGCCCCGGTCTTGACCACGTTGGTCGACACGATCACCGCCATGTAGTCGGGAATCGTGGAGGGTGGGTTGGAGCTGTTCCCGGGCGCCGTGGTGAAGCGTCCGCCGCACACCGGGATGGCGCCGGACTCCTCGTAGCCCTTGAAGGCGGCGGGGGCTGGCCCGCCGCGCAGCACGTTCGTCTTGGCCCATTGCGCACCCCAGAACATCACGTTGGTTCCGACGCTGTGTGGCGTGAGGTCGCCGATGACGAACTGACCGGAAGCCGGAAGCGCATACACGAGTACTCCGGTCGAGCCTGCAGTGACGCCGCCGTCGCCGTCGGTCACCCTGACCATCACCGTATAGATGCCGCTTGTCGAGAACAGGCACTGTGCCGTGGGCGTGGCCTGTGGACCAACCTCGTACACGCCGTTGCGGTCGCAGTCGAATTCGTAGCGCAACGGATCTCGCGTCGGGCCGGCGACATCGGTGGCGACGACAGTCACCGACGCCGGGGTACCGACTCGCACCGGGCCGTTGTTGGTGACCGAGGTGATGGCCGGTGCGACGTTGAGGATGGTGACCGTTGTCGTGCTCACTGCGCAGGCGGCCCAGCGGTCGCAGACCTGCAGGGCGACAGGTTTGACGTCAGGGCCGTCGAGCTGCGCGGCGGAGAAGGTCGGCTGCGCACCCGTGGTCTCGAACGTCCCGTTGCCATCGAGATCCCACGCGTAGGTGAGCATCTCGCCGTCGGGATCGCTGCCACCGCCGCGCAACACCACCGATCCCGCTTCGGGGACGGAGTAGGGCCCTCCGGAATCGGCCGTAGGCCTGCGGTCGACGGTCACGGTCGCGGTGGAGGTCGGGGCGGTCAAGGGCCCATCGTCGCTCGTGACGGTCGCGGTGTTCGCGAGCGGGCCGTACCCGAGCACGCGGACCACGAGCACCACCTTCGACACGGTGAGTTCGGGGAGCAACGGGATGGTGCAGACAACGGGGTCGGAGAGATTCAGGACTTCCGGTGGCGCGACGTAGTTGCAGGTCATTCCCATGCTGGTGTCGGGCTGGACCGACACGAGGGTGACGCCCCGCGGCAACGGGTCGGTGATCCGCACGTTCGTGGCAGCACCGGGGCCGAGGTTCTTCGCAGTGATCGTGTAGCGCAAGGTCGCGTCCTGGACGATGACGGGCGCCTCGGCCACCTTGTCGATGCCAAGGTTCACCGGCGGCAGCACGTCGGTCAAAATAGTCCCGGAGTAGGTGGGCCGCACTCCGTCGGCCAGTGCATACGCCTGGTTCGTCAAGACCGTGATCACACGGGGCTTGACGATGATCTCGACGGTGGTGGTCTGCCCCACCGGCAGATCTCCGAGATTGCAGGTGATCGTCCGCGTGCCGGTGCAGGTCGGTGCGCCGGGGGTGATAGAGACAAGATCGACGGTGGCCGGGATCGTGTCTATGACCGCCACGTTTGTTGCGGTCTGGCCGCCGGTGTTCTTGACGTCAATCAGATAGGTGAAGTTGTGGCCGACGCGGATCGTCTGCTCCTTGACCTTTTTTGCCACGCCGAGCGCGGGTGGCGGGATCACGGGGCCACCGCCGTCGCCAGCGGTTCCCGGCTGGAAAACGCCGCCGCCTCCGTGGATCTCGATCGAGTTGGTGATCTGCGAGGGAGCATCGAGGGCGACGAGAGCCAGAAGGGTGAACGCCGTCGAGGCGCCCGCTGCTAGCGGGGTGGCACGCGTGCAGGTGACGACCTGCCCCGCGGCGGTGCAGGTGAAGTCACCGCCGCTGCTGCCGGTGAAGGTCAGACCTGCGGGCAGCGTGTCGACGACGACGATCGCGTCGGTGGTCGGGCCGGTGCCAAGGTTGCTGATCGAAACGGACCATGTACCGATGTGGCCGGCGAGCAGGTTCCCGACTCGTGCCTTGCTGGCGCGGAGGTCGGGGAATGGTGGTGCGGTCACCCCGGTGGTGACGATGCCGCCGCCGTCCCACGTGGCTGTCACGTCGTTGCGCACGGGCCCGACCGTGACAACCCCGATGGTGATGGTCACCGTTTCCTTCTCGTTGACGGCGAGAGTTCCGATCGCGCAGATCACTCGGCTGTCGCAGGTTCCCTTGGTGGTGGTGACCGACAGGAGCGTCCAACCCGGGTCGAGGATGTCCTTCGCAACCACGCCGGTTGCGACGGTCGGTCCGAGGTTCTCGACATCGATCGTATAGCGCAGGCTCGGTCCGGTGAGGATCTCAACACCCTTGCGGACGGTGACCCCGCCCGGCCCGACGGTGGTGCTCCAGCCACCCGTATTGTTCGCGGGGTTCGGGTCGCCCTGGTCGGCCTTCGCCGTCGCGTCGTTGTGCACCGGACCGGCGACGAGCGATTGCGCGACGATGGTTACGGTACCGATCTCACCGACTTGGAGCGTGCCGACGTTGCAGACGATCGTGACGGTGCCAAGACACCTCGGTGACGCCGGCGTCACCGACACGAGGCGCAATCCGGTGGGCAACGTGTCGTTTACCGCGACGTTGGTCGCCACATCCGGGCCGCTGTTCTTGACCCTGATGACGTAGGTCAGTTCCTCTCCGACGATGGCGGTCAACGGCCCGGTCTTGGTCAACTCGAGATCGGAGTTGCCCACCGGCTGGGTTGTGGTGGTTGTTGTGGTTGTGGTGGTTGTTGTGGTTGTGGTTGTCGTTGTCGTTGGGACCGTTAGCGATGAGGAGAAGTAGAACTCACGAAAGAGGCTGTAGGGGGGGTTGGTGCCTGGCGTCGTGGCGGCGTTGAAATCGGCGGCGCTGTTCCCGGTGTCGGTGGCGACCGAGCCGTCGGGGGCGGTGATTTGCGCGGTGTAGGTCAAGTTACCGGCGAGAATCTGTGCAGACTCCCTCGACTGGTACGACAGGCAGACGCCTGCGTTCCCGGCATCGGGGGGTGACACCACGCTCGCGAGCGTCTTCGTGCCATGTACCGTGCCCGCCGGGCTGATGATGTCAAAGGTGGCGGAGAACGCAGTGATCGGCCCGCGGAACTGACCGGTGAGAAACTCCTGCGATTGGGGGCCAATGGTCACCGACCCCGTTTCGACGAACGTCCCCGCATACGGACCGGTAGCCACACCGGAAACAGTGAAGCCGTACACCGTGTCTCCGCTCGTATTGCACGTACCGCTTGTGATTCGGGCATCGGAAGTCGACGAAAGGAACTCCGCCCCCGACGGGCCCCCAACAAGGGGCTGTGACACCGTCGCCGTCACCGTGACGGACGTCGCGGTCGAAGCCGGACTTGGCGAAGTGCCGATCGCGAGCGTGAACGCCATGACAACCGCTACCGCCACTGCCACCAGACGCAAGGTCTTCCTCAACGCGACCCCTCCCGTAAGATGCCCCGCTGTCACAGGGCCCCACGACCCATTCCAGCAAGCCGGGCACCATTGAACTCCCGAATTTACCTACCCGCCGATAGTGCACCAGTTCGAAGGAGACGTCAAGAGGACGAGTTGACTCCCGTCAGCTCCGCACGAGACCTTGTTGCCCGGACCCTGTGGACCCTCCGATTCTCGTTGGCCCGTGAGCGGACCGCCGGGCTCGAGAAAAGTCCGCCGTCCTACCAGGTCCTCTTCGGCTCGGGCCACCCGCCCATGGGCTGTCGTTGGGTGCCGCCGGGCAGCTGCGGCTAAGGCCGAGAAGGCAACGGGAGTGCGAGGCCCCTTCCGATTGTTGGAGCGGTGTTCCAGCGGTAGCACCAACCCCGGGCGGATTCGCAGATGTCGATCCGGACCGATTCGACCATTCGCTCACAGCGTGATCCTCATCACAGTCAGGTCACTGCCGACCTGTTTAGCTGAAGTTCCACTACAGAAGCACTGAGGTCCGGAAATGAACATCATCGTCGTCGGGGTCGACAGAAGCCCTCAGGCTCTCGTAGCCGCCCGAGGGGCCGCGGAGCTCGCGAAGGCGCTCGGCTCCGAGCTGCACATCGTGACTGCCATCGCGAAGAATGAACGCCATGAGCTCGGGATCGGGTCGGATCACACTGTCGTGTCCGACCTTGACCTTGCGGAGGAAGACCTGAAGGCAATTGCCGACGGGTTTCGAAGCATCGTCGCTCTCTCGATGAGTGCGGTGAAAGGGAGCCCGGCTGATGCACTGTGCTCCGAGGCGGATCGCTTGAATGCGGCGATGATCGTGGTCGGCAACAAGCGCGTACAGGGCATGGCGCGTGTGTTGGGATCAGTGGCGGGCGCCGTGGCCAAAGATGCGCCCTGCGACGTGTACATCGTCCACACCTACGAGTGACACCGGCGTTCGAGACGTTTCCCAAGAGGTGAACTCCTCGAACGCCGGAACGTTAAGGGGATGTTCGGTTCCGATCGATGGAGTGGTATTCCAGCGGTAGGACGCTGATGGTATTATCACACTGTGAGTGTAGAAAAGTTCAGTGTTTCGTTGGACCCCCAACTCGGTCAGGCCCTTCGAGCTGCGGCTCAAGCGGACAACACGAACATCTCGGCGTGGCTCGCCACTGCGATTCGACAAAGGCTCCGCCACGCAGCATTGGGAGCCGCTCTCGACGAGATTCTCGCCGAGCAGGGCTGGTCTCGTGATGAGTTGCTCGCCGAAGTGCCGTCGGCACGAACGACGAAACGCTCCGCCTGATGGCTCTCGTCCTCGATGCCGGGGCGCTCATTGCCGTTGAACGACGCGAGCGGGCAACGATCGCTCGCCTTGTTCGCGCCCACGAAGACGCGGAACCTGTACTCACCAGTGCGGCGATCGTCGCCCAGGTAGTCCGGAACCGTGCCCGTCAGGTCACGCTTGAACGAGTTCTGGCTGGCATCGATGTGCACCCGCTCGACATTGAAGCGGCTCGACGGGTTGGACATCTGCTTGCTTCGAGCCGAACCTCGGATGTTGTCGATGCCGCGCTGGCGTTACTTGCCGGTCCTGGCGATGAAGTGATGACATCGGACCCCAAAGACCTCCGAACGCTTCTTCCAAAACGATCGATCAAAGTCACGTCTGTCTAGCCCAGCGCGCACCCGGGAATGCCGAGGTGCATGGGGAATCGCCGGTTATCGGGGTACGCAGGTACCTTCACCGCCGCATACCGTCGTATCCCGCCGGGTACCGATCCGCCGCCCGACCCGGTGATTCCGCCGGCCCATATTCTTGTGCGGGCTCCGGTCGGGGACCATCGCTGGCACGTTGGGTCCGGGGATAGCGGGTTGACCCTGAACGTGCGGGTTTCGTTGCGCTTTGGTTCCCGGCCCCGTAGCTCTCAGCTTCACAACTCCGGGGCGCGGCATCGGGGCACGAAGCAAGGCGACGAGGCGACGAGGCTACGAGGCGACGAGGCGACGCATTCCGTAACGCCTTGTCCGATGTGACCAAAACGCCCTGTCCGATGTGACCAAAACGCCCTGTCCGATGTGACCAAAACGCCCTGTCTGATATGACCAAACGGCACGGTCCTGGAGATTCGGGGTTTCCGTCGGCGCGGGTGATTCCGCGGCGTCAGGAGACCTTGTGCGAACGAGGCGTCGCCGGTATGGTGAACGGTATGGCGTCGAAGAAGATCACGATCACCCTGGACGACGAACAGGTCCAGCAGATCCGCAACTTGGTCAAGGCCGGTCGAGCCGCGAGCGTGTCCGGATTTGTTCAGCACGCTGTCGGTGTTGCACTCGACGATGTCGCCGGGTGGGGGGCAATGCTCGCCCGGGCCCTCGATGAGAGTGGTGGACCCATGTCAGCCGAAGAAAGGGCCTGGGCCGACTCCGCGCTCGGTGTACCCAGGGCCCGACGGCGATCCGCTGCATGACGGCCGGCGTAACTTTTGACGCAGGTGGACTCATCGCCTTGGACCGCAACGACCGCCGTGTCATCGTGCTGCTCGCCCGGGCAGTGGAAACGAACAGCCGGGTGACCATTCCATCGTCAGCGCTGGCGCAGGCGATCCGACACCCCGAGCGCCAAGCTCGACTCTCCAGACTCATCCGCCAACCCACCAGCGACCTGGTGCCGCTCGAGCGCGTCGACGCGGTGAACGTGGGAAGACTACTGGCCGCGAGCGGCACCTCCGACATCGTCGACGCCCACGTTGTCGTCTGCGCCCGTCGATCTCACCAGCGTGTCGTCACGTCTGATCCCAATAACCTTGCCCTACTCGATCCGACACTCGAGCTCATCGTCGTCTGATCCGGAGATAGCCGCCGATTTCACGTCCTCGAGACATCCGCGCCACCGCACAGACAAACTGAGCCGAAGCTCCGGCGCTGAAAAGGCCCCGGAGTCGCGTGTTGAGTACGGTGGGCCGGTGCTCATTCTGTCGTCCGCCCTTACGCAATCGCTGCTCGAACCCGATGGCTTGCGGCATGCTGTCGCGTCCGCGATGGCGGAGCTAAGCGCCGGGCGTGCCTCGATGCCGCCACGGATCGCCGCCTACGTGAAGGAGCGGGGCGGGCTTGTGGCGGCGATGCCGGCATACCTCCCAGCAACCGGAATCGTTGTGGCCAAGCTCGTCAGCCTCTATCCGGGAAACGCCGGCACTGCCTTGCCGACGCACCAGGCGATCGTGATCGTGTTCGACGCCGCGAACGGTCAGCCCGTCGCGCTGCTCGATGGCACCGCGATCACCACCGAGCGAACAGCCGCTGGCTCGGCGCTTGCGACCGACCTGCTCGGGCGGCTTGACGCTACGGTGCTCGCGATCGTCGGCACGGGCGTGCAGGCACGCGCCCACGCCCACGCCGTAGTCCGCGTCCGGCCCTTCCGCGAGCTCCGGATCACCGGGCGCGATCCCGCTCGCACCGCGGCTCTTGCGGCGGAACTGCGCGGTGTCCTCGACGTCGAGATTGTCGTAGTCGCCAACGCAGCGGATGCATGCGCGGGCGCCGACGTCGTGTGTCTGACGACCGGCGCCTCCGAGCCGGTCATCCGGCGGGAAGACCTCGCCCCCGGAACGCACGTGAACTCCGTCGGATTCGAAAGCGCCGGAAGAGAGATCGATTCGGCGACGGTGGCCGACTCCCTGGTCGTGGTCGAATCACGGGCGTCTGTGCTTGCTCCGACGCCATCGGGCTCCTAC
>JANMZO010000070.1:0-4325 GCA_031383405.1 Acidimicrobiia bacterium | reverse complement strand
GAGAGCGCGAATGTCCGCCGGGTGCGACCCGTTGGTTTCGACGGCGGCAGGGGTGCGGTGCCACCCGCCTGGTTGGCAGCGCTGGGTTCCCAAAGGCCGGCGGTCTATGTGACCCTCGGAACAGTGGTGTCCGGCGCCACGCAGTGGCTCGAACTCCTCGGCGCCCTCGCTTCGTTGGACATTGATGCGGTCGCGACCACCGGCCCGCAGGTCGATCCCTCGGAGATCGGTCCGATCCCTTCCAACGTTCGTGTCGAGCGATACGTCCCGCAATCGTTCATTCTCGACCGCGTCACTATGCTCGTCTCGCATGCCGGCGCTGGATCGATGCTCGCCGGGGCCGAACGCGGTCTTCCACAGCTCTGCATCCCGACGGGTGCCGATATGTGGGAGAACGCCGACTCGCTGACCGGCTCCGGCTCGGCTCTCACGCTCGAGGAGGATCAGCGAGATGCTGCGGCCATCCTTGCGGCGCTCGAGCGCCTGCTCCACGACGCCGCGTTCTCGTCAGCGGCTCAACGAGTCGCAGCGGAGATCGCCGCACTCCCCCACCCCGACGAGTACGTGCCGACGCTCGAGTCGTTGGCGCACCGCTGAGCCCCGCGTGGCGAGTCTGGTCCTGGCGAGGAGCAAGGTCGGGACGGGTCGGAGCAGACGCGCGAACTTGCCAACGATGGCGACTCCGGCGACGATTCGCGGGAGCCGCCATGCGGGCCTGATTGCAGAGCGGTCGGGGCCTAGGCTCACGCAATGATCGACAGCCACATGCAGTCAGTTTGGTGGTCGCGGGCCTCGTCTTTGGTAAGGCCGTCGCGTAGTCCCCTGGCGGCGTAGAGTGCGGCCATGCAGGTGAACGTTGGCACAACATCGACCGATTCGAGCAGCGTCCTTCCGCTCACTCGTCGCGGGGTCCGCGGCCGCGCGTGGAGCGCCATCGGATTCGCCGTGTTCTACGTCGCGGGCTTTGTGCCGCTTGGTGGACTGCTCGGCAGCTTCGGCGATCCGGACGCGGCGTTTGCCGACTACTTCGCGAAGGACAGCAACCGAATCGGCGCAGTTTTCGGCGGAGTCGGGGTGGCGTTTGCAGGTCTGGCTTTCCTTTGGTTCCTCTCCAACCTGTACCCGTCCGTCGAACGCGTAGGGCCGCTCCCAGGATTGGTCACGGCGGCGGGCACGACGTTCGTTGTCTTGCTGTTCGCCGGTACTGCGGCGTTGGTGACGGTGCCCTACGCCCGAACGTTCGGTGGCTACTACGGCGACGACTCGATCCTCGTCTCAGGCGAAGCATTGCTTCCTCAGCTCGGATACGTCCTCATTGCGGTGCTGGCGATGTGGACGGCCGCGCTGTTCATCCTCGCCACAACACTCGCAGCGCGCGCGAACGGTTCCTTTCCACGTTGGCTCCTGCGGTTGGGCTTCGTAGCGGCAGTGTTCGTGTTCGTCCTCGGCTCCTCCGTCATGGGTCTCCTGGGTGTTCCGATCTGGGCGTTCGCCGTCAGTATCCACTGGTTCCGACACGGATCCGACGTTCGCGATATCCAATTGCAGGCAGAACAGGTTGGCCTCGTCTGATCGACCGGCCTGGGCTACCACGGTTCCGCCTCGGGCATGGCGATCGCGCTGGCCCTCGCGAGTTCGTCGTCTTCGGGAGTTTGTGGCCGTTCGCTGTACGAAGGCGCGATGAATGCGCGCGGTGTACGGAGTCGGTGAAACATGTCGGCACGGGGGTCGTTACACAGTTGATTATACGCGTTGTAGAGCTGAGAGGCGAGGCCGATCGTGTCCTTCGCCGCGTTGCAGTCGGATCCTTGGCGAGCGGACAGGGAGTTGATTTTTCCTGGAGGGGCTAGAAGGATCGTGCGGGTGAACGGACTGGTTGCGGTGCCATTGCTGGTCGTGCTCGCAGCCGTTTCGGGCGACCTGGCTGCCTCACGAAGCGACGGAGCCCGGCGCGTTCCCATCGTGCGGCTCGGTGGCAGCCTACAGAACCCTTGCTTCTCGTCAGACTCGAAGCGCCTGGTGATCACGCAGTGGCCGGGCGGCTACAACGAGGGACGCGCGGAGGTCCAGTTGGTCCGCATAGGCGGCGGTGCTGCGCTGGGGCGCATCAGCCCTCCTGGCGGCTCCGCCGTCAATCTGCCGGGCACGTGCTGGCACGGGCCCTCCGATCGGATCGCGTTCTCCTTCGAGGGAGACGAGCCTGACGTAATTTTCACCGCTCGACCCGACGGGAGCGATCCCCGCCTCGCGGTCGCACTGCCGGGGCGCGTTGCTTTCGACCCTGCTTTCGCCCGGGACGTTCTGCTTCTGGTCTTGGTGGTGCACCCGGTCGATGTCGCGGGGGGTGGCGATATCGGGGTCGCCGCGACCGACGGCTCGATGGCCCGCCGCATCACCCAGGGGGCCGACGATCGACAACCGAACTGGTCGCCCACCGGGAAGGCCATCGTTTTCCAACGTCAGTACCAGGGAAATTGGGACCTGTGGACAGTGAGCCCGGGGGGCGGTCCACATAAGAACATCACCCGTACGAGGGGGGTGAACGAGACCGATGCGTCGTGGGCTCCGAGCGGACGGTGGATCGTTTACTCCGGCGACGGCACCGACATCGACATTGCCTCGCTGTTCACGATCGGTTCCAACGGGAAGGCTCGGAGGCGGCTCACGACGGCGGGCCGTGTTTACGACGGAGCGCCTTCCTGGTCGCCCGACGGTAAGACGATTGCATTCGAGAGTAGAGGTGGCGAGCCGGACGGGTCGTCCGGAACTTCGATCTGGACAATCTCGGCGCCACCGGACCGGCAGTGAAGCGAGTCTTCGCATCGCGCACGGCATCGGTCGGAGCCCGAACGAAACTTTGCCCATACGTCGAACGCGGGTGCGCGGTGAAGCATCGTCGGTAACGTGCGATGTTCGACCGGTCGGAGGTCTAGGCGTAGAGTTATGCGCATACCGCGAGTTCAGGTCTACCTTCCCGATGGTCCGTACGCCAGGGCATTGTGCGTCGTGGTCGTCATGGGCTGCGCCGGCGCGAATACCGGCACGACGGTTTCGGATACAGAGCCCCTGTCGACCACTGAGCCCACGACCACCGCGTCCGAGACGGTGCTGACCTCAGTGCCACTGCTGACCTCCGAACCGGTCCCGTCGAAATCCTCTGTTGCCGGCGCGTCGCACTGGCTGAGTGCGGATCAGCGACGACGCGCCGATCAGCTCATCAGCACGTTCGAGAACAGCTCGACGACGATCCGCTACGACTACGCCGAGAACCTCGGGGACGGCCGCGGAGTGACCGCCGGGCGGGCCGGGTTCACCACCGCTACGTGTGACGCTCTAGATGTCGTTCGAATCTACGTTGCCGAGGTCGACGACACGCCGCTCACCGCCTTCATTCCCGAGCTGGAACACCTCTGCGACGACACGTCGGACGACACCGAGCAGCTCCCCGAGGCTGCCTTCATGCAAGCTTGGCGAACCGCCGCCAACGACGCCCGATTCCGGGACGCACAAGACAGGATCGTGGACCGGGAGTACTACGTCCCTGCCATGGAGGCGGCCGACAAGCTAGGACTTCGCTCGGCGTTGGCACGCGCCGAGCTCTACGACACCGCCATCCAGCACGGCGCAGGCGATGACCCAGACGGACTCGCCGCGGTCATCGCCAGGACCAGGTCTGCCGTCGGCGATCCCGACCGCATTGGGGAGGGCGTGGCTCGACGCCTTTTTCGATCAGCGGATCGCCACCCTCCGCAATCCAGCCAACACGGAGACGGCCAAGGCGTGGCGGGAGTCGACCGATCGCGTGGAGTGCATTCGCCGAATCGCCGACGACGACAACCTTGATCTCGAAGGACCGATGCGCACCAACGTCTACGGCGACGATTTCACCATCGACTAAGAACCTCACCTGAGCGGAAAATAGCCACCGATTTTCACGTCTGCACGACGTCACCCGAGATCGGCAAAGGAGTGCAGCAATGGCCTCCGTCACGAGGCGAGGGCAAGAAGCAGCACGCGTTGTCGGACTACGTCGCCTCCTCGGCACACCAGCCTTGCAAGCTGAGAACACGGGTTCGATTCCCGTCACCCGCTCCAAGCAACCGAGCGCACGATCAGAGCCCCGACGTTCGGATTCCTGTGTCCGCTGAGCGGTAGTTTGTGTCCAAACGTCGCCTCCGCCTGCCCTTCGCACGAACGAAAGCACACCCCGGCAACAGGATCCGTTCGACTTGTATAGTCGGCGCGTGACAGCGCCCGACCCGCCATACCCGGTCCCACTCGGATATGAGACCGCATGCGAGCAACGGGGTGGCCGGATCACGGAA
>JANMZO010000065.1:0-7267 GCA_031383405.1 Acidimicrobiia bacterium | reverse complement strand
TGCTTCGGCTTCGGCCAGGACCAGATGCCATCGAAGTTCACGAACTGACCTTGATACGTCGCCTCGTCCTGCGTCCAGATCTCCTTCATCGCCTCGACCCGTTCACGCAGCAAAGCGAAGCGGGTGGAAGAGTCGGTTCCGTGGTTCTCCATCTCTTCGATGTTCCAGCCCGCGCCCACGCCAAAGAGGAAGCGGCCATTCGACAGATGGTCGAGGCTGGCCACTGACTTCGCCGTTACGATCGGGTCACGTTCGACAACGAGGCATACGCCCGTGCCGATCTTCAAGGTTGTCGTTACCGCGGCCGCCATGGAAAGCGCGACGAACGGGTCGTAGGTGCGTGAGTAGAAGCGCGGCAGTTCCGGACCACCCGGCCACGGCGATTTCCGACTGGCGGGAATATGCGTGTGCTCGGGAACCCACATCGACTCAAACCCCCTCTCCTCAGCGGCTTTCGCCAGTTCGGCAGGCGAGATCGATTCATCGGTCGGGAACATGAGAACGCCAATATCCATGGAAGCGTTCTAGCTCATTTCGGAGCCCGAATCTGCCCCGCCCGGGAGAGGAGACGCGAACGCCGACGAGGGTTACTCCGCCATTGCGGCGCGTTGCTGCAGACCGGTGGTTTCGCGGAGCGGTTCCTCTCGCAGCTTCAAGGCGAAGAACAGCGCGACAGTGGTGAAGATCGCGCTCATCAGAAAGATCCGCGCCGAACCGTTCGTGATCGACGTCTGCACGGCGACCCGCTCCAAGTTCGGCAGGGCCCTGATCTTGGTTGGCTGACGGATAATCGAGAGAAGGTCACCCGAACTGTCCCGGTTCGGGAGGCGCGCGGCGAGGTTGCTCCGCACGACCGAATTGAACACGGTGCCGTACACGGCGAGGCCGATCGATGAGCCGAGGCTTCTGAAAAAGTTCTGCGCGGATGTGGCGATTCCCATGTCCCACGGGTCGGCCGAATTCTGCGATGCGATGCTGAGCGTCGGCATCGTGCAACCCATGCCAAGGCCGATCATGAACATGCCCATGGCGATCACGACATATGAGAGGCCCGGCTTGATTGTCGCGGATACCAGCAAACCCGCCATCGACAAAGGGATTCCGATCAGGGGGAATCTCTTGTACGTGCCGGTGCTCGAGATGAGCCGGCCGACCGTCGTACTGCCGGCGAACATGCCCGCCATCATCGGCAGCGTGGCCAGCCCCGAACGGGTCGGC
This sequence comes from Acidimicrobiia bacterium, assembly GCA_031383405.1. GTDB lineage: Bacteria > Actinomycetota > Acidimicrobiia > Acidimicrobiales > JANYDT01 > JANMZO01. The sequence goes on along the minus strand of JANMZO010000065.1, from coordinate 6,049 downwards.
GAAAAAAACCGCACGTCTTGAAAGAAGAGGGCGAAGAACAGCCCACTCGTCATCATCGTGGTGCCGATGATCAGACCGAGGATCATGGTCGACCGGACGACGTCGTTGTGGAAGAGACGCAAAGGAAGGATCGGCTCGGACGTTCGACCCTGTTGCGCAACGAAGGCCACCGTGGAAAAGAGCGTCACGGCGAACAGTGCGATCACCAGTGGTTCACGCCACCCTGACTTCCCACCCTCTTCGAGCGCGACCATCAACGCGCTCAAGGCCAGGACCAGAAGGAACGCTCCCAGCCAGTCGATGTGGACCTGACGCCGTTCGAACGGGAGCCTCAACACCGTGGCGATGACCATCAATGCTGCCAAGCCCAGGGGGATGTTCACGAGGAAGATCCACCGCCACGAAAAGTTGTCGACGATGACGCCACCGATCAACGGCCCGGCGATGCTCGATACGGCCCACACCGAGGTGAACAGCCCGAAGTAGCGGCCGCGATCTCTCGCCGGAACAACGTCACCGACAACAGCGAATGTCAGGCCCCAGATTCCACCGCCGCCGAGCCCCTGAACTGACCGGAAGATGATCAGTTGCGTCATCGACTGCGCAGCGCCGCACAGCAGCGAACCAACGAGAAAGACGGTGATCGCTCCGAGAAACACCCAGCGACGCCCGTAAAGGTCGCTCAACTTGCCGAGCAGAATAGTCGCAATGGTCGAGGTGACAACGTACGACGTGGTCACCCAGGTGAAGCGGCTGAAGCCCTGGAACTCTCCGACGATCGTGGGTAGGGCGGTGCCAACGATTGTCGAGTCCAGCGCCGAAAGAAACAGGGCCATGATGAGCCCTGCGAGTACCACGTTGAGTTGCCGACGCGTCAGCACTCCGGTTTCGTTCGGGTCGTTGAGAGATAGCGTTTGCGTAGCGGTCACCAGGTTCAGCTTTCGTTCGTAAACCCAGTTTCCCCTCTTGCGTGCTTCCCCTCCAATTCCTGCCCGCTCGCGCCCTCATGGCTCAGCCCGAAACCGATCCAGGCGACCTCGTCTATTTACGACGGGTGGAAGCACCGGGATAGCGGGATAGCCGGGTGCCGGGTAACGCGCACTGCAAAGGCGAAGAACGTCGGCTCGTTGGCCCTAACCTCCGAGGGTGCCAGCGAACCTTCAACCACTACGCAACCCGGCGTACCGGTTGTTCTGGAGCGCCGGGGTGATCTCCGACATCGGCACCTGGTGCAGCTCGCGACAGTGAGCACCCTCCTGGCGGGCAGCGGAGCCAGCAGCACCGCCCTGGTCTATGGAGCGCTATTCATTCCGCAGGCCCTCTGCGCTCCCCTGGGCGGGGTCCTTGCCGACCGCATCGACCGTCGGATCCTTTTCCTTCGCGCGCTTAGCATTCAGACGGTTGTGACCACTGCCATGGCGGTCGCCATTGGATTCGGTGAACGGAGACCGTTGGTACTCGGGCTCATGATCCTCGTTCAGGGGCGGCAAAGCAAAGGCGATACTGGCTTCGCAAGACTCCTCGACCAGTCTGTCGCAGATCACAGGCATATTGATGTCGGCGCAGGGTTTCGGCGCGGTTGTGGGTTCTCTGCTCATCGCGCAGATCCTGCGCCGTTGGAACCGGTCCGCCCTGATCCTTGGAGCGATGGGCGCCGCGATCGCCGCAGGGATCGGTTACTCAGTGGCCAATAATGTCGTCGTGGCAATCGCGTTCATCGGTCTCGTTGGCGGCGCGACGGCGATGTTGATGGGCCTGTTTGGCGGCATCACCCAGCGCGACGCCCCTCCCGAGCACCGCGGACGGGTGTTGAGCCTGAGTGTCGGGGCCAACGGTTTGGGTCTCTTCTTCATCGGTCGACTTGCCGACGGGTTCGGCATCTCGAATGCGTTGTTCGTCGGAAACATCCTGCTTCTCACCGCAGTCACTGTCGGGCTGATCGCGTTTCCACGATGGCGTTCCCTGTTCGACGGTGGCGAACGCGTCCGCCCGTCGTCGGCCTGAGACCTCCGGTGCCCTGCTGTCAGGGAAGGCGCGTCACCCCTGAGTCACTCCCGTACCGGCCGCGGCGTGCACCCGAATTCGGATACGGTCTGAGAGATGATCGTTGTGTTCGTCTTCGTCAAGGCCGTTAGCCCCGGCACCGTCGCCACGCTGGGTCAGGCCATCGCCGATGTGAAGGGTGTCTACGAGTGTTACTCGATCACCGGCGACCACGATTTTCTCGCTGTTCTCCGACTGGCGAACCACGACCAGATCGCAACCGTCGTGACAGGCGGTATCGCGTCGCTACCGGGGGTCGCATCCACGTCGACCGTCATTGCGTTCCGCAGCTACAGCTCCGCCGACCTCGGTGAGGTTTGACGGCCTGCGCTCTCCGGATGCAACGGACGGCCCGCGTTCTCAGGATGCAGCGAGGATGCGAAGTTCAGGGTCGATGAGCGCAATGAGATCTTCGATGCGAGCAGCGGCTCGCTTCCACACCGCGTAGGCGGCTTCTGTTCCTTCGGCCCGACCGGCGAGGACACGGGCCGATGTAACTATCCGGCGCTCGAGGCTCCGTCGAGCGGAAACGCCGAGGCCGACGCTCGGTAGAAGCTCGCGACGGCCCCCAAGTTCAAACATCAGCAACGCAGCGTGCAGATCGATCATCGAGTTCGTCGGCGATGCGGAATGGGCCGTTTCGGCGCATAGAATCTGGAGGCCGGAAACCACGTCGTCGAGCACGGCTTTCGGATCAACGTCGGCGGCCAGCCGTTCGGTCCAGTCGCTTCGTAATTTTATTTCCCGAATAGCCATATCCGAAGCGGGGAAATTATCGGAGTTGTTTTTCATACCGTCCATTTTCGATGGAAGTAATGAGTAAACGATGATCGGGAGCCGGTTTTCGGATCGGTCACATGTCACCGGTGTGCATCTGTCACACCGCCGGCGACCCCACACCTACGCGGCTTTTTTCCTTGCCTTAGCGGCCCGCACAAGGGAATTGATGAACACTCCGTTCTCGGCCACCTGCGACGCGGGCGGAGCCGAAATCGAGACCGGTTCGCCGAACTTGGAGAACGAATACGCCGCCTTCAGTGTCATGTTTCCCCCCTGTCGGGCGGTGCGAAACGTCAGTTCGAGCCTTCGGGCGCGGTTCTGCTCGTCGATCCACACGGCCACCGGAACGGACCTGTCGGCACCCATCAGCTTCACTACATCGCCCGCCTGAGCCTTCGGGAGATTCTTCGTGAGGGCTTCGGCCGTGATCGATCCCTCGTACTTCGTCGTCTTCGCACCGTCGATCAGCTCAGTGCCCACGTCTTTGGCGGTGTCTGACAGACCTCTGAGGAGATCGAGGCCCTGGGTCGGGTCGGCCCCCTGCGACGCGGCGAGGTCACCAGCATTCACACCGAGCAGCCCGGCATCCAGTACGACCCACGGCTTCGTCGGTGCCGCACCACCCACCATGGTGTTCAGCAACGGGTACGACATCCAGACTCTGTTCCCCAGCGAGATCACCCTCATCGTCAACTGTGCCGGGTCGCTGAACGCTGGCGGAAACGACCTGCCCGATCCCACCGCCATCGCTTTCATGAAGTCGGACATGTCGAGCGAGAAGGAGCTCGCCCTGTTCGTTCGATCAGTTTGGCCGCTGCCGATCATGGAACCCGTGACCGTCTTTCCGCCAACGATCACGATGATTGCCATATTCATCCCGAACGTCATCGTCTTTGCGGCCGCGGTTTCGGACGCGACGCTCTGCAACCTGACTGCCGGGTTCGTAGCCGCGTACGCCGAGCGTCCGGCAACGGATGGGCCGGCCAGTGACGCAGAAAGTACAAGAACAGTTATCAACGCGGATGATCTGGGCAATCGCATACATGCATCTTCGCGTGATCGGCTCCGTTTGCAAACGGCTGTCACCACATTTCATGAAGAATCCCCGCGGGCACAAAGATCCCCGCGGGCACGAAGCATCCCGCGGGCACGAAGAATCCCGACGGTCGGGGTTCGATCGGATTGGCCCGGCGCAAATCTAGGGCGCTCGACCCACGACGGCATAGAGAGGATCGCCCCGATGACCTTGCGGGGTGCGTCGCTCCCAACTCACGTTGCGCAAACCTGCGAGGTTCATGTACTCCGCCACGACCTCACACCGGGTGGGTTCATTGATCGACAACCAACCTCGGATCGCTTTGGTCGGGAAGCAGCGGTTCGAAAACGTGCAGACGACCGGCGCGCCCGATTGCGCCACCCGGCCCGCTTCGGCCAACACGTCTATCGGCCGCACAAGGTAGTCGACCGACACACAACAGGTGACCGCCTCAAAACGAGCGTCCGAGAACGGGAGGGATTGGTCCTTGTTGAGGTCGTGGATGACCACCGCATGGGCCATCGGGTTGGCTTCGAGTTCGGAGCGGTTCATTCCGAGCACAACCAACTCCTCCGGGCGATCAGGAAAATGCGACACCCACGACGACATGAGATCGAGAACTTTCCCGGTCAGGCCAAGCTCGGCGTAGAGCGTGCTGACCGCAGCTATCGCCTGATCGTCGATGTGCGTCACGAAGCGATCGGGCCGATAGAAGACGGTGTCATCGGTTTCGTCGGCCCTGGAGAAGAAACCCTTCGGAAACCGGTCGTGAGGGTCCTCGGCTCGTTCATCAGTCGTCATGTCCGACGAATGTACGCGATCGGTTGCGCTACTCCGGAAGCGGAAGGGCAGGAAACCGGGAAGCCTGGCAGACTCACCCACGATGAACGATCTCGCCCGTCAGACCGCAGTACTCGATGCAGTGGCCCAGGCCGACCTGGTGAAGAGCGGTGAAGTGCGTCCGGCCGAACTCGTCGAGGCGGCGATCAGCCGGATCGAGGCGCTCAACGACGGGCCCAACGGTATCAACGCAGTCATCCACCGAAGGTTCGAGAAGGCGATGGCGGAGGCAAACGATCCGGACCTCCCCGACGGACCCTTCCGCGGACTTCCAATGGTTATGAAGGATCTCTGGCCGGCCTCCGCGGGCGACCCTCTCCACCTCGGCAACGTGGCGATGAAGAAGGCAGGTTACGTCCATCCCGAAGATGCCAACATTACGCGCGCTTATCGTCGATCAGGAATGGTGATCGTCGGCCGTTCCAACACACCGGAGTTCGGAGCGGTAGCCACGACCGAGCCGATCGCCTACGGGGCGACCCGCAATCCCTGGAACACCAACCACACGCCAGGCGGTTCGTCGGGTGGCGCAGCCGCTGCGGTCGCTTCCGGCATGTTGGCCGCCGCCAATGCATCCGACGGTGGAGGGTCGATCCGCATTCCGGCGTCGGCATGTGGGCTGGTCGGCCTGAAGCCGTCGAGAGGCCGGATCTCGATGGGTCCGCTGAGCGATGAATGGGGCGTATCGGTGCAGCACGTCGTGTCGGTCAGCGTACGCGACGCTGCGGCGATCCTCGACATTTCGGCTGGGGCGCATCCCGGCGATGCTGTGGTCGCCCCTTTGCCGTCGCAACCGTACGCAGCCGAAGTTGGAGCGAAGGTTGAGCCGTTGCACATCGGGCTCATGGGTCGCCCGCTGACCGGCCGCTTCGATCCGGAATGTGAGGAAACCACGTTCGCCGCAGCTCGTTGGTTCGAAGCGCAGGGTCATGTCGTCGAGGTGGCCTATCCGAAGGTACTCGACTGGTGGTCGGCGCAGTCGTCCGGCCTCGCAGTGTGGGCCGTGAACATTCGAAGCAACATGGCACGGATAGAGGAGTGGCTGGGCCGGACGTTGGACGAGAACGATGTCGAGCCGGCTACCTGGGGACTCGCGCAAGCCGCCAACGGGTTCAGCGCACTCGACCTCAGCCAGGCCCAGGGAGCGCAGGTCCGGCTACGTCGCGAGTCTGCCCAATTCTGGGTACCGGGCGCCGATGGTGGTAGCGGTTTCGACCTCCTTCTCACTCCGACGATGGCGATCTTGCCGCCTGCGCTGGGCGAGCTGGTGGCCGCACATGGGAACCCCATGCGCGCGATCATCGAGTCCGCTCCGATGGCCGTGTTCACGAGCCCATGGAACGCGACCGG
>JANMZO010000048.1:0-2563 GCA_031383405.1 Acidimicrobiia bacterium | reverse complement strand
AGGTTGCAAAGGTCGTTCTCGTTCTTCTTCGTCGAGTACTGCTCGGTTAGGGTGCACAGCGAAGCGAAAGCCGTCGGGGAACCGGCAAGCATCCGAGCCTGAGAAATCAACGTCGCCGCATCAGCGAGTGTGAAGCGGTTGTCCTTCTTCTTCGTGGACTCCGCCGTCACCTTCTTGATGTACTCAGCGATCTTCTTGTCCCGTTCCACGAAGTTCCCCTTCGCCTCCTGCTTCTGGGCCTCCTTCAACAGGTTGCAAAGGTCGTTCTCGTTCTTCTTTGTCGAGTATTGCTCGGTCAGTGCACAGAGACTTTGGTAGGTGACCGCGGATACGGCCGTCACGCTGTAGGTAACCGACGAACTGAACACGTTCCCGGCTCCGTCGGTCGCGTTCACGGTAAACGTCCGCGACGGTGACGCCGTGCCGGTGTCGATCGCAGTCCCGACCACACAACCACCTGTGGCCGGGATGCCCGACGCTGTATCAGCACACGAGAATACGGGGGTCACCGTCTGACCAACCGTGTACGACGCGTTCGCAGTCGGGGTGGTGATCAGGATCGTCGGAGCCGTCCGGTCGATCTTGACGTTTCCGAAGGTCACGCTCGCGCTGGCACCGTTGAGGCCGGTCACGCTCGCGGGGCCGACCGGAGTCACGCCTTCAGCGGTGACGACCTGGTCAAGTGGGCAGTTGCCGACGACGCTGCACGTGTAGCGCACCGTCACGTCGTATTTCGTCCACGTGTCAGCCGAGTAGGGCTGACCGTTCGCGGTCGCCGACGCAGTAATTGTCGGAGGTACGGGCGCCGTAATGGCGAGGTCGACGGTCTGGCTGGATGAGCCGGAGTAGTTCTCGTCGGGAATCGGGATAGGACCACCGGAGAAGAACGCCTGGACGGTGTACGGCCCGGCGGGCAGGTTGACCGCGCCGAGCGAGGCGACACCGTAGAGATCCGCGATGACCACCACGGACTTCACCGTGGCCCCGCTGGTGCCGTTCTTGATGACGAACACGAGTGACTTCGTCCCGAGGGGCCGGCCAGTCGAATCCGTCAGCTTCGCGCTGATCCCGGTCGAGTCCCCTGAGGCTGCCGTACTGGATGCGGGTGAAATGACGGTTGACGTCGCTTCCTGGTTGACCGTGAACGGTCGGACCGCCGTCGATTCCAGATAGCCGGTGTCACCCCGGAAACTTGCCGACACGTCGTAGGTGCCGGGTGGCAGAACGGGGGTAACGGTCACCGCGGCCACGCCCGAGGCATTGGTCGTGCCCTGGGCGGTCTGGCCACCGACGTTGAACAGGACGGACCTACCTGCGATCGGGCCGATCGGGACGTTCACCGACGACAGCGTCGCGGTGAACGTTGCCGGCTTCTGGAATACGACCACGGCCGGAGTACCCGCCAAAGCGACAGTGCTCGCGACGGCAGCAGGTGGCAACGGCACCGTTGTGTCGATGACGCTGTAGTAGCCGCCCTGGTTCGTCGAGAGGGTCGTGAGGCCGGCGCCGTTGACAGCTTGGACCATGAACCGCATCGTCCCCGGGTTAGCCGGCAGGTTGAGCGTTCCGACCCAGAGGTTCGGGTCGGCCACCAGAGGAGCGACTTTGACATCCCGGACGAGGTCGACCGGAATCCAGCGTCCGTAGAACGCACTGCCCGGGTCTCCGGTGTAGACGACCCAGACCGACTGCACACCGGCCGAGCCCTCCTGGGTGACGCTGACCTTGAACGTCACCGCGCTAGCAGTCCGCTCGGCCGATACACCGGTGATCGTCGGGGCCGGACTGATAGCGGCCGCCTTCTGGGCCAAAGGTCCGGTCGGCCAGTTGCTCGGGAGGTAGTAGAGGTTGAGCTTCTGGTCGTCGTAGACCCGGATCGTGCCGGTGCTCGAGCCCGGCGAGGTCGACCGGTACTGGGCCGGCACGCTGAGAAGACGGGTCTTTCCGGTGTTGTCGGCGTCGTAGAAGTTCGGCGTGTACGTCTGGTTCGGGTAGAACACGTCGGAGTTGAACGACTGGTTCGGACCCGACGTCTCAGTGTTGGCCGATGACGTGAGCGCGTAGACGTTGTTGTTGTCACGGTACGTGCCGCCGCGGAAGCCAACGCCCCGGAGGATCTGACCCTGGACGGTCACGTCGTTGATCTGCTTGGGCATGATCGGCTCGAACGGCCGGGCCACGACTCCATTGCGGCCCGTGTAGTACGTCGTATCAATGGGGGCCCCACCCGCACCCAGGTTCGGAAGGGACTTCGTCACAGGGTTGGTCGGGGTGCCCACGGAGGCTTCGGGGTTGACAGCGAGTCCGGTTGCCGTGTTGATCACCGAGGGGGCTCCGGGGATTGCATTTTCGCCAGGGGTGACGATTCTGTCTCCGGGCATGTCGACCTTCATCATCGGCAGACCGAACAACGTCATGGCGACGATGGTCTTTTCGTCGATTCCGGCGAGTTCAGCCGTGGTGGCGAGGTAGTTCTGCTTCGCCTTGTACAGCGCCTCGAAGAGCGAAATCGCTCCGGTTCCGGTTCGCATATGCTGGGTGAACCCGAGCAGAAGCCGCTCTC
>JANMZO010000036.1:0-111596 GCA_031383405.1 Acidimicrobiia bacterium | reverse complement strand
TAGAAGTAATCGAGACCGCACTCCCCGACACCTACGACCCTGTTCGCTTCGGCATCGGTCAGAAGATCCCCGATCCAGTCAAGACCTACGGTCGCCTCGTGTGGATGCAACCCGACGGTGGCCCATACGTTGTCGTAGGCAAGCGCCGTCTCGATTGCCGCCCTCGTCGTCGGCTCGTCGCAACCGACCGTAACCATCCGCAGCACCGTCGCGGCCGCCGCCGCCGAAACGGCCTGGGCCGGATCGACCCTCGGATCATGAATGTGGCAGTGGGAATCGAACCAACGTAGCGGGGAGCTCATCATGCGATCAGCCTGTCGGCCTGCTGTATCGGCGTCGGTCCTCATCGGTGTCTAGGTTAGGGGTCCATGGCCCGCGTTCCCGACGATCAATACGCCAACCCATCCGTCCGGGGCATCGTGCGGAGAATCGACGAACTCGGAAGGCTCGTTATCCCGAAGGAGTACCGCAGGATCTTCGGAATCGAGGTCGGCGACCTTCTCGACATGACGCTCTCGGGGGACGGGATTCTGGTGCGAAAGGTGCAGCAAGCCTGCGTATTCTGCGGGTCCCAGGATGATCTTGGGCTCTTTAAGAACCACCTCGTTTGCCAAGGGTGTGTCACCACACTGCGTGAGAGTTAGTCGAGCCGGCATTCCGGATTACTTCGCGCTAAGTATCCGCTAATTGTCAGTTTTCTTCTTCAATCCCGCCCTAAATTTGACGACAGTATCCTTGACTCATCGCGGACGTACAGGTCCACGTGCTGCGAGGGGCCGCATTTTCAGACAATTCCCGGTAGAACGGAGAATGCAAACGCACTCGTCGCTGTTCGTCCATCGGTTTTGAAAAGCGTGGGCCTAATTTCTCAATTCACCGCAACTCTCTTGTACTCGAACAACGCTCTCAGTAGTGTTATTCGACGGAGAGTCAATCAGCGGAGTGTCAGTCAACGAAGTGTCATTCAACCCTGAATGCAACGCTGAACGAAGTATCGATACCGGCCGGAAGGGGTCGTCACAAAATGATCGAAAAGACGTCAAAGATTGAAGCCACCAGCGTTGAGCGGTGCCGCTGCTGTGAGCGCGACGGTCTTCAGATCTTTCTCGATCTCGGGTCCACGCCGATTGCCAACGCGCTCTTGGCTCCGACCGCCGACCTCTCAGCCGAGAACTCCTATCCGCTGGCACTGGCCTTCTGCGAAAACTGCTCGCTCGTGCAGTTGGCGTTCGAGTTACCGGCCACGGCGATCTTCGATGAGAATTACCCGTACTACTCGTCGTTCTCAAGCCAGTTGTGTGTCCACGCGAAGGAACACACAGACGACTTGCTGCACACCCGCGGACTCGACGCAACGAGTCTGGTCGTGGAGTTGGCGAGCAATGACGGCTACCTGCTGAAACACTTCGTCGACGCCGGCGTTCGTGTGCTCGGAATTGACCCGTCACCCGGTCCCGCCGCCGAAGCCGAAAAGATCGGGGTCCCCACGCTCGTCGAATTCTTCACTGCGCACCTAGCCACGAAACTGCGAAACGATGGACACATCGCAGACGTGATCATTGCAAACAACGTGATGGCCCACGTACCCGACCTCAACGGATTTGTAGAGGGTATCTCGATCCTTCTGGCCGATGACGGCCTCATAACTATAGAAAACCCGTACGTTCGTGAGCTCATCAGCAACATCGAATTCGACGGCGTCTACCACGAACATTTCAGCTACTTCTCCTGCACTGCGGTCAACTCGTTGATGCGCCGTCATGGTTTGTACCTTAATGACGTTGAGTTCTTCCCCAACCTCCACGGCGGAACCTTGCGCTGGCATATCGGGAAACAGGAAACCCCTTCGGGTCGCGCCCTCAGCTACCTGGCTGAGGAACACAATCTCGGGATGCACTCCTTCGACTTCTATCGGCAGTTCGCCCAAGCCGTCCAAAAGACCAGCGTGGCCCTCAAGGCGCTACTCACCGAACTCAACCGGCAGGGCAAGAGCGTCGCCGCGTATGGGGCGGCCGCAAAAGGCGCCACCCTGCTCAATTCGATCGGAATCGGTGCTGACCTTGTGACCTATGTCGTGGATCGCAACTGGCACAAGCAGAACATGCTCATGCCGGGCATCCACCTCCCGATTTTCGCCCCGACTGTGCTTGACGCGAACCCCCCCGACTATCTGCTCCTTCTCGCCTGGAACTTCAAGGACGAAATAATGGCGGAACTTGAGTCGTTCACGAATACGGGCGGGAAGTTCATCATTCCCATTCCGTACCCTGAAGTGCTGTGAATCAACCGATCGGCGAGCCCGCTCAGACCGCCTCGATGCGGTCCCTCATGACCGACCTGTTTCCGTTGTGCCGAAGTATCACCGGCGAAGGCGTCCGGCAGACCCTCCGACGGATCCAGGCAGAAATTCCGGTCTCCGTGTACGAGGTGCCGACAGGTACGCCGGTACTCGACTGGACCGTCCCGGAGGAATGGAACGTTCGGTCCGCGTGGATCAAGGACCCGTCGGGCAATACGCTCGTCGATCTGACCGACAGCTCGCTGCACCTCATGAGCTACAGCGAGCCGATCCGGGCCAGGATGTCACTCCCGGAGTTGAAAGAACATCTTCACTCCCTGCCTGATCGCCCGACATCGGTTCCGTATGTGACGTCGTACTACCGGCGCAACTGGGGGTTCTGTCTCCGTCACGATCTCCTCGAAACCCTCGTCGACAATGGTCGGTACGAGGTGTTCATTGACAGTGACTTCACCCAGGGATCGCTGACCTATGGAGAGCTGGTCGTACCCGGCTCGACGGGCGACGAGATTCTGATCACCACGCACATTTGCCACCCGTCCATGGCCAACGACAATCTCAGCGGCATCGCGGTGGTGTGCGAGTTGGCCAAACTCGTTGCCGCTTCACCCAGGCGCCTGACGTTCCGTTTTCTCTTCATCCCGGGGACTATCGGATCCATCACCTGGCTGGCGACGCACCGCGCCGAGGTCGAGCACATCACGGGCGGCATGGTCGTGACCGGCGTCGGAGACCTGGGTGATCCGTGCTGGAAGCGGCCTCGGGCCAATCACACGCCGATCGACCGCGTGGCCCGGAACATCTTGGCGAGCCGCGGCGAGCACCGGGTCATGGAGTTCTACCCCTACGGGTACGATGAGCGCCAGTTCTGCTCACCCGGATTCGACTTGGCGGTCGGCCGATTCGGACGGCAGGTCCACGGGGAGTATCCCGAGTACCACACGTCAGCCGACGACCTCTCGTTCGTGCACGACGCTTCGATGGGCGAGTCACTCCGCATTCTGTCAAGCATCGTCGATGGCATCGATGCAAACCTGACCTACGTCAACTTGGAGCCGTACGGGGAGCCGCAACTGGGCAGACGCGACCTGTACCGGGATGTTGGCGGCGCGGTGGACCGACGATCAGCCGAGATGGCGGTCCTGTGGATGCTGAGTCTATCCGATGGAACCAACGATGTGGAAGCAATCAGCACACGCTCAGGAATCGACATGGTGACACTGGCCGCGGCGGCCGACCGACTTAACGCGGCGGGACTTCTCGGGCTGTCGGCAGACCCCGGTGCTGCTCTCCGCTGAGGACCGTGCTCGATTCGCTCCCGGTGGCAATCGCATAGACGTGGCGACGCTTTACGCCCGTCTCGTCCGCAACCGCGTCGACCGCATCGCGGGTTCGAATACCCTGCGCCTTCAGGGCTTCAATACGTTCACGAATACCCGCAACGTCGACGGCCGGCTCCTGTCCGTCGACGTTGGATGCCTGTCGACCGCCCACCACAACGACGAACTCACCGCGAACCTCCGAGGCACCGAGTTCGACCACTGCAGCGCTCAGCGTGCCCCGCCAGGTTGTCTCGAACTTCTTCGTCAGCTCCCGACTTACGCTGACGGGCCGGTCGGCTCCGAACGCCGACGCGAGATCGTCGAGCGTCTTCACGATCCGCTGGGGTGCCTCGTAGATCACCATTGTCCGGGGTTCCGAGGCCAGTTCTGCAAGCCGCTCTGTGCGTTCCCGCCCATGGCGCGGCAGAAATCCCTCGAACACGAAGCGCTCGGTCGGGAGTCCACTTATCGCCAACGCCACAATGACAGCGGATGCGCCGGGTATACAGGTGATTGAGAACCCAGCTGATGCGACAGCAGAAACGATACGTTGGCCCGGATCCGAAATCGCCGGAGTCCCAGCATCGGTAACCAACGCGATCTTCTGTCCCTGCTGCATGAGCGCAATGAGTCCATCGGCGGCCGCAACCTCGTTGTGCTCATGAACGGCCAAAAGACGTTTGCCACTTATGTTAAGGGCACTGAGCAGTTTTCGTGAATGCCGCGTGTCTTCGCAGGCGATCGCGTCGCAGTCCTGCAACGCCGCGACGACCCGCGGCGAAACATCGCCGAGATTCCCGATCGGCGTCGCAACGAGGATAAGTTCGCCGAGGCGTTCGCCGCTTCGGGCGTCGACGCGTTCTCCGACGCGATCGCCGGTTCGGGCGTCGCTCACCTGAGCTCCAATTGATCGGCCCGTTTGATGCCGTAGCCGGTGAACGTGCCCGTTGCGGCTTCGACCATGACGTTCGCCTCGAGGCTGGGGAGAAACAGGCGGTTCCGTGGCAGCCGCTTGACCCACCTCACGAGCAGTGAACCATCTCGCGTCCGGGAGCACCCGGCCACGTCGAGAGCGAACTTCATCCGGAACGAATGCACGCTCCGACAAGGTTCAAGGACGAAGACACCGACAACACCCGTTCGACCGAGAAGTCCGACCCGGCGCTGCGAGTGGGTTTCGGCAACCTCGGCATCGCAGAGTCGGACCCCGTTGTGCCAGAGGCCCAACCGATATTCGAGCCCGGTCATTCCGCGCACGCGACCGGTTCGGTTCCGGCTACTTCGAAACGTTGAATTTGAAGTCCATGACATCGCCGTCCTGCACGATGTATTCCTTGCCCTCCATCCGGGCCTTGCCGACTTCGCGGGCCTTGGTCCAGGATCCGAGTTCGATCAGTGTTTCCCAGAAGATTGTTTCGGCCTTGATGAAACCGCGTTCAAAGTCGGAGTGGATCTCCCCCGCGCATTCGGGAGCCTTCGCGCCAGCCCGGAATGTCCAGGCCCGCGACTCTTTCTCCCCCGTCGTGAAATAGGTCCGGCGACCGAGCAGGCGGTACGCCGACTGCATGACACGGGGCAGGGCGCCTTCGCCGAGACCGAACCCGTCGAGGAGTTCCTTGCGTTCGGTTTCGTCGAGCATCGCCGCTTCAGCTTCGAGCTGAACACACATCGCGAGAACCTCGGAGTGCCCGGCCATCAGGTCGGCGACCGGTTTGGCCAACTCATCAGCGCTCTCAACATCTTCGTCGCCCACGTTGACGACACAGAGCACCGGCTTGTTGGTGAGCAGGAAGAACTGCTTCAGCTCACCCTTGTCGTCAGCGCTGATGCCCGCCCGGTAAAGCGGTGTACCTTCGCTCAGGATCGCCTGGGCCCGCTCCAACGCATCGACGCCGGCCTGCAGAGTCTTGTCGAGCTTGAGTTGTTTGACCCTTTTCGGCAATTGCGCCTCGACGCTTTGCAGGTCGGCGAGCGCCAACTCGATCTCAACGACGGCGAGGTGGTCGAGCGGATTCGTCGGGCCGGGTACTTCGTCGCCTGTCGCACCCTTGTCGAAAGCCCGGAGCACAAACACGATGCCGTCGACTTCTCGAATTGTCGCCAGGAACTTATTGCCGAGACCTTCGCCTTTGCTCGCCCCTTCGACCAGCCCGCCGATGTCGACGAACTCGCTGGTCGCGTGGACGATCGACTTCGACTTCGACATCTCCGCGAGGGTCATCAGCCGGTGATCCGGTACCTTGGCCCGACCGACGTTGGGCTCCTTGGTGGCAAACGGATAGGGCGCCGCCAGCGCCCCGCCACCGGCAAGTGCGTTGAACAGCGACGACTTGCCTGCATTCGGAAGACCGACAAAACCAAAGCGCTCCATAAGGGCTTGTACGTTACTTGGCGGGCCGCCTCCCGCCGGACCGATGTTCGAATCCGGCGTCCTCAGCGAAGCATCTCAGTAGTGAACGCCAGCCCGGCCCCCAAGGAGCCGGTGAACCGTCGGGGAACAGGGCGTGCTCACACCGGGCCGAATATGCAAGTGCATGAAGGGCCCCCGCCCGGGCCAGCTGCGTTTCGTCAGCCGAAAATGCGACACCCCGGACGTCTTCGTAGTCGTGGAGAAAGCCGTCGATCTCGGGCACTGTCGGAATCATTGGATCCGGCCGCGACCAGTCAGTCGAAAAGGCCCGGGCCGTCCCGCCAACCAACCAGGGCTCCGCGTCGACGACCAGGCTGTCGAGGTCGTAGACCGTCGATACAAACGGGTCCGTTCCGCTCAGGTCGAGCAGAACGTTCTCAGGGCGAAGATCAGTGTGCGCGACAACCCGGCGACCCGCACCGCCCAGGGCGGCGTGCTCGGCTAGGGCCGCGTCGGCAAGCAGGTCTATCCACTCGGCGCCCTCGGAGGTTGCTTCGAAGTCAAACACCGGTGAATGGGGCGGAGGATACCGACCCGCCCAGGTCGGGACCAGATCGGGGAAATGATCGGCATCGAGGGTGTCACTGATCGCGAAGCTGCACCGTGCAATCGCGCGACGTCGGGCCGGCGATCGAACATCGACCGATTCGCCATCGGCACGCCACGTTTCGATCAGCGCCGCCCCGGAGCCGACCAACTGGGGCTCGGCGGCGAGCGGTGTCGCAACGGGAATGCCGGCCGCGCCAAGAATTCGCTGAGCTCGTAGGACCGCCCCGAGCCGAGGCATCACGTGCCTCCGGTGCACCTTCACAACGACCCGATCAAGTGCCCCTTCGAGATCAAAGCCGACGACAACGCCCGAGTTCAGCCGGACCAGGCAGACTCCCTTCGGCTGTCCATTGGACCCCACGGCATCGAGCAACGCGCTCGCTGCCACTTCGGTGTTCGGCGTACCGAACAGTTCCACGAGGAGGGAATCACTCTCGGCCGAACCGAGGCTGCGAGCCAGCTCCTGACGAATCGTCGTGTGGGTCACCAGCCGCATTCTATCCGTCGGCTCTGCCGTGACTGCGGGGTCCTTCCGTTGCACTATCATCTACCCCTTATGTCGAAGCGAACCAACAAGCGCAAGCTCCGAGCCCGCAAGAAGAAGGCCAACCACGGCAAGAAGCCGAATTGCGGTCGCGGCTGACGCTTCGGCGTTCGTTTCCCGCAATGTCTCGTGATAGGTGACCGGCTGAAAGGCCGGTCACGTTCGCGTTTCGCACATTGTCATCTCCCGGTCATCTCCCGCGTGACACTCCCGTTGGTACCAGCTCGTTCATGACGGTAGGTTCGCGGGTGTGCTGAAGCTGACTTCACTCGTCATAACCGACGCTCCCGAGGTTTGGGAGCGTCTCGGCTTCAGCGTCGTGGATCGCCGGGTCCGGATCGGCCAGGTCGAGCTGCAGCTCGTCGGAACTCCAACTGACCCGTTGCTCCCTCGGGGCATCGTGGGATGGGAGTTCGCAACCGACGGCGACCGACCACTTCCGTTGTCCATCGATGGCATCGCGGTCGCCGATGAGCCGACGGCCGGGGCCGAGCCGACAAATGCCCGTCCCCACGCGAACCTCGTCTGCAACATCGACCACCTGGTCGTGTCAACGCCACAGATCGACCGGACTATCTCGGCCTTCGAACAGGCCGGCCTCGACTGCCGCCGACAGCGGGAGCGTACATACGGTTCCGGCGACCGAACCACGACGATGCGCCAGGCGTTCTTCTGGCTGGGCGGGGCCGGGGCCGCGCCGGACGACCGGGTTTTGTGCGAAGTCGTCGGACCGAAGATCGTCGACGGGGCGAAGGCCGATGATCCGGCCAGCTTCTTCGGCCTCGCGTTCAGCAGTTACGACCTCGACGCAACCGTCGCGACGATCGGCGAACACCACATCAAACCGGCGATCGTGGCGGTGCAGTCCGGCCGACGGATCGCGACGATTCGGTCTTCCGCCGGTTCGACTGTTCCGATTGCGATCATGAGCCCGCACGTGAATCCAACTGATGCAAATGCTCAGTAGGCGAGCGCACAACATCGTCGCCAGACCTCCAACTGGCGCTCATTGACGCCCCTCTCAAACCATGGAGACACCATGACCACCGCCCAAGACGCACCCGTCCTCCTGCTTGATGTCGTGGACCGGATCGGAACCATCACCCTCAACCGGCCGAAATCGCGCAATGCCCTGTCAAGCGAACTGCTTCGGCAGCTTCGGGTCGGCGTCGCGGAACTCGATGACCGCGCCGACGTCGACGTAGTGATTCTCACCGGGAGCGATCCGGCGTTCAGCGCCGGACTCGACCTGAAAGAGCTCGGGTCCACAGGGGGAAACCTCGGCGCGGCCAATGGCGAAAGCCGTGCCACCGGCGATGAACCGAACTATCCGTGGGCTCCGACGACGAAGCCCGTCATCGGCGCGATCAATGGTGTCGCCATCACCGGCGGGTTCGAGCTCGCTCTCCAGTGCGATTTCCTCGTGGCTTCCGAACGAGCGGCGTTCGGTGACACCCACACCCGGGTCGGAATTCTCCCAGGGTGGGGCCTGAGCGTGCTGCTCCCCCAGGCCATCGGATTCCGCCGAGCCCTCGAGATGAGCATGACCGGCAACTTCATGCTGGCTGAGGAAGCGCTGCATTTCGGCCTCGTCAACCGCGTCGTGCCGCACGGAGAACTCATCACGTTCACCCGCAAGCTCGCGACCGACATCGTCGGCAACAACCAGGACGGCCTTCGCGAGCTTCTCGCAAGTTACCGGGCCATTCACCGGCTAAGTGTCGGTGACGGCGAGCGTCATGAGGCCCGGGTCGGTCGAACGTGGTCGAGGCGTACGTACGACCCGGCCGCGGTCGAGGCCCGGCGGATCGCGATCATGGAACGCGGCCGAACCCAGGTATAGGCCCGCCGCCAAGAGACCCGCGGCCATCAGGCATTGTGTGTGATCGGTTAGCGAACGATTAGCCCGAACTAAGAATTCCCGCCCCATTCCGACCAGAATGGGGCGGTGGCAAGCGTGAGTGATCGATCGTTTCAGTCGTTGTGTGAATCACTCGGGGGGCCAACGTTTCCGTGTGTGATCGCTCTCGTCGGCGGAGGCGGAAAGACGACGACGCTGTTCGGCCTGACGCGTCGAATGCGGGCTCAGGGTCAACGGGTGGTGGCGACGACAACAACCAAGATGGGCGCCTCCCAAACGGGTGGTTTCGCGATCGTGGCCACGGGATTCGACGATGTGCTGTCCGGCGTCAGCGAACATGGTGCAGTTGTCGCTGTCGGAACCGTCCACGGACATGGGGATCGACCAAAGGTAGGTGGACTTAGCGATTCCGTCATTGAGCAACTCTTCGGCTCGGGACACGTGGATGCGATTGTCATCGAAGCTGACGGGTCTCGGCGGCACAGCGTAAAGGCTCCGGCTCACTACGAGCCTGTGATTCCAACGTGTGCCACGCACGTCGTTGTGGTTATGGGCGCCGATGCACTCGATAGAGTCATCGGCGAAGTGGCGCACCGGCCCGACCTGCTTGCGGCCGTCGTCGACGCACAAATCACCGACGTCCTGACGGCGGAGCGGGCGGCCCGGCTGTTGACCAGCGAGTTGGGAAGCCGCAAGTCGGTGCCGGCCACGGCCCGCTTCATCGCGGTCATCACCAAGGTCACAACCGACAACATGGAGTCGGTCAGCGATGTCGCCGAGCGCGTGCGGGCTCAGGGTTTCGACGTCGTACTGTTTCCCTTCGACGATAACGTCGCTGATTCATCACGCTGGCTCACCGCGTTGAACAGCCCAGAAGAGGACGACGAGCGACCGGGCTTTCAGCTGATCGACACGTAAAGGTTCTCACCGAGCAGGGATCCCAGCACCACAGTGTTCTTTCCGACGGTCAGCGACAGGCTTCCATCAGGGGCTTTTCCGGCCACTTTCGCGCTTTGGCCCGTGATGAAGCCGTTGTCGGACAGGTAGGTCATCGCCGTGTCGTCGAGTTCGACGGTTTCCGTTACCCGACGCAACATCACCTGATCGCCGGGTCGGGCCGAGCTCAGGGGCACGACCGAATGATCCGTCTGCACCGTGCCTGGAATTGGGTTGCCATGCGGACAGGTCGAGGGATCGTCGAGAATAATCCGCAGTCGGGCTTCTACCTCGTCGGAGATCACGTGCTCCCAGCGCCCGGCTTCGAGGTGGGCACGATGCCAGGGGAGGCCGATCACGTCGGTCAGAAGGCGCTCAGCCAGACGGTGTTTGCGCACCACCGACTCCGCGAGTCTGCGGCCTTCTACGGTCAGCGATATTGACCGACCGATGACGGTGAGAAACCCGTCTTTCTTCAGGCGGTTGACCATCTCCGAAATGGCCGGCGCCGAGTAACCCAGACGCTCCACCAGACGGGCTTGGATGACGGTCACACCATCTTCACTGAGCTCGTAGATGGTCGTGAGGTACTCCTCGACCGGTGGGTGGTAGTCCTCACGCATGGACAGACTCTACTGGCATCGCCTCCCAATGCGGGCCGCCACGCTCCGGGCTGGAGATCGCCGGGGTGGAGATCGCCGTGGTGGAGTTCGCCCTCCGACCACAACCGGTTCAGCGTTCTCCTTCTGCGGCGATCTCGAGCCATCGCTCCTCGGCCGACTCGAGCGTGGCCTGCACTTCGGCCAGCCGTGTCCCGATGCGGGTCACAACCTCGTAGTCGCTACCGGCGGTTTCGAGTTCTGCGGTGAGTTTGTCGCGCTCCTTGGTAGCCCGGCTGAGGTCGCGCTCGGCATCTTTGAGCAGTTGACGAAGTGTGCTCGCTGACCGCTTGATCGACCCGGCCGGCGCCGGGTCGCTGGACAGGGCCGACGGCACACCGAGCACGCCCGCTTTCGCTGATGTGCGTGAGAACCCAGCGCTGCTTGGGACCGGCGGGCCTGAAACACTCGCTGTCTTCCCAGCGGTGCCGGTCGACTTCGACAAACGCTCTTCCCGCTGAGCCCGCCAACCCGCGTATCCTCCCGAAACCAGGGATGCCCGACCACCTTCGATCGAGAGTACCTCTTCCACCGTCCGGTCCATGAACGCCCGGTCGTGGCTGACGACCACCAACGTGCCCGGCCAATCCTCCATGAAGTCCTCGAGGGCGCGTAGCGTATCGAGGTCGAGATCGTTGGTCGGCTCGTCGAGGAGCAGCACGTTGGGTCGATCAGCCAGGACGAGGAGCAGTTGCAGGCGACGGCGCTCACCACCGGACAACGTGCCGATTGTTGCGAACTGTGCATCGTCGTTGAACCAGAACTGCTCCATGAGCCGCTTGTCTTCAGGGGTTCCCGGAGGGCGGGTCTTACCGGCGACAGCCTCTCGGACCCGTTGGCTGAGATCGAGCGTTCGGCCGCGTTGGTCGTAGTACCCGACCCGCACGGTCGGTCCAACCTCGACGTGCCCCTCGGCCGGAATGATGCGGCTCGCGATGATGTCGAGCAACGTCGATTTGCCGGTGCCGTTCGCCCCGACGATGCCGTAACGCTCGCCGGGACCGAGTAACACGTTGAGCTTGCGGAAGAGCGACGGTCCGGGGCTGCCGTCTTTCCGCGCGAAATGGTGGCCGACGTTGTGCAGGTCGATGACCTTGTTGCCGAGGCGCGGTGCCAGCCGTTCGTCGAGGTTGTTGCGGTAGCTGCCCTGTGCGCTCGACGGGTCACGCTGGCCTTCTCCTGTCCGGGCCGTCGCCGCGGCCAGACCGAACGAACCTTCGCGGGCGGCAGCCTTCGGACGTTCGTTGATCAACGCAGTTGCTGCTTCGATGTGCGCCTTCGGCTTACGGGTGCGGGCGGGCGCACCCCGCCGCAGCCACGCCAGCTCACGCCGGGCCAGGTTTTGCCGGGTCTGTTCCGACACTGCCACGCTTTCCTCTCGCGCCGCCCGGCCATCCAGGAAACCCTGATATCCACCTTCGTGCATGTAACCGTCGCCGCGGTCGATCTCAAGCACCTTCGTGCACACCCGGTCGAGGACGTGGCGATCATGGCTCACCATAATCAACGCACCGCGGCGGCGGGCGAGGCGTTCCTCCAACCACGCGATCGCGTCGAGGTCGAGATGGTTCGTCGGTTCGTCGAGGATCAACAACTCCGATTCGGTGACAAGCACCCGGGCGAGCGCCACCCTTTTTGCCTGGCCGCCCGAAAGTGTCGACGTGTCCGCATCGAGCAGCCCACCCATGCCGAGGCGGTCGAGCACCGCTTCAGCTTCCCAGGTCGCCGCACTCTCGAGGCCTCTCACGACGGCGGTTCGTACGGTGCCCTTGGCCAGCTTCGGATCCTGCTCAAGCGTTGCGACGTGCACACCCCGGCCACGGCGCACGATACCCGATTCCGGTGCGGTCTCGCCTGACAGAATACGTAGCAGCGTCGACTTGCCGCAGCCGTTGATCCCCACCACTCCGAGCCGATCGCCCTCGTGGATCGTTACGTACAAATTGGTGAAGAGGGGCTTGTCGGGGCGCGACACCGTAAGCGCGCTTGCATCAATGACAACCACAGTTGTTTACTTCCAATCGAGGTCAACCACGACAGGGGCGTGATCGGAAGGCAGCTTGCCTTTACGTGCGTTGCGGTCGACGAGGGCCCAGGTAACTGTTTCGGCAACCGGCTTGGTGACGAGGATCAGGTCGATCCGCATACCCCGGTGTTGGTGGAAGTCGCCGGCCCGGTAGTCCCAGTATGTGTACAGACGATCTTGCGGATAGAGCTTGCGGAAGGCGTCTTCAAACCCCCACGCTTCAAGTTCCTTCAAACGGTTGCGTTCGGCCGGGGTCACATGCGTGGAGTCTTTGAACGCGGCGGGATTTGGGACGTCTCGATCGTCAGGCGCGATGTTAAAGTCGCCAAGGATCATGGCCGGCTGATCGGGCGTCGAGGTGCGATCGCACTGCTCGCGCAGCCGCAGCAACCACTCCAACTTGGCGAGATAATGCGGGTCGTCGATGGCACGACCGTTCGGAACGTAGACACTCGTGATCCGGATGCCCCCACACGCCGCCGTTGCCAGGCGTGCTTCATCGAGGACACCTTTCGTGTAGTCGTCGACATCGCCCGAGCCGTTGAGCCCGTCGATGAACCCGGCCTGAGGGCGTTCAATGCCCACCCGGCTCAGAATCGCCACACCGTTCCACTGGCCCTGGCCGACATGAAAGGACTCGTAGCCCATCTGCTGAAACGCCATCGCCGGAAACGCGCCATCGGACAGCTTTGTTTCCTGCAAGCAGAGCACGTCACAGTTCGCGTAGGCGAGCCACTCCTCGACCCGGGGCATCCGGGCTTTCAGCGAGTTCACGTTCCAGGTGGCAATACGCACGGCCGAACAGCCTATGCCAGATGGGGCCGCGCCCCGCCGTGTCGCGAATGTGCGGGATTACACGCTCCCGACACGTGGAATCCCGCACATTCCCGCAGGTCGCAGTCGGATTCAGGATTCTTGGCGCGCGAGGAGGCGATTGAGAATATTGCGGGTGACGGTTTCCACGTCGTTGTCGCCCACGCCCAGGCCGCAGGCCCAGTCTGTGCAACCGGTAGTGACGACCACACCGCCGGCTGGCGTCGTCCACGTTCCGAACACCGCGTGGCCATAGGCAAGTCGTTCCGTCGATGCGGGGGACGAATCGCCGAGAACCCGAAGCGCCTGGAACTCGATCTCCGACAGGACATGATCGGGGGGTGGCCGCAGCATGGTGCGCCGGTCAAATGGCGAAGCCGGCGACGTCGCCAGGATCTCGAAGTTGGGTGGGCAGCCGTCTTCACCGGTTGGAACCGGGCGACCATCGATCAGGGTGAACACACAGCCGTCGCACTCGTAACCAACGACGGTTGACTTGGCACCGAGAAGGTCGCCCCACTCGAACTCGGTGCCGGCGAAGATCCAGTGCTCAGGCCGATGCACGGTGTAGCCACCCGACCCCCGGGGAACGCGCCTTCCTATGCGCGCATAGCCTCCCCTGCTGAAGCTGACACCTAGGAGCGTCGTCTCGGATCGTTCGAGGATGGAATCTGACCACATGGTCGTGAGTAGATGTTGCTGGTCGGTGCCGTACACCGGATCGTGTTTGAATCGCCCCTTGTACCCGATCATGGTGCGGCCGTCGTCCTCGTAACGCACCTGCCAGAAGCACGTATTGCCTGACAACACGACGAGGTGACCGCCTCGTTGCACATGCGCTTCCACCACATCGCGCTGAGCCGACGACCAGTACTCATCGTGGCCAACGCACAAGACGACGGACGCCCCGTCAAGCAGATGCGGGTCGCGTTCCAGATCCGCGTTGACGGCTACATCGACCTCGTAGCCTTCACGCTCGGCCCAGGCCAGGAATGGTTCCTCGTAATTCGGCCAACCGGCCGAGCCGGCCCAGTCCGAAAGGCCTTCAAGTCGTAGGTAACCGACGTGCGCATTCATGCGGACGTCGGGCGGGTTCGTGACCGACACCCGTCGACCGGCTCCGGGCGGCTTGGCCAGAAACCCGTTGGCCATCGGTCGGTCCCATGACACGTTCGTCGCCGTGGTGTAGAGATTTGCTCCGCCGAAGTCGTTGTAAGCGAGCCATGTGTTGGTTCCGAGTACGAGTAGGGCACGGTCTGGAGACGCCCTCACCGGACGGACCACGAAGAACGCCAGGTTCGATCCCCCGCGTGGCCCGCGTCGCTTCGGCCATCCCACGACCGGTTCGAGGGCGACTTCGTAGAAGCCCGACCGCCACGTTGCATCGGTTGCAATACCGAGCGTCGTCGGCCAACGGCATCCGTTGGCCACGGCGTCTTCCGGCACGGGCAGGTCGTCGACGGCCACGTTGTCGAATGTCGCGACCACTTCACGTTTAGCCCCCACCCTGGTGACGGTCACGTTCACCGGGCCGAGCGACGAAGTGGCACTCAACGGAAACGTGGTTCCCGGAACACCCGAGTGGGGCCAGCAGTATGCAGAGATCACGCCCGAAATGTACCGCCTATGCGGTTCATGTCCACACTTTGCACGACATACGTGTCAAAGCGTGGACATAAACCAGTTCAAAACAGCATGTCCTCTTTGCGGATCTCCGTTGGAAATGGTTGCATGCGGAGACGATGGTGTGCAATGAGCGCGCCGGGCGGGCCAAGTAGCGTAACAATCACAAACCGCACCGACCACTTCATCACGCGGAAGATGTCGAACACCATGACCGCAAACGCAATGCTGATGAAACCATGGAAATACGCCACCACGCGGAGCCAGAAATAGTTCGAGCCGGTGCGAATATCCAATGCGTACTTACGAAACATGAAAACGGCGAGCAACGAGTAACTGACGGCTTCGACAATGGCGATGAACTTGGTGACCTTCACCTTGCGACGGAACTGATCCGCCAGTGACATGCCTTCAAGAACTTCGCCGACCTGACCGAGGTCACCAACCTCGCCGACCTGACCGAGGTCACCAACTTCACCTGGCGGGATCACGACGCGATACCCCCGCCCACGACCGTGTCTGCTTCGTAGAGCACTACGGTCTGGCCGGGCGCAACCCTTACGTGCGGTTCCGCGAACGTCGCCACGTTGGTGGCCGCGTCGAACTCGCACGCCGCCGGTATACCGTGCGCGCTGGACTGTGCCGTGAATCCACCCGATCGCTTCGAACCCGGTCCCCATACAACCGTGTGGAGCGCAACCGACGGTACGAGCAGATCACTGTGTCCACCTACGGTCACAACACCGGCATTCGTGTCGACGTCGACGACAAACCGCTTGTCGGAACCTCCGGCACCGCCGAGCCCCTTGCGCTGCCCGATTGTCACCAGCTCCACCGCGTCGACCGAACCAACCTGGATCCCGGACCTGTCCACCACGCGGGCAGGGCGCAGCGGAACACGATCGCCGAGAAACACGCGGCGGCCTCCACCGGTCTTGGCGATGAAGCAGACGTCCATACTCTCCGGCTTGTCGGCGGTACGAAGGCCAAGTTGTAAAGCGCGCTTACGAACTTCCTCTTTTGAGATCTCCCCAATCGGGAACAGGCACTTCGACAGCACGTCAGGGGCGATCATGTGCACGACGTAGCTCTGGTCCTTCGCTCGGTCTTCGCCGCGGGCAAGGGCGAACGAACCGTCAGGACGAGGGCCCACCCGGCGCACATGATGGCCGGTCGCAATGGCGTCGAAGCCCAGGCGCTGGGCCCGTTGAAGGAACCGGTCGAACTTGAGATGACGGTTGCACTCGATACACGGGTTCGGAGTCTGGCCGTCGACGTGAGCCTGCACGTAGGGAGAAACGACCCGCTCGTCGAACTCGTCGGAGAAGTTGAACACGTAATGCGGGATGTCGAGTTGCTGCGCAACGCGCCGGGCGTCATCGACGTCGGCCACGGAACAACAACCTGAGTCGCTGTCGCCACCCCATAACCGAAGCGTCGCTCCGGCCACCTCATATCCCGCATCGATCATCATCGCCGCCGCTACCGATGAGTCGACCCCACCCGACATTCCAACCAGGACCTTCATGACCGCAACCGTTCGATGGCGGTCGGGATCGCCGCAAGGGCCAGATTGACATCGGCATCGGTTGACGTAGCACCCAACGTGAGCCGCAACGACCCCAGGGCCTGTTCTTTCGAGATTCCCATTGCCAGAAGCACCGGTGAGGCATGCGCCGCACCGCTTGCGCATGCCGAACCTGCCGACGCACAGACACCGGCCCGGTCGAGCAGGACCAGCAACTCTTCACTCTCGACTCCCTCAATGCACACGTGCGCGTTTCCGGCCACCTTCGTCGCACGGGGCGTCGTCTCCGACAGCCCGCTCACCGCCGCCACCAGACCATCGACCAGGCGATCGCGCAAAGCAGCGACGTGTGGCACCGTACTCACCCGCGCCCGGTCGGTCTGCTCCGCCGCGACCGCCAACGCGACCGCGCCGGCGACGTTTTGCGTCCCGCTACGACGGTCGCGCTCCTGCCCGCCCCCAAAGACCGTAGGCTCGATTGCCACGCCCTCTTTCACGACCAGGGCGCCGGCGCCTTTCGGTCCGCCGAACTTGTGCGCAGAGATGGCGACGAGGTCCGATACCGCAACGATCGGACGCAGATCCAACCACGACAGAGCCTGGACGGCGTCTACGAGCAGTACCGCCCGCGGCGCGACCCGACGCACCAGCTGCGCCAACTCGGCAATCGGCTGGACCGAGCCCACCTCGTTGTTGACCGCCATGACCGCAACCACCGAAATTGACTCATCAAGCAGGACAGCGGCCGCATCGAGGTCGAGAACCCCGTCGGCTCCAACCGGCAACTCAATCGAACGTGCGCGCCCGCTTCGTGCAAATGCCTCGACCGTGTTGCGGACGGCGTCGTGTTCGACCGCAGACCAAGCCATACCACCCCGACCTCCGGCACCTCCGAGCGCGAGGTTCAGGGCCTCGGTACCCCCGGACGTGAAGACGACCTCACGAGCCTGGGCACCGAGTACGGCCGCCACCCGGTCACGCGCATCGTCGAGAGCGGCCCGCGCCTTACGCGACGCCGAATGCGACCCCGACGGATTTCCAAAGGAGGTGGCCAGTGTCTCGGTCAGGGCGCGGAGCGACTCCGGAAGCATCGGCGTGGTCGCCGCGTGGTCAAGGTAGGCGAAAGGAGCCACCTCACAAGCGTAGGTGGCCCCAGCGCGACTGCAAACCGGCCGAGTTGCCCGGTTTCAGTTCCCCTTGGCCGGATGCGGCCACGAGCCCAGTGACATGCTCAAATCCCCGTATTGAAATGCGTGCCGGCCGACGTCGGGCACAGACGGCAGGCCACACGTTCAGTCTTCTACTTGACGTGCCATGCCTGGAAGTTTCGTACGCAAGCGTTGGGCTGGAGCGATAGCCCAGCGGGGCGGGACGCCTCGGGTAAACCAACTGAAAGCGTTTCCATAGAGGCTGGAGAGCGGTAGGATCGTCAATCGAATCCCATGCTTATTGTGCAGATATCACTCACACCTCGGGCCATGACGGCCGAAAGGATCGGATGAGCCAGCTACGACTCGATCCACTCACCGGACGCTGGGTCGCCATCAACGCCGAACGACGCCAACGGCCCAACGAATTCAACGCGCGTTCGATGACCGTTGAGACCGATACCGCCAGGCCCTGTCCGTTCTGCCCCGGTCGCGCCGAATCCGAGCCGCCCATGCTCGTCACCCCGGGCCCCGACGGTTCGTGGCGGGTTCTGGTGGTCCCTAATCTGTATCCGGCCTTCGAGGGTCGCGATCCAATGATCGTGGAACACCTCGGACCGATTTTCACGCAGGCCGATGCTTCGGGCTGTCACGAGGTTCTCGTCGTCCACCCCGACCACGAAGCCTCCTGGGCCGATTTGAGTGACGACCAGGCCACCATGGTCATGTCGGCCATAGCCGCCCGCGCCGAAGCCCATGCCGGTATGCCGGAGTTGCGATACAGCCAGGCCATCGTGAACTATGGCCGTGAGGCCGGCGCATCGCTAGTCCACCCACACGGGCAACTCCTTGGACTGCCCTTCGTTCCGGGCGAGATCCTCGCTGAACAGGCCGGTTTCGACCGCTTCTCCGGGGCTTGTCTGCTTTGCACAACGATCGAGGCCGAACTCGACGCAGGTTCCCGACTCGTGTATTCCGATGACAACGTCGTGGTCGTCTGCCCGTACTGGAGCGGCACTCCGTTCGAGATGCTTGCAATCCCGCGCTGTCACGGTGCGCACCTCCACGCAGCGCAGACCGCCGACCTCGCGTCGGTCGGCATCGGATTGCGGCACGGCCTCTCGAACCTGAAGGCGGCGTTGGGTGATGTCGCCTACAACATCGTCTTCCACTCCGCCCCGTACCGCAGCCAGGGGGTCTTCCACTGGCATGCTCACGTGTACCCGAAGGTCACGACCCGGGCCGGCTTCGAACTCGGCACCGGCGTGCTCATCAACGTGATGCCACCGGAAGAGGCAGCCGCCATTCTGGCCGGCGCCCGGGTCTGACACTCTGCCGATTACGGCTGACACTCTGCGGATTCACGTCTGACACTCTGCCGATTCACGTCTGACACTCTGCGGATTACGGCTGGAGCCAGAGTACGCCGAGTGGCGGCAGGGTGAGCTGGCAACGGCCGAGATCGTCGGCGTAGACCCATCCGTCGTTTCCAACCCCACTTCCGCCGTACATCGACGCATCGGAGTTCAGCACCTCGCGCCAGGCTCCACCGCGCGGCAGCGTCATCGGATATCCCATCCGAACGACCGGGGCCAGGTTCGCTATACAAACGACAGGTCCTTCACCGTCTGACCGCGGCCAGCGCACGAACGCAATCACGTTTGACCCGGCGTCGTCGTTCGCTAGCCACCCGAAACCCATGGGATCGAAGTCCCGTTCGTAGAGCGCCGGCGTGGTGCCCTGGATGTTGTTCAGGTCGCGGACCATATCGCTGATGCCCCGGTGGCCCGGATCGTCCAGGAGCACCCAGTCGAGCGAGCCTTCGCTCCTCCACTCCGCCCACTGGCCGAACTCGCCCCCCATGAACAGCAGTTGTTTGCCAGGGTGGGCCCACATCCAGGCGAACAGCGCCCTCAGATTGGCCCGCTTTTGCCACGGGTCACCGGGCATGCGTTCGATCAAAGACCCCTTCCCATGGACCACTTCGTCGTGTGACAGTGGGAGCACGAAGTTCTCGGTGAACGCGTACAGCAAACCAAAGGTCAACGAGTTGTGATGGTACTGGCGGTGAACAGGATCCTTGCTGAAGTACTCGAGGGTGTCGTGCATCCACCCCATGTTCCACTTGAAGCCGAACCCCAGGCCACCGGCCTCAAGTGGGCGAGACACCGACGGCCAGGCTGTCGATTCCTCGGCAATCATCAACACTCCCGGGTGGTTTGCGTGGGTGACGGTATTAAGTTCTCGTAGGAAGTTGACCGCGTCGAGGTTTTCGCGCCCCCCGGACGCGTTCGGGATCCACTGGCCCTGATCGCGGGAGTAGTCAAGGTAGAGCATCGAGGCAACGGCATCGACGCGCAAACCGTCAATATGAAACTCCTTCAGCCAGTACACGGCGTTGGCCACCAGGAAGTTTCGGACCTCGTTGCGCCCGTAGTTGAAGATGAACGTCCCCCAGTCAGGATGCTCGCCCTGGCGGGGATCGGCGTGCTCGTAAAGCGCGGTACCGTCGAAGCGGCCGAGTGACCAGTCGTCTTTCGGGAAGTGCGCCGGGACCCAGTCGATTATCACGCCGACGCCGGCCTGGTGCAGGATCTCCACGAACCGGCGGAACTCGTCTGGGGAACCGAACCGTGACGTCGGGGCGAAGTAACCGCTGACCTGGTAACCCCAGGACCCCCCGAAGGGATGCTCGGCGACAGGTAGCAACTCGACATGAGTGAATCCACGATCCACGACGTACCCGGCTAACTCATGTGCCATCTCAACATAGGTCTTTTCACCTCGCCAAGATGCTAAGTGCACTTCATAAATGCTGAGCTGTTGATGCCACGGATTGGCCGAAGCCTTCCGCACTTGCCACTCCTCGTCCGCCCAGTTGTGGCTTGATTCAAACACCACGCTGGCCGTACGCGGCGGTACCTCGGTCGCGCGAGCCATCGGGTCGGCCTTCTCGGAAACGTGACCCTTGTGATCCTCGACCGCAAACTTGTAACACTGCCCGACCGCAACGAACGGCACGAATGCCGACCAGATGCCGCTTGAACCCAACGACTGAAGAGCGTTGGACCCGCGGTCGAAGTTGTTGAAGTCGCCGATCACATGCACGCTGCGAGCGTTGGGAGCCCAGACCGAAAACCACGCCCCGGTCTGCGTGATGTCCTCGATCACCCCTTCCCCTAGGTGGCAACCGAGACGTTCCCACAGTTCGTAGTGACGCCCCTCGCCGAAAAGGTAGAGATCGAGATCTCCCCACAACGAGTTCAGTCCTCTGTCCATTGCGCCACCGTAACTCGTTTGCACGACCGGGCAATGATCCGGCGCGGCTTTCCCCCGGTTGCGACGCTATCGGCTCACGTACTAAAACGTCGTCGGAGTCGGCTCGGTTGAGGTCGTGACCGTAACGACAGGCTTCTTTGTTGTCGTCGGCGCATCGGTTGTCGTCGGCGCGTCGGTCGTCGTGGTGACCGTCTCCGTAGTGGTCGTGACCTTCTTGGTCGTCGTCGGCGCGTCGGTTGTTGTCGGTTCTTCCGTCGTGGTGGTGGTCGTCGTCGGCTTCCGCGTCGTAGTTGTCGTCGGCGCGTCGGTTGTTGTCGGTTCTTCTGTCGTGGTGGTCGTCGTCGGCTTCGCCGTCGTGGTCGTCGGCTTCCGCGTGGTGGTCGTCGTCGGCGCGTCGGTTGTTGTCGGTTCTTCCGTCGTGGTGGTGGTCGTCGTCGGCTTACGTGTCGTTGTGGTCGTGGTTGTTGTCGTTGTGGTTGTCGGCTTCCGCGTCGTGGTCGTCGGCTCGTCGGTCGTTGTCGTCGGTTCTTCCGTCGTGGTGGTCGTCGTCGTCGGCTTACGTGTCGTTGTGGTCGTCGTTGTTGTCGTCGGCTTCCGCGTCGTGGTCGTCGGATCGTCCGTCGTCGTTGTTGTCGTCGGCTTCCGCGTGGTGGTCGTCGGATCGTCCGTCGTTGTTGTTGTCGTCGGCTTCCGCGTGGTGGTCGTCGACGCGTCCGTCGTTGTGGTCGTCGTCGGTTTACGCGTCGTGGTCGTCGTCGGATCGTCCGTCGTTGTGGTCGACTTCTTGGTCGTCGTCGGATCGTCGGTTGTGGTCGTCGGTTTACGGGTCGTCGAGGTGGTTCCCGGTTCAACGATCACGAGCGAACCGGATCGGAGCGTCGTCGAGGAATCGGCTCGGCGGATGGTTGAGGTGGGATCGCTTGCGCTGGCCGTAATGACCAAGGACCGGTTGTCGATGGTGGTCCGCGCTCCTCCGACCGGAACAGCCGAGGTGGTGGACCGCGTCGACGCAGGAGTGGAGGAGGGTCGGGCGGTCGAGGCTGCCTGGGTAGCCGCGCCGAGCGGAATCGGAGCGAACCTGCCTCGCGTTGTCACGATGGCCGGCGCGCCGACAGTAACGGAGCTCGGCTGAAAAACCGGGCCAAGAATGACAAGGCGTCGGCGTGGCCCGCGGGTGGTGGGAGAAGCTGGCGCCGGGCCAGCGGTCCTAGGAGCTGTCGGATCAGGTTGGACAGCAACGGTCGAAGGAGGTTCGGTGTCAAATACTTCGGTCAAATCACCCGGAGGTACGGCCAGCGGTGCCGGCTCCCCCACCACGAGCGTTTTCGCCGGGTCGAAACTCGCCGAGGTGTCGTCGACAGTCACGCTCTCGCCGAGCACCTGGACCGAGTCGGTTTTGGACTTTCTGCTCCGCAGGTTGAGAGCCAGGATCCCCTCGACGACCAGCAACAGAAGAACCAAGGCCAAAAACACCATCCTGCGACTGGGTAACCACGCCGACGCCCGCGAGTTTGCGTTTCCAGTTTCGCCACCGCGAGCACGTAACCGCATAGCCTGCATTCTCACATACGAAAACCAGCCCGGACTCGCCCTACCAGCCAAAAGACCTATGTCGGCAAAATTACCCAGGTCGGCATGTCCCCCCCATTCTGCACGAGAGCATTCATGTAAGCGGTTTCAGAAGGTCGCGTGAATGGCGAAACCCGAGGGGTCGCTGCGGTCGGGTCGACCGTCAATCCTCACCCTTGAACGGCGAAACCCCGACGCGTCGCTGCGGTAGCGTGAAGAAGGTGCGAGCCCTCAGAAGTTTCACTGTTCGAACCCAGTTGCCTGCCAACCTCTCAACGCTCGGTGTGTTGGCGAACAACCTGCGCTGGTCCTGGGACGACCGCTGTCGGCGTTTGTTTCGTTGGGTCGATCCGGAATTGTGGGAGCAGGTCAGCCGTGACCCGGTCCGCCTCTTGGCCACGGTGTCACCAGCCCGTCTGATCGAATTGTCGAACGACCCGTCGTTTATGGCGTTCCTCGACGAGATGCACGACGACCTTCGTCGCTATCTCGACTCTCCGGGCTGGCTTCAGCTCCGCGGCGACACCCCACTTCGGTCCGTGGCCTATTTCTCACCGGAGTTCGGGATTTCTGAGGCACTCCCGCAGTACTCCGGAGGCCTCGGCGTGTTGGCCGGCGACCATCTAAAAGCGGCAAGCGCTCTGGGCCTTCCATTGACCGGAATCGGCCTGTTCTACCGACAGGGTTACTTCCGCCAGACGTTCACCAACGACGGCTACCAGACCGAGCAGTACCCCGTCCTCGACCCCCACCTGATGGCCCTCGAACTCGTTCGGGCGGGAGCGACCAGAGACTCGACCGGTGACCCCGCCGGCGCCGAACTTCGCATCGAGGTTGACCTTTCCGGGCACCGTCTGGTCGCACGCGTGTGGAAGGCCAAGGTCGGACGGATCAGCCTGTATCTGCTCGATGCCGACATCGACGATAACGACGCCGACGGACGCGCAGTCACCGACCGCCTTTACGGCGGCGGCGAAGAACACCGTATCCGTCAGGAGATTCTGCTCGGTATCGGTGGCATCCGCGTGCTCAACGCACTAGGAATCGAAAGCCAGGTGTTCCACACCAATGAGGGCCACGCCGGCTTCCTCGGCCTCGAGCGGATTCGCCATTTCATGCACGACCATGGCCTGTCGTACGAAGAGGCCATCGAAGCCGGACGCGCCGGCACGTTGTTCACCACGCACACGCCGGTCCCCGCAGGCATCGACCGCTTCCCCAAACCCTTGATGGGCAAGTACTTCACCGACTTCGCACAGTCCATCGGCATTTCCTTCGATGAGTTCATGGACCTCGGCCACGAGCCGAACGACAGTTCCGATGCCCCGTTCAACATGGCGGTCATGGGTCTTCGTCTGGCCGGACAGGCCAACGGCGTGTCAAAACTCCACGGCGCGGTGAGCCGGGAAATGTTCTCCAACCTGTGGCCCGGGGTGCCGGTCGAAGAGGTCCCGATCGGATCCGTCACCAACGGTGTTCACGCCCGCACGTGGACCTCGAACGAGATGGGTGAACTTCTGTCGCGCTACGTCTTGCCAGAGTGGCCCGAAGCGCCAGCCGAACGCTGGGCACGGATCCACGACTGCCCCGACGACCTGATCTGGCGGGTACGCGAGGAAACTCGTTCACGCATGATCTCGTTCATTCGTGAACGTTTGCGCTCTGCGGCGGAAAGTCGGGGCTTCTCCGGTGCCGATCTCACCTGGTGCGACCGCGCCCTCGACCCGCACGTGCTCACGGTTGGCTTCTCCCGTCGCTTTGCCACCTACAAGCGGTCGACGTTGCTCCTGAGCGACCCCGAGCGGTTCAAACGACTTCTCCTCGATCCCGATCATCCGGTGCAGTTCGTGTTCGCCGGCAAGGCCCACCCGGCCGATGCCCTCGGGAAGGAACTGATAAAGCAGATCATCCAGTTCTCGCTTGATCCGGCTGTCCGGCACCGTATCGCCTTCGTTGAAAACTATGACATCGGTGTTGCCCGCATGCTTTACCAGGGATCCGACGTCTGGCTCAACAACCCCCGCCGACCGATGGAAGCGTGTGGCACCAGCGGCGAGAAGGCCACGATCAACGGAGCCATCAACCTGTCGATCCTCGACGGCTGGTGGGACGAAATGTACCTTCCACCCACTGCCAGCTCACCGAGCAACGGCTGGGCCATCCCGTCGTCATCGAACCCCTCTTCGGTAGAAGAGGGCGATCGACTCGAAGCCAACGCTCTGTTCGAGTTGCTTGAGCGCGACGTCGTGCCGTTGTTCTACGACCGCCCCGATCACACGTTCCCGCGCCGCTGGGTGTTCAAGATGAAGCACTCGTTGGCCACGCTGGGCCACGAGGTGATGGCCGGTCGCATGGTCAAGGACTACACGACCAATTACTACGAAGTGGCGGCCCGCCGCGCCGACGCCGTGCTCGGGGTCAGATGGGACAAGGCCAAGGCTCTCGCACAGTGGAAGCACAAAGTTCGCACCTCGTGGCCCGAGGTCCAGATTACATCCGTCGAGTCTGAAGGGCCGGAGGTCGTCGATGTCGGCTCCATTCGCACGGTACACGCGGAAGTCTCCCTGGGTGAGCTGACCCCGGACGATGTGTCGGTCGAGTTGGTTCACGGTGTTGTCGGCCTGAACGACGAACTCGAGGGGACCCATACCGTTGTCATGACCCCCGACGCGAAGGGCCGGTATTCGGGGCAGTGCGTCGGGTCACGCGCCGGACGTTACGGCTTCACCATCCGGGTTGTGCCGAACCACGCCGATCTTGGCAGCTGGGCCGAAGTGGGCACAATCACCTGGGCCTAGGTCCCCGAGCGGAGGTGCGTTGAATGTCGAGGACGAAGGCAACCCGGTCCGGATGCGTCCTTGATGGGCGGCGCTGGGCGCTAGCTTGTGTCATGGCTGAAATCACCCTCAGGGGCAACCCCATTCATACCTCCGGCGACCTCCCCGCATCGGGAGTCGCTCCGAGCTTTACGCTGACCAAGACCGACCTATCGGAGACGTCGCTCTCCGACTATGCGGGTCAGAACATCGTTCTCAACATCTTCCCGAGCATCGACACGGCGATCTGCGCAACAAGCGTGCGAACGTTCAACGCGCGGGCCGGCGAAGCACCCAACACGACCGTGCTGTGTGTGAGTGCCGACCTGCCGTTCGCCCAGAAGCGCTTCTGCGGTGCTGAAGGGCTCGAACGGGTGGTTCCGGTGTCAACGTTCCGCCACCCGGAATTCCTTGAAACCTACGGGGTTCGTTTGACCGACTCCGGCATGGCCGGCCTTGCTGCCCGTGCCGTTGTCGTGATCGACGGCAGTGGCAAGATCGTGCACAGTGAGCTTGTCAGCGACGTCGGCAGCGAGCCGAACTACGACGCAGCACTCGGCGCGATCAAATAGCTCCGACGGAGCGGGATACAGCACGCGACGCTGCCCGAAAAAGGGCCGCCGAACGTCGCGTCGCAGCTCTGATTTCAGCGGCCGGTGAACTCGGCTTTGCCGGGCCCGTTGGCGAGGAAGCTGGCGATTCCGATTTTTGCGTCGGCGGTACGGAAGGCCGCAACGAACTGATCCTGTTCAATTTTCAGGCCTTCGGCCAACGAGCCCGACAGGCCGGCGTCGATAGCCCGTTTGCAGTAGCCCTGGACGGTCAGCGGTCCAACGGCGAACTCGTGAGCCCACGCGAGCGCTTCCTCGAGCAGCGATGCAGACGGCACCACGCGGTCCGCCAGCCCGATCCTCAGCGCTTCGTCGGCTTTCACCTGACGACCGCTCATCATGATGTCTTTTGCCCGTGATGGTCCCACCAGCCGCGTCAATCGCTGAGTTCCTCCACCACCGGGAATGATCCCGAGCAGAATTTCCGGCTGCCCGAACGTCGCCGTGTCCGAGGCGATTCGAAGATCGCAGGCCAGCGATAACTCGCACCCACCACCGAGGGCGAAACCGGCTACAGCGGCGATCACCATGCGGGGAAGCGCAGCCAGCGAATCCAATGCCCGCCCCAAGAAGGTATTGATGACGCGCGCTTCGTCGGGCCCGCCGAAGCGCGCAATGTCAGCTCCGGCGGCAAAGATCCGTTCTCCGCCGTAGACGATGACCGCACCCGGAAGATCGGCAGCCAGTTCGTCGATGCAACGTTGGAGGTCGGCCGTCAGTTCCGGAGAAATTGCGTTTACCTTCGGTCGGTCGAGGCGCAGCACTGCGACACGGGTCGCGCCCTCGCCATGGTTTTCGATCCGAACGAAGGACGCAGCTGGAGTAAAGGAATCGGTCATACGCGGATTTTAACCCAGGGCCACGGTCAAGGGCCGCTCCGTCGGTGATCCACGCGCCGACGTTCATCGACACGAACTCAGTCAAAGGAGGGTCGTAGTTCTTCAGCCGCGTCCGATGGCGACAACTCACGATTCCAGACCCGGTCGACCGTGTGTGCAAACCCGATCGCTTCGAGTCGTTTGTGGACAGCATCGGCGACCTCCTCCAAGATCCGGCGTTCAAGCTCTCGTGCCAGTCGTTCCCGACGCCTGATGACAAGACGGCCTTCGGCCAACTGCCAGGTTCGGTGATCAGAAATGGCACGTACCAGGCTCTCGACGCCGGTCCGTTCGGTGGCTGAAGTGGCAATGACCGGTGGTAACCAGGTCGATGCATCGTGAGGTCGCATAGCCAACATGCCCCGCAGGTCGGCCTCCGTGTCGGCCGCCCCGGGGCGGTCGGCCTTGTTCACGACGAGAACGTCGGCGACCTCGAGCAGGCCCGCTTTGTTGGCCTGCACCGCGTCGCCCCATCCCGGATTGGTGACGACGACGGTCGTGTCGGCCGCCGCGGCAATGTCGAGCTCGACCTGACCGACGCCGACGGTTTCGATCACGATCCACTCGAAACCGGCCGAGTCGAGCACGCGAACGGCCTCCGGCACGGCGGCCGAAAGTCCACCGAGCGCACCCCGCGAGGCCATGGACCGGATGAACACTTCGGGGTCAAGAAAGTGGTCGCTCATGCGGACACTGTCGCCGAGCAACGCTCCGCCACTGAACGGCGAACTCGGATCGATGGCGAGCACGGCGACTCTCGCCCCGGTGATCCGGAGGAACCGCACCAACTGATCCGTCAACGTGCTTTTGCCGGCCCCCGGGGCTCCCGTTACGCCAATGACATAGCCCTTCCCTGGATGGGACCACGCGAGCGACGCGAGCAGACGCCCCGGCTCCTCACCGCGGTCGACCAGCGTGAGGCCGCGGGCGAGGGCGGAGCGGTCACCTTCGAAAATGCGTTCCGATAGTAGGTGGGGGTCGACGTTGCGTGGAATCCGCCGAGGCTACCGGTTGGCCGCGCTGATCAGCGATGCAACAATGAACCGTGGACGCGATTCGTACAGTCACCCGATTCGTCCGTCCACCGGCGCCACTCGACGAACGCGCCAGGCGAATCCTTCCGATCCTCGTCTTCACGGCGTTTGTCACCGGTTACCAGGGGTCGATTCTTTCGACGATCTTGACCTATCCCGCCCGTCAATGGGGTAAGACCAGTGCTGACCAAACCCATGTCCTTGCGTTGTTACGCCTCGACATTGTCGCTGCGCTCGTCATCGTCCGGGCCGCAGACCGGTTCGGTCGGAGGAATCTCCTGGCTTTGAGTTCGCTCGCGGCCCCCATCTTCACCGGCCTCTGCGCCACGACGAACTCCCTGATCACATTGGGAATCCTGCAGTTTGTTTCAAGGGCGTTGACCACCGCGGTCGCCATTCTCATTACTGTCTACGTCGCCGAGGAGTTTCCGACAGGAACCCGTGGGTGGGCGACCGGCATGCTGGTTACCACGGCGGCGTTCGGATCGGGAGTTCTTCTGGTCGTCGCGTCCACGGCCGACCGGTCACCGGGAGCGTGGCGATTTCCCTTTCTTCTTCCGCTGTTCGGCGTCCCCGTGCTGCTTCTGCTGTTCCGCGGACTCGAAGAGTCACAACGCTTCGAGCGCGTTGCCGAAGGCGAACACCATCAGGTACATCGGAGGGCCACGGTGCGGGCGATGTACCGGTACCGCAGACGCCTTCTCCTCGTAGCCTTCTTCTCGCTGGCGTTCGCGTTCGAACAGGCCCCGGCCCGGCAACTCCAAAATGACTTTCTCCGGGTCGAGCGCCACTTCTCGGCCGTGGACGTGAGCCTCTTCGGAATCTTGTCCAACGCCCCGGGACTTATCGGGGTCATGCTGAGCACACTGCTCTGCGACCGCTATGGCCGCAGGATATTCATCGTCATCGGTCTTGCGGGGTTTGCGATCGGAGACACCGGACTATTCCTGACGAGCGGCACCAGCCTTTGGATCGCATCGATATTCGGAGCACTGGTAGGGGGCCTCGCCATACCCGCCCTTGGTGTCTTTACCGCGGAGTTGTTTCCCACGGAGATGCGCGCAACAGCAAACGGGATCGCCACCGCATTCGGTCGGGTCGGGGGTGGTGCGGGTCTGTTATTCGTCGGCTGGCTGGCGACATCCACCACCGGGCCGGTCATTGCCATGACAACGCTGGCGCTCTGGGCCGCCATTGCGATCATCCTTCTGCTTCCCGAAACAGCGGGACGCGAGCTTCCGGAATCTGAGGGTGACATGGCAACCCGGCCACGTTCGGCGTCGGCACCGATCGAACTGGCCACCTGACCCACCCCGAGAGGAACCGGCTCAAGCGGTTCAGCGCAGGAGCTCCACCAACCAGGCGCCAACGAGCGAAGCGACCTTCGCCTCCTGCCCTTTGAGATCATGGCCCACCCCGTCGAGAAGCGACAGCGTATGTGGTCCGCCCAGGGTGGCCAGGTGCGTCTGAAGTTCGGCCGGGGTGCCAAAGGTGTCCTTCCGACCGCTGATGAACAGCGATGGGATCCGCACGTCGGGCAGATGTTCCACCCGGAGTCTTTCCGGTTTGCCGGGCGGGTGCAACGGATATGACAGGCAAATCAGACCGCCTGCGGCCAGACCGTCGGCAACGGCCATGGAGCAGATGCGGCCTCCCATCGACCGTCCCCCCACAGCGACCGGCGCGCCTTTCGGCAAGCCCCGTTGGAGATCATCGAATCCTTCGCGAACTGCGTCAAGCAGAACCGGTGAACGGTCGGGGGCACGGCGACCGGCCAGCCGGTACGGGAAATCCATGCGAAGAACCGCGATCGCCGGGACGGCTTCGGCCAACACGTTCTCGATCGCCACCAGGCCGGGATGGTCGGCCGATGAACCGGCGCCGGGGGTGAGGAGGAGGCCGGCCGATTTCTTGACGGGGCGCGTCACTTTCAGCCGATCAGCAGCCGGCGGGCCTGGGTCAACTGCACGATGCGCTCACCGGCATCACCTGAGTCTCCGCCCCGGTCGGGGTGAGCCGTAATCACTGCCTCACGGAAACGGGACTGGATGTCTTCGCGCTCGGGCGTGTCGTGGGGCCCGAAGCCGAACAGCTTCAACGCCCAACGGCGTTCCACAGGGAGGGCCCGCCATTTCGAGAACGTTGCATCGTCTCCGAGAAGATGGGCGACGAAGCGAGCATCCAGGGTGTCTTCCCAGTTCAGTGCCTTCTTGAGTACCCGGAACGCCGTCGGACGAGCCTCCTTCGGAAGATCGGCCGCCGCGTACAGTGCGCCGAGTACGTTGACTTCAGGAAGGGCGTGTTCATCAAGGTCGAACCAGACCTCCTCGCCGTCGCCGATGAGGCTGTGTCGACTGCGGTCAAGGCCGACCGTGTCGCGCTGGAACCGGTGACGGAGTCGGGGCTGGGTGATCCGACTTCCCGTTTCCAGATCGTGGACCAGGTTGTGGATACCGGGCACGAATTCGGGGTCGAGTTCTCCCATGTTGGCAGCGACCATCCCACCCAGCAGGACCGGGCCCCAACCCGGTAGCGGATCAACCGGCAGCACCGTCAATCCGAGGGCGACACGGCGGGTGGGCGCAATCGGCCGCGAGTGACGGATCTCGATTTCCGCCAGCAGCATGGTGGAAGAGGTTAGTGCGCCCACATTTGTAACCGGTATTGACGGAGAGAACGTCAGTACCTTCCGCCGAAGGGTCCGCCAGTCGGAGGGACCGATCGCTCCTCCCCGTTACGGCCCGACCACCCCGCTCCGTGGAGCGTGCCCACGTGACCGACCAGGGGGCACACCACGATGGTCTGGGCCGTGCTTACCGGACTACCGGGCAACAACGGGGGGGCCGACGGATCGTCAGTTCTCAAAACCCAGTTGGGTAAGGGCCGCGCCGAGAGCTCGAAGTCCGTGAAAGGACCTGGTGCGTATGGTCGCGGCCGGGACGCCGAGGCGCTCGGCCACTTCAACGGCCCGTTCGCCGCGACCGTAGACGGCTTCTACGACCTCGCGATGGCTCGGCGATAACGAGTCGAGCGCCTGACGGACGGCGAGACCGTTGACCAAAGTATCTACGTGGTCGTCGACCGACCCGTGTTCAGGAAGTTCGTCCGCCGGTCGTGACGAGGGTCGGCGGTACAGGTCGATCGCTATGTTTCGCGCGATGCCGTAGATGAAGGCACCGGCGTTGCCGCGGTCCGTGTCGAACCGTCCGGCGGCTCGCCATACCCTGAGGAACGTCTCCTGCACCAGTTCCTCCGCTAACCCCTCGTTGCCGAGGAGCTTCAGACCGAGATTGTACAAGCGTCGTTCGTAGCGCACGTAAAGCTGCTCCAACGGGGGGCCCAGGTCACCTGCGGCTACTTGACTCAGCAGAGCGTTCTCAACCTCAGCCTCGCCCGCTGCCGGTCCACTCGTTTGGACTGATTCCGACGCGGACTCCGGGGCGCTCATCCGGTTCGCTTGCCGCTGTACTTGATCGTGGACAATACGGTGACGCCACCGTACGTCGGGTTCCCGTCGGTGTTTTCGAGCGAGACGTCAAGCTGGGCGAAGTCGGGTGAGTAGCCGGTGGTTTTCCAATCGAAGGACGCTGACCCGTCTTCGGTGGAGAAGGTTCCCACCAGGATTCGCCTCGGTGTGGTCGGTGAGTCTCCGACACCGACCAACCAACACTGGTACTCGGTCTCGCTGGTGTTGGGGGCGAGGCCCTCGACCTTCATCTCGACCTTGTTGACCTGCCCGTCCTTCTTCGGGCTGAGGAACTCGACCGTTCCCGATGCCGTCGGAGAGAGACTCCCGGGGGTAGGCGAAAGAATCGCCGAGGCCGCCACGACCGGGCTCGACCCGAACGACGCGAACATCGCGGTGACAGCGGCCACGAGGGCGACAAGAACGACAAGAATCCGCACCCGGAACCGCTTGAACAACGTGACGAGCGGGTTGTCAGCGGTTTGCGGGCGGGTGGCGTCGTTCGTGGCGTCGTTCGTGGCGTTGTTCGTGGCGTTCGACAGCGTTGCCGCCGGAGTCGCCTGCCGAGCTAGTAGCCCCGCAGCTTCACCCCGCACCTTGTCGAGCACCCGGGACTGCAAGTCCGCAGGCGGCGCGGCATTGAAGATACCGAGTTTTTGCGCGTGTGGGACCCGACCGGCTACCCCGACCAGGTGCCTTCGCTCTGCAACATCGTTGAGTTCGGGAAACGAATCACCGAACAACGACTCGAAAAACGCGTCAATTCCCGCGTCGCGGGATTCGGAATTGGGAGAACCGGGTTCGATCGTCATTGCGCTCCTACGGACATGATGCATCAACACGGTAAACCACGTCGATGAGGGGTCTACGTAGGTGTCGACCGAATCGTTCACCGGCGCCCGGCTTCGTCGCCAAGTGCCCCTGCCGGGACGGAACGTGCCTTTCGGAGCAACAATCCAGCGTTCGCCCCAAAAACACGAGGGGCAGCTTCCAGTGCCCCTCCGTCATTCTCTGAGCGGGCCAGAGCTCAGTGGCTGCCGGCCACCCCGGCGAGTTCCATACGGACGTGGGCTCGGCGTAGGGCGGCGGCCGCCTCGGCGTCATTGAGCTCGTGCTGCTTCGACTCCACCCGGGACTTGGCGGCGGCGGCG
Organism: Acidimicrobiia bacterium; assembly: GCA_031383405.1. Classification (GTDB taxonomy): domain Bacteria; phylum Actinomycetota; class Acidimicrobiia; order Acidimicrobiales; family JANYDT01; genus JANMZO01. The sequence continues at coordinate 79,074 of JANMZO010000036.1, read as the reverse complement.
CGGTTCGCGTCAATTTCCGAGGCCAACTCGGCGACGTCGGACAAAATAGTCACCCGGTTGTTGCGGACCTCGATGAAGCCGCCATGCACCGCAGCACGGATGTCTGTGCCTTCCGCTGTGCGGATCAGTACCGGACCGGTGCCAAGTAGCCCAAGGAACGGAGCGTGTCCGGCCAGGAACGCTGCGTCGCCGTCGGACGGGCGGGCGACAACGAGCACGGCTTCACCGGAGAAGAGCTTGCGCTCCGGCGATACCAACTCGACATGCATCAGGTGCGTCGGGGACTCAGCCATGAGTTATCGACTTCCATTCAGGGGGTCAACCCGCACGACGGCGGGCAAAAGGAAAAATTCAGCCATGAGGGACCGGTGTCCTTAGAGTTCGCCACGCTCGAGCTTGGCGGCTTTCTCCAGGACGGAGTCGATGCCACCGACGTTCAAGAAGGCCTGCTCAGGGATGTGGTCGAGCTCACCGGCGCAAATTTTCTCAAACGACTCGATGGTGTCCGAGACGGGGGTGAAGACGCCCTCCATTCCAGTGAACGCCTTGGCGACGAACATCGGCTGCGAGAGGAACTTCTGCACCTTGCGGGCACGCTGGACCAGGACCTTGTCTTCTTCGGAAAGTTCGTCGATACCGAGAATGGCAATGATGTCCTGCAGTTCTTTGTAGCGCTGAAGGATCTGCTGAACCCGGCGGGCCACGTTGTAATGGCGGTCGCCGACGACGTCGGGGGCAAGAATCGTCGATGTGGACGCCAGCGGGTCAACGGCGGGGAAAATGCCGAGGGCGGCAATTTCCCGGGCCAGGTTGGTTGTGGCGTCGAGGTGGCGGAATGTGGTGAACGGGGCGGGGTCGGTGTAGTCGTCGGCGGGCACATACACGGCCTGGAGCGAGGTGATCGAGTGGCCCCGGGTCGAGGTGATGCGTTCCTGGAGCTGGCCCATCTCGTCGGCGAGGGTCGGTTGGTAACCCACCGCTGAAGGCATACGACCGAGGAGGGTCGACACTTCGGAACCGGCCTGGGTGAAGCGGAAGACGTTGTCGACGAAAAGCAGTACGTCGAGGTTCTGCACGTCCCGGAAGTACTCGGCCATGGTAAGTGCGGAGAGCGCAACGCGGAGGCGAACTCCGGGCGGCTCGTCCATCTGGCCATAGACCAAAGCGGCGTTGTCGATAACGAACTTGCCTTCTTCACCGGTCGAGGTTTCCTTCATTTCCAACCAGAGGTCGGTACCCTCACGGGTCCGCTCACCGACACCGGCGAAGACCGAAACGCCACCGAACTCTTTGGCCACGCGCGTGATCATCTCGAGGATGAGGACGGTCTTGCCAACGCCAGCTCCGCCGAAAAGGCCGATCTTGCCGCCTTTCACGTATGGCTCGAGCAGGTCGATAACCTTCACGCCGGTTTCGAACATTTCCCGCTTCGGCTCAAGTGTGTCGAAGCTCGGGGCTTTGCGGTGAATCGCCCAGCGCTCGGTGACGCCTTCAAGCGGAGCCCCGCCCGTGTCGAGCGGCTCACCAAGCACGTTGAACACGTGGCCCTTGACGACGTCGCCGACCGGCACCTGGATACCGTGACCGAGTTGCTTCACTGCAGCACCTCTGGTCAGGCCGTCGGTCGGCCTCATGGCGATAACGCGCACCCGGTTCTCACCGATGTGCTGCGCAACTTCGGCCCAAATATCCTCGGTCACACCATCGACGGTGAGATTGAAGACTACGGCGTCGTTGATCTCGGGAAGTGACCCCGCGGGGAATTCGACGTCGACGACGGGTCCGGCAATGGACACGATGCGGCCGTTCTGGAGAACTCGGGTGTTTTCGGTCATCGTCATGGTGATGTTCCTTGGCAGTTACTTGGGTGTTGTTTCGGAAGCAGGGAATCGTGAACGGAGAAACAGGGTGGAGAGGGCGAAACGGTTTAAGGAAGGTGGTGAGCGTGCGTGTGCACGTGCGCTTCGAAGAGGTCTTCTTTGCTGATGTGTTCGATGCTCGGGCCACCGGCATTGGCGTCTTTCAAAGCTTCGGCGCCGCCAACGATCTCCATGATCTCGGTGGTGATCGCGGCCTGACGAGCGGTGTTCATTTGTCGGCTCAGCTTCTTCACCAGTTCTCCGGCATTTTCGGTAGCTGACTTCATTGCCCGTTGGCGTCCGGCGTGTTCCGATGCCGCAGCGTCGAGGAGTGCGGCGAACAGGCGACTCTCCACGTAGCGGGGGAGGAGTGAACCGAGAATCACGCTCGGGTCCGGCTCATATTCGTAGTCGGACTTCGGTACGCCAGCCGCCGTGGTAGCGGTCGCCGCCTCAATTTCCATTGGCATGAACCGGCGCAGGATCGGTCGCTGGGACCCGGCCGAAAGGAACTGTGTGTACACGAGTTCCACCTGGTCGACGCCGCCCGCGTTGAAACGCGAAACGACCTCGCTCGCGATCGCCCGGGCATCTTCGTAGGTCGGATTGTCGGTGAAACCCTTGAACGCCGCAGCCACCGCGTACTTGCGGAACTTGAAGTAGTCCTCCACCTTCTTGCCTACGGCAATGATGATGTACTCACGACCAGCGGCCGCGTCGGCGGCCATGGCCCGCTCAGCCATACGGATGATCGATGAGTTGTACGCTCCCGCTAAACCGCGATCGCCGGCAACAACGATGTACGCGATCTTTCTGGGATCGGCCTTCGGCGTAAGCAATGGCTGCCCGGCACCTGCGCCGGACGACGCAAGGCTCTGAACAACTGACGTGATTTGATCTGCGTAGGGACGCGCTGCGGAAACACGCTGCTGCGCTTTCACAATGCGGGTTGCCGCAATGAGTTCCATTGCGCGCGTGATCTTCTTCGTTGAATTGACGCTCTTGATGCGACGTCGCAGGATGCGTTCTTCGCCACCAGCCATGGGCCGTGAGCCTTCCTGTTCCTAGTTCCGACGTTTCCGAATCAGGTCCTGAGCACGCAGCTCAGGCCTTGGCCCGGAAACTCTCTTTGGCCGAGTTGATTGCTTGCTGGAGACGGTTGTCTTCGACAAGTTTTCCGGTTGTTCGGATGTCGTCGAGGATGTCACGGTGCTGGGTGCGGAACGTATCCAGAAGGTGATCCTCGAACGGGCGCACCTGGGCGACCTCCAGATCGTCGAGGAGGCCCCGGGTGCCGGCATAAATCGAAACGACCTGCTCTTCGACCCGAAGCGGCGCATAGTTGGACTGCTTCAACAACTCCACAAGACGGTAACCACGGTCGAGTTGAGCCTGCGACACCTTATCCAGTTCGGAGCCGAACGCAGCGAAGGCTTCAAGTTCTCGGAACTGGGCGAGGTCGATCTTCATCGAACCGGCCACGGCCGACATGGCTTTGATCTGCGCCGAGGACCCAACACGCGATACCGAGATTCCCACGTTCATTGCCGGTCGGATGCCGGAGTTGAAGAGGTCAAGGTCGAGAAAGACCTGGCCGTCGGTGATCGAGATCACGTTGGTTGGGATGTAGGCCGAAACGTCTCCCGCCTTGGTCTCAACGATTGGAAGTGCTGTGAGGGAACCACCGCCCATCGCGTCGGACAACTTGGCGGCACGTTCAAGTAGACGACTGTGGAGGTAGAACACGTCGCCGGGGTATGCCTCACGGCCAGGCGGACGGCGGAGAAGCAACGACATTTGGCGGTACGCCTCGGCCTGCTTGGAAAGGTCGTCGTAGACGATGAGGGCGTGCTCACCGTTTTCCATCCAGTGCTGACCAATAGCAGCGCCAGTGAACGGGGCGAGGTACTGGAACGGTGCAGGGTCGGCGGCGGGAGCGTTGACGACGACGGTGAATTCCATCGCACCGGCCTCGTCGAGCGCGCGAACGGTTTCAGCGACTGACGAACCCTTCTGGCCGATTGCCACGTAAATGCACTTAACGCCGAGTCCCTTTTGGTTGATGATCGTGTCGATCGCCACCGAGGTCTTGCCCGTCTTGCGGTCGCCAATGATGAGCTCACGCTGCCCACGACCGATCGGGGTCATCGCGTCGATCACCTTGATGCCGGTCTGCATCGGCTCCTTCACCGGCTTGCGCTTGACAATGCCAGGTGCCTGAATTTCAACGCGTCGGGCCTGGACGTTGTTCAGCGGGCCTTTGCCGTCGATTGGCGTACCCATCGGGTCCACCACCCGGCCCAGGAGGCCGTCGCCGACGGGAACCTGGAGGATCTTGCCGGTCGCCTTCACCGCCTGACCCTCCTGGATGTGCGCGACGCTGCCAAGAACCACGGCACCGATCGAGTCCTCGTCGAGGTTGAGAGCGAGACCCAACGTGCCACCCTCAAATTCAAGGAGTTCGTTAACCGCGCATCCCGGCAAACCGCCAACGCGGGCGATACCGTCGCCGACTTCGAGGATGCGTCCAACCTGCTCGCTGACGAGCGTTGGATTGTACGAGGCAAGGCTAGAGCGAAGCGCTGCGGTGATGTCATCGGTAGTGAGGGTGAGCTCGGCCATGGTGGCTTGTGACTCCTGAAATCGAGGCGAAGTTTGGAAGGGGCGAGGCTGGCCGACTGCTTTCGCAGTTGGCCAACGGGTTATGCAAGACGCGAAGGTCTATCGGGACGACCGAGCCGGATGGCTCAGATTGCTGCCTTTAATTTGTCGAGGCGACTTCGAATCGACCCGTCAATGATCGTGTCGCCCACCTTGGTCACAACTCCACCCAAAACAGACGGATCGACCAAAAATGTGAGGGTTACCGACTTACCGGTGGAGGTTTCGACCGCAGCGGTGAGAGCGGCCTGCTGTTCAAGGGAGAGAGGGTACGCCGACCGGACTTCACCAGAAATTTTGCCCATCTCCGCAGCGGTCTTGGCCAGCAGCGCCTCGACCAGCGACGGCAATTCCTTCGCCCGGCCTGCGCCGACAACCATCGACACCAGATTCGTGGTCACCGCGTGGGCCCTGGATCCCAACAAGGCCTCAACAATCTGTTGGCGACGGTCGGCGGGAATGGCCTGATCAGTCAACGTCTGTTGCAGCTCCGAAGAACCCTGGTAGGTGTTCGCGAACGACGCCAACTCGCTCCCGACTGTTGCAAGCGCGCCCTCGGCTTTTGCGACCTCGAAGAACGCAGCGGCATAGCCCTCAGCAACGTTGTTCATGGTTGTTTGGCTCCGAGTTCGGCGATGTAGCGGTCTACGAGGGCCGAGTTGGTGTCACGGTTCATGTTCGCGCCAACAACTTTCTCGGCGAGTTCGAGTGACAGGTTCTTCACGTGAGACTGCAACTCGGCTTTCAGACGGTCAGCTTGCGCATTGAGATCATCCGAGGCCTTCGCTCGCACGGCCTGCGCGTCTGCCTCAGCCCGGGCGATCAGATCCTTCCGAACCGTCTCAGCCTGCTGACGGGCCTCATCAATAATGCGGTCACTCTGCGCTTTCGCGTCAGTCAACTGAGCCTTGTAATCCACCAAAATCTTGTCAGCCTGCTCACGCGTCTGAGCCGCCGCACCAAGATCACCCTCAATCTTCGCAGTACGAGCCGCCATAGCCTTCATGACAGCCGGCATCGCAAACTTCCACATCAAAACGAGCAGAACACCAAACGACAACACCGACCAGATAATCTCGTTCTTCTCCGGGAGGATCGGGTTCGGAGCCTCGATCCCGCCCCCTTCAGCCGCGAAAATCGCGGCGAACAGGATGTTCATCGTGGCCCCCTTACGCGAACTTGATGAGAATAAAGACGACGAACCCGATAAGGGCAAGCGCTTCCGTGAACGCAATACCAAGGAACATCGTCGTACGAACCATACCGGCCGCTTCAGGCTGACGAGCCATCGCCGTAATGGCACTACCAACAACGTAACCAATACCGATACCCGGGCCGATGGCCGCCAAGCCATAACCCAACCCGGCCCCAACGGCTGACAAGCCGGTGAGAACTTGATCTGGCTTGTCGGCGGCAGCGGCCGCAAGAATGCTGAGCATGTTGTGTTCCTTCCTAATGTTCCGGATGAAGCGAGCCACCGATATACACGGCAGTCAAGATAGTGAAAATAAACGCCTGCAATAATGCCACGAGAATCTCAAAAGCAGTAAGCAGGACCAGCATAATCGCCGGTAACGGCAAAATAACAACCAACAGCGTCTTCGAAAACAACGCCGCCGAAAGCACCGAAAACGTCACCAACAAAAGATGACCAGCAAGCATATTCGCAAAGAGTCGAACGGCAAGCGAAAACGGTGTCACAAAAAACCGAGAAATGAACTCAATCAACATCACCAACGGCAACAAAGCCTTCGGAACACCCGGAGGCATAATCGAATTCTTCAAATAATGCCCGAAACCCTGCTTCGCGATACCCACACCGTTGTACACAAACCAAACAATCAGAGCGAGAACAAAAGGAATCGCCATCCGAGCCGTAGCCGGCATCTGAACGAACGGAATAACCTCCGGAATATTACAAAAAAACACGAAACAAAAAATCGACGTCAAAAACGGAAGAAACGGCTTCCCATCCTCACCCAACGTCTGATCAACAATCCCCGTCTGAATAAACTCCACAACCGACTCCGCCACATTCTGCACACCACGAGGCACCAACGCCGACCGAGCACCAGCAACAAAAAACAACACCAACGTCAAACCCGACGCCACCAACGTCAAAATACCGATCTTATTAAGAGCAAACCACTCATTACCCTTAAAAAAAATGTCCTTCCACTCAATCAAATGAGAAATCGGCGGAAACTCAAGCGCAAACATCGACACCAAAACTCCTAATCACACAACACTACGAACGGACGGGCTTGACGCCAGGAAAGGTGAACGAAATTGACGCAAAGCGCAATTCCCACAGCAGGAGGCCGAGATGGGTAACGATGATCATTATCCCGAGAGGAAGTATCTCCACCCAGGATTGTGAATGAACCGCCAACACCGCGACTGTGATGAGGCCCAGTCGCAGGAGGTAGCCGAACAGCGCCACTCCCATCATCAACCCGAGCGAGCGGCGGGCCGCCCAGGAGAGGGCGAGAGACGCCAGCACGAGATTCGTCAGCGCCAGCGCTACCCCGTACGCACACGAAAGGGCACCGTTGACCCCCCAGATCAGCGCAGACCCGACCAACGCAACCGGAATGAACGGCAGGGATCGACGCACCATGTCAAAAGCAATAATGCGCTCGATGTCGGGCCCCAAGACAGGTGCTGCGTCGACAGGGCTCGCCGGGCTGACCTCGGCCGGACTCTTCAGCGGTTCCATCACTCGGGAAGTCCTGGACTTGCGATCTGTTTCGACCATACGCCTTGCGCGTCGGCGATCGTCATCTTCTCGTCGTATCGGTATTTCATGCGCACAAACAGTCCGACGAGCGATACCACGACCATGATGATCGTGAGGACCGGCACTATGCCAAGCAGACGATCGAACCCATAACCCAACCCGCCGAGTATCGCCGGGACGAGCGCAAACTCCATTGCCTGAGTCAAGCCGTCGCTCGCACCCTGGTAGGTTTCGCGCTTGTATTCAGTGCTTGGCACGTCGGGCCTTCGAGGGTATGAGGGGCGTGAATGCTGAAGCCAGCGGAAACAATTCCGTCCGGGCTTCTAAGACGGATCGGAAGTTAGCAGGACGGCAACTTCGGGGCAAATCGTTGGGCCCTGAAAAAACCGCACCCGCGCTCAATTTGAGCCGCCAGTTGGTGTCGTGCTTTTGGGGGTGGATGGCACTGGGGCGAACCTTGGCGTCGGTCGAGAACTGTTTCCGGGTTGAACGCTGCGCACATCGTTCGAAACTCTCGATGCGCTTGTGAATCAAAGCACAAGCTAGTGCACGTAAAGGGTGTGAGCAAATCGAACACGAACGCGACGTCCCTTTCGGACCGCGGCGGCCCAGAAGCGGCTCAGTCCCACAGCCCACCCGCGGCAGTCGCCACGAACGCAACCTGGTCCGGCCTTCGCCGACGGGACCCCGCACGCCCCGTGAGTCGGGCCGACCCAGCCTCAGCGTGGCTGGCGCACCCCGTGCTGGTCGAGCCACGTGAGCAGTGCGGTCGCGACAGCCCCGGTTGTCGGATTCCCCAACGGCCCGGTGCTACCAGCGATCCCCCGAGGTTCCGGGGCCACGGCCTGATATCCGGCACGGGCCAAGCGGGCCGCCAAGGCGTCGAAATCGGCGGCCCCGCGACCCAGGGAAGGAACGAGGACCACCGTCGGGCCCTCGCCCTGGACCCGCACCTCGATCGGCCCGGCCGGACCGGTGACGATCTCCGTACGACGGTACCCACCCGTCACCTCCAACGGGGCGACAAACGCCGCAAACATCGAGATACCCGGGTCGGGGTCGGCCGGGGGTAGTCCACATCGCTCAAGGGTTCGACCGATGAACCGGAACGCATTGGCAAGGCGGCCGTTCAGCGTTGGACCGAGGTGGTTTGCGCCCCGCACGAGCCGGTACTCGTGATCGATGCCGTGCGCGAAGAGTTGCCGGTGCAGCGCCTCGGCCCCGTACTGGAGGTGCAGCATGTCCTCGTCGCCGCACTCGAAGTAAATGTCCAGACCGGACGCAACAATGTTGTGACCGGTGAACCCACCAGGTCGCCGATCAGGGTGTGCGGTGAGATCGTGCTTGTCCGGCGCGGTTCGGGCATGGGCGATTCTCACACGCGCCGCGCCCGCGATCGCATTCGCCCAAGGTTCAACCACTCGGGGAGCCGATGGGCGGTTGGCACAAACCGTCGGGTCCGGGGAAGGATGGAAAAGCTGAAAGCAAGGAGCAGCCCGACATGACTACAGGTGAGCAACCCCCCGCCTCGTTTTCCGCGGAAGAGCTGCGGAAAAAGTACCGGATCGAGAGGGAAAAGCGCTTACGCCCCGAGGGCAACGCGCAATACCGTGACTTCAGCGGTGTTTACAAGGACTTTGACCGCGATCCCTATGTCGAGCCCGGGTTCACCCGTGATCCGCTGGTTGAAGGGGTAGACGTCGTGATCGTCGGTGGTGGCTTCGGCGGCATGCTCACGGCCGCGAACCTCCGCAAATCCGGTGTCGACAGCTTCCGGATCATCGAGAAAGCAGCCGACTTCGGCGGCACCTGGTACTGGAACCGCTACCCGGGCGCCGCCTGCGACGTCGAGTCGTACATCTATCTTCCGATGCTTGAGGAGACCGGCTACATGCCGACCGAGAAATACGCAAAGGCACCGGAGATCTTCGCCTACTGCCAGTTGTTCGGACGCACGTTCAACCTCTACCCCACCGCGCTTTTCCAGACTGAGGTGACAGATGCCGCGTGGGACGAACAGTCGAATCGCTGGTTGGTCACGACGAACCGCAACGATCGCCTTGCGGCGCGCTTCGTCGTGATCGCCGGCGGTGTTCTCCACAAGGCCAAACTTCCAGGAATCGAAGGCATCGAAACGTTCACGGGTCACAGCTTCCACACCAGCCGTTGGGACTATGCCTACACCGGCGGTGGTCCCGCTGCGCCGCTCGACCGCCTGAGCGACAAGCGCATCGGGATTATCGGCACGGGTGCCACCGCCGTGCAGGTCGTGCCGCATGTGGCTGCATCGGCGAAGGAGTTCTTCGTCTTCCAGCGCACGCCGGCCGGAGTCGGAGTACGTGACAACCAGCCGACCGACCCGGCGTGGGTCTCCTCGCTCAAGCCCGGATGGCAGAGGGAACGAATCAGAAACTTCACGTCACTGATATCAGGCCAGAACCCCGAAATCGACCTTGTTCATGACAGTTGGACCGAACTGCTGCGAGTCGACACCCGCAAGCACGCTGTGAACGAGGAAGAAGCAGTGGAGTTGGAGCGCATCGACTTCGGGCACATGGAAGCGATCAGGGCCCGAGTCGCAGCGACCGTCAAAAACCCCTCGACCGCGGAAGCATTGAAACCCTGGTACAACCAGATGTGCAAGCGGCCCTGCTTCCACGACGAGTACCTTCCCTCGTTCAACCGACCCAACGTGCATCTCATCGACACCGACGGTCGCGGCGTGGAACGGATCACTCTGACCGGTGTTGTGGCCGAGGGTGTCGAGTACCCGGTCGACTGCCTGATCTACGCTTCAGGATTCGAAGTGACGACCGACTACACCCACCGTCTCGGCTTCGATCCGCTTGGTCGGGGTGGCGTGTCACTCAGCGAAGCGTGGGTCGACGGCCCTTCGACGCTGCACGGCGTTCACACCCGGGGTTTTCCAAACCTGCTCATGATAAGCACCGTGCAAGGTGGGCAAACCATCAACTTTCTCCACACCATCACGGAGACCGCTCAGCATGTCGCATTCGTCGCCAAGAAGTGCATCGAGGAAGGCATCGCCAGCATCGAACCGACCCAGGAAGCGCAGGACAATTGGTTCAGTATCATCAAGAGCCAGGTCCTCGACATCGGGCGATACAACGCTGCGTGCACCCCGAGTTATCTCAACAACGAAGGTGGTGGCAACATGCGTTCCGCCCGGGCCGCAGCGTACATGGGAAGCCCCTTCGATTTCATTGGCTATCTCGAACGCTGGCGCGAGGGTGGCGCCTTCCCCGGCCTCGACGTTTCACGCAGGTGATCACCCTCCCTACGCCAGCTACCGGTACTGCTACCTCTAGCGGGTGCGCACAGGACAGTGCGCGCTTGATGGTCAAATGAGCGTTGCACATCAGTCATTTGGTGACGGTTTCGCCGTGACCCAGTGCGATCTTGACCATGTTCTTCATCGCGGCGGAGCCGGGGTCGAAGTACGCGCCATGGGTCTTGGCCCCCTCCGACGAAAAGCGTTTCGCGCCGAACCCTTTGGCCGAGGGATCCTCGCCGTGCGCCGGAGCGAAGGAGATTGGATCAAGGGTGAGTTTGCGCACGCCGGGAAAGGGGAACGGAAGTGGCATCGGGAGCGGGAAACGCGTCGACACGGTGCCTTTTGATGCCCATAAGGAGATCTCGGGGGACCCGAGATCTCTGCGATTGTTGGCGTCCATTCCGGGACTGCCCACGACTATGACATCGGTAACCCCCCTTCGATCGAGGCCACGCATCATCGCCTGACCGAGGACAACCGTTCCGTAGCTGTGACCTATCACGGTCAGATGGGCCGAAGAGTTAAGCGCACGTATTGTTGCAAGGTCCCTGGCAAGCGACTCCGCGCCAACCTTCGCCCGGCCCGACTGGCGAGCCTGAAGGAGTCCGGTGAAGCTTAGATCCGGACTGTCGTAGCCGAGCCACGCGACAACGGCCACCTTGGTGGTAGGGGCCTGACGCTTCAACTCACCCAGGAGCGATACCGCCCTGGGGCGGATCTGGGTCTCGAAATTGGCCAGCTCGTTGGTCATCCCCGGAACGAGGATCACGATGTGCTCGGCGTACACGAGATCGCCGAGCACCTCGACCAACTGCCCGTCGTTTCGGGTGTCGCCCCGCAGGTACACGCGGTCGTTCTTCGCGGCCAGACCGCTCTGGAGTTTGGCTCGATCACCGTGCTCTCTGGCCGCCGAATCACGAAGGGCCCGATGGACGCGCCTATTCAACGTCACGAGGTCCAGCGACGCGTCAGCCCGGCGAAACCCGCCGGCTCGCTCCAAGACCCGATCGCGTTGGCTCACCACCGTCAGCCGAAAGCAGCGCACGGCCGACGACGCGGCGAATGCCGGGCGGGAAGCGGAGTTCGACAGACGGCGCTCCCATTCACCGAGCCCTTCGGACCAGTCGAACAGCAGCGAGGCGTACTGTTCCAGCTCTTCCACGATGGCACTAGACGTTCCCATGACTGCCTCCAACCGGTCCGTCGCCCGCTCCGGACCGGACACTTCGCTGCGCCATCCGCACCCGAACGGTGAAGTGGCATAGATGCAAAGGGAGTCGTTCGGCAACCTAGAGCGAAGTACCCCACGACGAAGTAGGCACCGGCGCGCTTGAGTTAGACGTCGTCAGTCCCGAGCCACGACCGTCGCGGTATAGGGTCGGCGTTCGGCTCGGGCCGCTCAAGGCGGCGGAACGACGCCAGTCATCCGATCAGCGCGAAAGCGCATGCGGCCCGGGGCGGAGGCCGGGACTCCTAGCGGGTGGGTCAGGGCGGGCGGCCCGGGGCGGGCTGCGGGACTCGCAGCGGGTGGGTCAGACGCCGGTCCTGACCGGTCGCGACCGGCGTTCCTCACGTCGCTCTTCGCGTAGTTGGGGGTGAAAGCCGGCAAACCAGATAACGCCCAGAAGCGCCACCACAAGCGGCACGAGTACCAGACGCGAACGAAAGAAGAGAGGCGCCAACGCAAAGCTTGAAAAGATTGCGGTGAGCGCGCACAGAATGATCACGGTGCGCCTCGGACCGTGCCCCAATTCGACGAGTCGGTAGTGGAGATGGTCGCGGTCGGCCGTGGCCACGCCGGTGCGTTTGATCGTTCGGGTGATGACGAGTCGAAGTGTGTCGCCGATGGGCACAGCCAAGATGATGATCGGGATGAACAGCGGAGCGAAGAAGAAGTACGTCTGGCGTTGGACCGGCACCTGAATAGCGCGCCCACCGACCACCATTGTCGACGCGGCCAGAAGCAAACCAAGGAGCATCGCGCCGGCGTCGCCCATGAAGATCCTCGCAGGCGAAAAGTTGAAGGGTAGGAATCCGAGACAGCATCCGAGGAGAATTGCCGCGACAAGTGGCCCGACGTTCGAACCGGTGATGAGCTGGTTGGAGAAGAGGTTCGACCCATAGAGCAGAAACGCCGCGCTCGCCACCGCAACGAGTCCGGCGGCCAGACCGTCGAGACCGTCGATGAGGTTGATTGCGTTGGCCATGCCGACGACCCACAGCACGGTTACGAGCGGAGTCAGGTCGGCCGAGATCTGAATCGTACCGAGACCGAGCGGAAGTGGGATCTGGTCGAGGGTGGTACCGAACAGATACAGGGCGCTACCGGCGAGCACCTGACCGGCGAGTTTTGCCGGGGCCGAGAGTTCGACCACATCGTCGAGCGTTCCCACGACGGTGATGATTATCGCTGCGATCGCGATCCCGAGTGGCTCAGACGAGGAGTCGAACATCTCACGGAACTGTGGAATGCGCGACGCAAACGCAATCGCGACGATGAAGCCAACGCACATGCCGACTCCGCCAAGCAATGGCGTGGCTCGCTCGTGAAGGCGACGGTCTGCATCGGGAGCAGCCAGCACTCCCAGTGATTCAGCGATGCGGATGGCGGGGGGCATCATTGCCGCAGTGATGGCGAAGGCCACACCGATGACGAGAAGGTACCCGGCCACGGAGACCGACTAGTCGGCCGGTGCGACGGCGTTATCGAGGGCAAGCAGCTTGTCGACGCGCTGCTGGTGTCGACCACCCTGGAACGTCGCATCGAGATAGGCGACGACTGCGTCGCGGGCGACCTGCGGACCGATGAGTCGTTCGCCCAGGCAGATCACATTGGCGTTGTTGTGTTCCCGGGCCAGACGGGCACTCGACACATCGTGGATCGTGGCGGCCCGCACCCCGGAAACTTTGTTGGCTGCCATAGCGATGCCGATGCCGCTGCCGCAGACACACAGGCCGAACTCGGCGGTGTCGGCAGCAACCGCCCGACCAACGGCCGATCCGAAGTCGGGATAGTCGACGGAATCGGTCGTATGTGTACCTATGTCATCCACATCGTGACCAAGGGACCGCAGCATCGTGACCAGGTCGTTCTTCAAGCTCAGCCCGGCGTGATCAGAACCTGCAACGATGCGAGTCATGTTCGACAGGTTAGTCTTCCGTCCCGACAGCGCGACACCCCGTCTCGGGCCGTGACGGGCGCCCGGTCGGGAGTCAGATGGCGCTCCTGACATGACGAGTTCACGACGGCCGACTCCGCCACCACTCGGCCAGGTGGTGCGCGGCCGCTTCGTACATCGGTCGCCATGGCGGATCATCAGCGGCGGCGTGGAGGCATGCCAGCGTGTACTTCGCGAGGTGCGCGTCCTCGTGCTCCGAGGCGAAGTCGATCACGTCCGACACGATCACTTCCCCAGTGGTTTTGTAGTCGTCGGCGGCATCGTCGGCGAGCGACCCCAGTGGTACGAGTCCGTGGGCTACCCGGAACCCGACAACGAAGGTTCCCGCCATCCCAATCGCGGTTGGCGCTGGCACGGCGTCACCGGCGAGCGACATAACCGCTTGCGCCATTGTGAGGCAATGACTCCAGCCGTATGGTGCCTGGGTCGGGTCGTCGTGCAGCATGCTCCATGCTGCCGCTCGGGCCAAAACGCGAGCCACCATACGCGGGTCGCTCCAGAGGCAGTCTGTCATCGCCGCGGCGGCGGCTCCGCTGTTCTCCGCTTGTGTCATCAGGGGATAGATGAAGTCGCTCCCCGGCCTACCGAGGTGGGGAAGTGCCCGCAACCGGTCCTCAAGTCCTCCGGCTTCCGTGGCGTTCGAGCTCGCGCGGGCGATCGCGCCGGTCCCGGGCGGGGACCGGAACCAACGCACTCTCCAATTGGGCCGACGCGCCATCTCGTGTAGGGTGCCGGTCAGAAGCGAAGCCGGAAGTCCTGCGACCCGGTCCAGGAGATACAACCCGATCGGGCCGTGCCCGGCGGCCGCAAGGGAATCGACAACGACATCGCCCAGAAGTAGTCGGAGTTCAGCTTGCGGAGCTGAAGCCACCAGCCAACTGGTCACCTGGTCAACGGTAACGAGATCGCCGAGGTGCAGTGCCTGGGCCAGGACCTCGGCCCCCTGAGCGCACGAATCGAATACGACCTGCTCCACGGGGGATGCCACCGAAGCGATCTTGCGGTACTTCTCCGAGAGAGCGACTATGCGATTGTACGCCGCTTCTCGGGTTTGCGATCCAACGTGGGCGAGAAGGCCGACTCGGGCCATCAACTCAAGTGGCGCATGCAATGCGAACGAATCGGCTGGTTCTTGGCAGGGCGAGCTCAGCGTCGCCGCGGCTTCGGCGATGAGCGTTTCAAACGATGAGGTGGAGTTCACACCAACAGTGTGCAACTTCACCTTAACTTGAAGTCAAGGGATGACCTCCGACGGGCCATCCGAGGGGTCACAGCATGGGTAGGGTCACAGCATGGGTAGGGTCACCGCACCGGTAGGGTCACCGCATGGATTACGACACGATCGCATCGATCTACCTGGCTCCGCTGACCGACCCGATTCCGGAACCGACCGTCACATCATCGTCCGGCCGCCGGCTGCGCGATGCGCTGGAGCCGATCGCCACGCAGGGTTGGTGGTCGCGGCAGGCGGCCGACCGCGTGACCGCGCTCGGACTCGGCTTTTTCGACGGATACGTGTGGGGCCGCGCTGCGTCGCTCGGTGAACCGGTCGCCTCGGTCGTTGTTTCAGCCTTCGGCGTGTTCGAGCCGACGTTCCTCGGCGCCGTGTACAACCAGGGACGGGCGGCGGCGTCACGCGCTGACGTTCTGGCTGCCAGGGAGGAGGGTGCAGGCGAAAGCCTGGCTGCGGTCCTCGGTCCCGACGTTCGCTCGGAAGCTGCCCAACTGGCAGATTCGCTCCTTGATGCACTCGATCCGCTCGATGGATGTGCCCGTCCCCTCTTCAGCGGACTTCGTGAACTTCCGACCCCAACCGATGAATACGCGCGCCTATGGCGGGCGGCCGAGTTGGTACGTGAGCACCGGGGTGACGGCCATCTCGCCGTGTGTGTCACGGCCGGGCTTGATGCGGTCGAGATGAACGTACTTACCGAGCTTTGGGTCGGTTACGACCTGGGCGGTTACTCGTCGAGCCGCGGCTTCGGGCCAGACGCGCTGTCACGTGCAGCGGCGTCGCTCGGGGCCCGTGGTTGGTTGACCGACGGAGCCCTCAACCCCGACGGTCGGGCGGCCCGCGTGGAAATCGAAAACCAGACCGACCGATCGCAGGTTTCGCTGATCACGTCGCTCGGTTCCGACCTCGACTCCCTCATCATCCGAGCCAACCGCATCTCAACCGCACTTCTGGCCGCGCGCACGTTTCCTCCCGACCCTCGCAAACGAGCAGCGGGTTAAACTGTGCGTGTCGCAGTGCACCCCTGTTTATCGGAGTGAGCTCTTGTTATTGGAGTGAGCTTTTGTTATTGGAGTGAGCTTTTGTTATCGGAGTGAGCTCTTGTTATTGGAGTGAGCTCTTGTTATTGGAGTGAGCTCTTGTTATCGGAGTGAGCTCTTGCTTCTCGCAGTGGAACTTGTCGCCGTCAACATGCGTTTATTGTCTGAACCCGGAACGATTTCGAAAGGACCAGCCGTGGCGCTGTCACCGTATCCCGACAACCGACGGGCAAGTTCGCAGAGGATGAGGCTCACCGAATGCGTCGACCATCTGGCACGACTGCCGCTGTTCAGCACGGTCTCAAAGCGTCATCTGAGGTCGATTGCGCGCCTCACCCACGCTGGGCAGATCGAAGCGGGCGCCAACCTGATAACGGAAGGGGCCTCCGCTGGTGAGGCCTACGTGATCATCGCGGGCACAGCCGTGGTGCGGCGGGGCGGCCGAAAGATCGCCGAAGTCAGTGTGGGTGACGTCGTGGGCGAAATGGGCATGCTGCTCAACCTCCCCCGCAATTCAACCGTACAGGCGGTCACACCGCTTGAATACCTGGCCGTGAGCCGAAAGACAGTCAAGGCGTGTGTCGCCGAGTCACCCGAGTTGGCCTGGCTCCTCATCCAAGCCGTAGCCGAACGAGCGTCCAGCTGACCGTTCAGGGCGCCCAACCTTCCGGGCTCTACCTCGGAGGATTCGTATGAACGCCTTTCTCATCAGCCTCGGCGTTATCTTCGTCGCCGAACTCGGCGACAAGAGCCAGCTCATGGCCCTCGCCTTCGCTACCCGCTACAAAGCGCGGTCGATCATCATCGGCATCACCCTGGCGACCGCCCTGGTGCACCTGGCGAGCGTCGTCCTCGGTGCCGTGGTCGGAGCGGCGCTTCCCACGAAGACCATCTCGATCGTCGCCGGCATTGCGTTCCTGGGCTTTGCCGTCTGGACCATTCGGGGCGACAAGCTCGACGACGACGAGGAGGCCAAGGTCGCGAAGACCGACCGGTCCGTGATCCTGGCCGTCGGCACGGCCTTCTTCCTGGCCGAACTCGGCGACAAGACCATGCTGGCCACGATCACCCTGGCCACGACGAACGGACTCTTCGGAACGTGGCTCGGATCAACCCTCGGCATGGTCGCCGCTGATGCGCTCGCCATCGTGGTCGGTCAGCAACTGGGCACACGGCTACCCGAAAAGACCATCAAGATAGGCGCGGCGATCTCCTTCGTCGTCTTCGGGATCATCCTGATTCTCGAAGGCATCCGCTGACGATCTTCTCCCTGCGGGCGCCCGGCCGGGCCCCTTCGGGGAGTGGATCGTGCTTGCGGTTGCGTCGAAACCGACGAAACCGGCCGCAGTGGAGCAACCAGTTCGGCCCCCTCGCGGCACCGGCGGCGGCCCGTGAGCGGCCCCGATCCTCGTTGTTGAAGGGGCCGATCAGCCGGGAGGCAGCCGCTCCTTCAACGGCGTGCGGGCCTGCTCTTGCACTGAAGCGGAAGTGCGTTGAATGTCGAGGAACGAAACAGACCGGATTTACAGAAAGGTCTGGCGCATACGACGTTCAGGGTATTTCTGCGAAGGTGCGGTAGGGGATTTTGAAACGGTGCCGTCGGCTGGCACGCACGCTTCCATCAAGAGCGAACCGTTCGATTCGATGGCCGCGGCCATCACCATCGACCGGGCGTGCGAGGCGGTGACGGCGGATGGCCGAGGCGGTGACGGCGGATGGCCGAGCCGGTCGCCGCTAGACCGCCAGCGCATCGAGCGCTCGACGAACGTCGGCCAACACGTCGTCTTCGTGCTCGAGCCCGACCGACATGCGGATCGTTCCCGGTGTAATGCCGGAAGCTTCCAGCTCATCGTCATCCAGGCCGGCGTGGGTAGTCGACACCGGGTGCGTAACGAGCGTTTCCGGCCCACCGAGCGAGGTTGCGGTCCGACACAGCTTCACAGAGTCAACGAACTTCTCCCCGGCCGCCGCGCCACCGGAAAGATCGAACGTGACCAGGCCGCCCATGTAACGCATCTGGCGCTGGGCCAACTCATATTGCGGGTGCGACGGCAGCCCGGGGTAACGGACGCACGCAACGGCCGGATGCTTCGACAGCAGCTCAGCGAGTTGCATCGCGGTCGAAGACTGTTGACGCAACCGCACTCCCAGAGTGCGGAGGCCCCGGACGCCGTTCATCGCGTCGAAAGGCGAGGCATTGGCGCCCTGCAGGACGGCAAAGCCCCACAACCAGTCGATGAGCTCACGCTCTCCGGCAACGACGCCGAGCGATGCGTCGTTGTGGCCGGCGATGGCCTTCGTAGCCGAGTGCACGACCAGGTTCACACCGTACGACAGAGGGTTTATGCCCAGAGGGGTGGCGAAGGTGGAGTCAACGACGGTGATAGGAAGCAGCGCGCCCAGCTCTTCCATGTCGACGATGTCGAGGCAAGGGTTGGCCGGTGATTCAGCGAACACCAACACGGTCCTTCCAGGGATGATGGCTTCAGCAAACGCACCCGGCTTTGTGGCGTCGACGAACGTGACGTCTATCCCGAACCGCGGACACACCATCGTGAGGAGTTGCATGGTGCCGCCGTAGAGCTGGCGCTGCGCGACGATGTGCTGTCCCTGGTTGACGAGGCCGAGAATCACGGCGGCGATCGCACCCATGCCGGATGCAAAGGCCCGCGCCGCTTCTGCTCCCTCCAGATCGGCGATCGCATCTTCGAACGAGCGGACCGTGGGGTTGCCGTAGCGCGAATAGAAATGAGTCGAACTGGTCGAATGCGCCATTTTGCGACCCTCGGCCAACGACGGGGTCTCGAACGCGGTCGACGCCCACATGATCGGCGCGAGAGCCGACGAGTTGTCTTTGCGCCCGGAACGAACCGCAATGGTTTCCTGCTTGGGATCCTGGGGTAGGGAGTCATTCATGGCCCCACAAGGTTACGGCAGCACCGAACTGGCCGGTTCGCAATTCCGGCCAACCCGCTCGGACGGGTACCCAACTCGGCTCGGACGGGTACCCAACTCGGGAGATCTGGCGGGCTTCGTGGATCAAAATTGCCAGGTTGGGTACCTTTGGCGGCAGGTTGGGTGCCTTTGGCCGCAAGTTGGGTATTGGCCGCGGGGGTTAAAAGGTGCGGATGCCGATCTCGGTGACGACGGCGTGGAGCTTGGCGTCGTAACCGTCGACCGGGAGCGCCGGCATCTCCTGAGCCGAGAACGCAACACCCAAGCGGAAGGCATTCACCGCGGAGGGTAACCACCGGTCATAGAACGCACGACCTGCGCCCAGTCGGTTACCGGTACGGTCGAACGCGAGCATCGGCACAAGCGCGAGGTCGACGGAGACCGGATCGATCGTCGCCCGACGATGGGCAACGGTGATCCCAAACTCACCGACGGCGAGCCCATCCGGGTCCTGAAGGTCGACGGAATCGAACGTCATAACGTCGTTCTCCGTCCGGGGTATGCCCAACATCCGGCCACCAAGTCGGCCGACGAGCAGTGGGCGGAGATCAACTTCCGACTGGATCGGAAGAAACGCGGTGACCACCTTGGCCGAGCGCCACCACTCGGTCGCTTCGATATGCGCACAGATCAATAAAGAGGAGTCAGCGCGGGTATCGACCGGAATCGATCGCCGAGCAGCACGGGCCGCGGCACGGACCACAACCTTCTGCTCGTCGATGGCCGACACAAGAACGCGCGCTTATAAACCGGAAAGGCTGATGCCGTCGATGGCGAGCGTAACGCCGGCCGATCCACCCGGGAGCCACTCGATGTCGGAACCGATCGCGACGATGTCGAGCAGCATGCGCTGGATCGTCGAGGCGATCGTGAACTCACGCACCGGCGACGCCAGCTCACCTCCTTCGATCAGAAGACCTTCGGCTCCGACGGAAAAGTCGCCGCTCACCGGATTGACGCCCGAGTGCACGCCGCTGATCGATTGAACAAGCACACCGTTGCCAACCTGCTTACGGATCGACTCGGCATCGGCAGCACCCGGAGCAAGACTGAGCGCCCGACATCCAACACCGGGAGTGCCCTTGAACCCGCCGCGAACTGCAGATCCGGTTGATACGGCTCCGTTGCCGGCCCGGCGAGCCGTTACCGAGTTGTGAACGAATCCCTGCAGAACTCCACCGCTTATCAGGTTGATGCGCCGCGTGGCGAGACCTTCGGCATCAATGATCGACGCTCCGTAGGCCAGCGGATTCGTTGGGTCGTCGATCAGCGAGAACCCGTCGACAGCGACCGCTTCTCCAATGCGGTCGGCGAACAGCGAGCGGCCTTTCAGGACGGACTCGGCGTTGAGCGTGCCCCCGAGAATGCCGAGAATGGTGGCCGTCACGTATGGATCGAACACCACTGTGGTCTTGCGCGAGGTCGGCTTCGACGAACCGAGCATCCGGGTGGCGCGTTCCACCGCCATGGCCGAAGCCTTGGCCACATCGAGCTCGCCGGGCTCGCGTCCGACCGAGTAACCGAAGCCGGTCTGCGTCTCGTCGTTCTGTCCGGCGATCGCAAACGCGACGAGGGAACACCCGGTGCGACGGTACGCCGCTTCGATGCCGGCCGTCGAAGCGATGGCGACTTCAAGCAAACCATCGCCGTAGCTGGCGCTCCGCAGGGAACGGATCCGCGGATCACCGGCCCGGACCTGACGTTCGAGTTCCATCGCCAGTTCGATCTTGGCGTCGGTCGAATACGACTTCAGCTCCTCGCGCCACAACTCCAGGTCGGCGAACGGAATCCCGTCAGGTGCGCACAACCCAAGAAACGGATCGGGGGTGCCGAACTGCGCGTTGTCGCGGGCCTCCCGCAGAGTTTCGTGCAGCGAGGCGTCGTCGAGCGACCCGGTGTAGGCGAAACCTTGACGTGCCCCCTCGGGGCCGGGCAACACGACCCGGATACCGACACCATCGGTTTCCGCGCTCGAAAGCGTCTCGATGTCGCCCTGGTAGACCTCGACTTCGGTGTCACGCGAATGGGCAGCGTAGGCCTCCACCTGTTCGTCACCGTTGGCCCAGCCGACGACCTTCTTCGCAAGATCGAGGAGATCGCTCATGCCGCGGTACCTCCGACCGTCACGCCCTGCACGCGCAATGTGGGATTGCCATCGGATACCGGAACTCCCTGACCGTCTTTGCCACACGTCCCGACGCCGGTGGCAAAGTCATTGCCGATGGCGTCGATGGCCTGGAGTACCTCGGGTCCGTTGCCGATCAGGTTCGCGTCGCGAAGGGGTTCGGTAATCTCACCGTTTTCGATGAGATACGCCTCAACCATTCCGAACACGAAGTCGCCGGTGGCCGTGTTGACCTGGCCGCCGCCGAGCTTGGCGCAGTACACACCATTCTTCGTTCCGGCGATGATCGCTTCGGGATCTTCGCGACCTTCAAGCAGATACGTATTGGTCATGCGAACGATCGGAAGAAACTGATAGCTCTGGCGTCGTCCGTTCCCGGAAGGAGAGCGCGCTTCTTTCTTCGCGTGACGCAGGTCCCACATGTAGTCGGTGAGAATCCCGTCTTCGATCAGGACGTTGCGCTTCGTCGGGTTGCCTTCGTCGTCGATTGCGCTGGTGCCCCATTCACGCGCGTATGACCCGTCGTCGACGATCGTCACGCCCCTGGCCGCCACCCGTTGGCCGACCTTCCCCCGGAACACGCTCGTGTCTTTGGCCACGAGGTCAGCTTCGAGCCCGTGCCCGCAAGCCTCGTGGAACATCGTGCCACCCGCGCCTTTGTTGAGCACTATCGTTACTTTGCCGGACGGGGCCGGACGGGCCAACAACTTCGTGAGTGCCCGTTGCGATGCCCGGCCCGCTATCTCTTCGACGTCGTACTCGTCGAACAGCTCCCAACCGATCGTCTTCGCGGCGACGTCGTAACCGGTCTGCATCCCGGTGTCGCCCGACGCTACGGCCTGCACCATCAAACGGGTGCGGACGACCTCGTCGGTCGCGAGCACGCCGTCAGTGTTGGCAACGAGAATCCGCCGACGCGCGTCTCCGTAACCAACCGTGACCTGACGGATTGCGCTGCCGGCCGCTCGGGCCGCCGCATCGCCCCGGAGGAGGAGTTCCACTTTGCGAGATTTCGGAATATCGATCGGGCTCTGCACCACCATGTGCGGACGTGGTCGCGAACGGTCGGAAAGGGCGACGATCTTCATTCCGCCCCCGCCGCCGCGAGCCGCTGCGGCCGCTGCGGCCGCTGCGGCCAGAAGCCCGGCTTCGGAAAGGTCGGCGGTGTGGGCAAAGCCGGTCGTGTCACCGCTTATGACCCGGACACCCGCACCCCGCTCCCGACCACTGGTCAGTTCCTCGATGCGACCGTCGTCGAGCAGTGCGCTCGAATTGACCCGGTCTTCGGCAAACACCTCCGCAAAATCCCCTCCGGTCTTCGAAGCCTCGGCGAGCACCCGGGCGAGAACGTCGGGCTGGATCATCGAAGCGGCAGCGGCGGACCCGGAAACCGGGTTCGATGGGGACAGTGAACTACTCAATGTTCTCTCACTCTCTCAGCAAAAACGTTTTGGTTGACCGGGCCGTGATCGGCCCCGCAATACCCGAAGGCGCTGGTGACGACACAGTGGGTATCTTCGGCAGCATCGACATTCAACCCTAGTGGGGCGCCGGGGAATTCCACCCCACCCGCCGTTGACGTCACCACGGCCGGGGAAGTTGGGCGTTGGATTCCTTTCGTGTCGGTTGAAATGCGGACAACGTTTCGACGGCCTACGCTGTCGGCCCAGTGACGACTGCACAACTCGCCCCGGAGGAACAACGACGCCGGCTGATGCAGCCGGCGCTTCTGCGCGAATTCCTATACGTCGGGGTCTTTTACGGTCTCTACTGGTTGGTTCGAAACCGCCAGGGTACCGACGTCCAGGCGACCGAACAGGCCCTCACCAACGCGAAACGGGTCATCCGCGCCGAGCAGTTCCTCGGAATCCTCCACGAGGATTCCATCCAGAAGGCATTTCTCGGGTCACGCCTGTTCATCCAGACCCTCAACACGTACTACGGAACAATGCATTTCTTCGTGACCATCGCTGCGATGCTCTGGTGCTTCCACTACATGCCGCAACGCTATCCAAGCATCCGCAACGGCCTGGCGTTGATGACGGGCATGGCGTTGTTCGGGTTCGCGTTCTTTCCCCTGATGCCACCGCGGCTGATGCCCGCACCCTGGCATTTCGTCGATACCCTGAAAGATTTCGGGGGACCGTGGTCGTTCCATTCGGGGCCGATCAGCAAGGTGTCGAACCAGTTCGCCGCCATGCCGAGCCTGCATTTCGGCTGGTCATCGTGGTGCGCCATAACGTTTTGGCCCTGGGCGCGGAACATCCGCCGCAAGCTCCTGCTTCTGGCCTACCCGGCGCTCACGCTGTTTGCCATAGTCGTGACGGCGAACCACTGGTTTCTCGACGCGGTAGGCGGCCTCGGTGCGTTTCTGCTCGGAATGTGGCTCGGCGATAAACTCGACCGCAGTGGACTGCTGAAGCGTCTCACCCGCAGGGTGAAGCCGAGTCAGAAATCGGGCGTGCCGGCTTCTTGAACAACAACAGATCAAGAGATCAGAAGATCAGAAGATCGAGTACCCGCCGTCGATGAGGTGCACTTCGCCGGTGTGCCAGCGAGTCGCCGGTGAGGCAAGGTAGCAGGCGATGGGCCCGAAATCGGCGGGTGTACCCCATCGGCGAAACGGCATACGCGGCATGACGCTGTCACGGAACCGGTCCCAGGCGAACAGTTGGGAGGTCATGTCGGTTTCGACCCAACCAGGCAGGATCGCGTTGGCCGTGATGCCGTGGCGGGCGAACTCCATCGCACATGCCCGCATCATCGAAATCACGCCGCCTTTCGTCGCGGCGTAGTGCTGACCTTTGGGCTGTCCCTGGATAGCCGCGAGTGAGGCGGTCACGACGAGTGCGCCACCGCCACCACGTTGGACCATGTGCCGGGCGGCGCCGCGCAACGTGTAGAACACGCCGTCGAGGTTGACCCGCAGAACCCGGTGCCATTCGTCGGCTGTCATTTCGAGAAACGACGGAGCCGACCCTCCGATGCCCGAGTTTGCAAAGCACGAGTCGATACGCCCGAAGCGGTCCAACGTTGCGGTGAACGCCGCTTCGACGTCGGCTTCTTCGCCTACATCGCAGATGAAGCTCTCAGCATCGACACCAACGGCTCGGATCTGTTCCACCGCTGCCTTGTTTTTCGCATTATTGGTTCCCCATATGGCGACCTTTGAACCGGCCTGGGCGAGACCGATCGCCATTCCCAGGCCGATTCCGCTGTTGCCTCCCGTAATGAGTGCAACCTGTCCGGTGAGGTCGAACGGATTGGAGGGCTTGGCCGGATCTCCACCCGCTACGGGTGCATACGGTGCCACAGGGAATTCTTCGCTCATGGCAGTGACCGTACCGGTTCAGCGAGCGGTCGTGCACGTCGTGCACATCGTCGATGGGTCGGTCGTCGACGGGGGTCAGTGTGGTTTGACGAGATCCGCAATCAGGTTTGCGGCGAGGTCATAACGCTTGAACGCCGGGATGATATACACCCCGGCCACGACGTCGCGAAGTTCTCCGGCGACATCAGCCGCTATCTGCAGACCAACAACTCTGCTGTCGTCACCCGCATCAACCATCGCAGAAATCACGTTCGGCGGAAGGCTCATCCCAGGAACCTCGTTGTTGAGGAAGTTTGCGTGGCGCGAGGTGGCCAAGGGAAGCACCCCCAACAGGATCGGAACGTGCAGGGGCCCGTACCGTTCGGAATAGAACGTGAGGAACGCACGGGCGGCATCGGCGTCGAACACGGGCTGGGTCAGCAGGAAGTCCGCACCGGCGACGGCCTTCTTGTTCAGCAGGTTCGCCTCGTGGGCGAGGTCGTGTGGCGTGAGGTTGGTGGCGGCTCCCACGACAAACTCGCAGGCGGCACCGATTGACGAACCAGCGCTGTCGACACCCTGGTTGAACCGTTCCTTGATCAACCGGATGAGTCCGGTCGGGACGATGTCGTGATGGTCGAAGGCTTGTGGATAATCACCAATCACCGCCGGATCGCCCATGGTCACGAACAGGTTGCGGATTCCGAGAGCGTGCGCTGCCAGAAGGTCGCCCTGTACTCGAAGAAGATTGCGGCCGCGAACGGGGAAATGCAGGATCGTTTCCAAGCTCGTCGCCGTTTGCACACGGGTCGCAGCGGCCAGGCCGGTCATACGGAGCCGGGCCATTGGGATGTCGGAGATGTCGAGCACCGTGGCGCCGGCCTGGCGAAGCAACAATGCGTTGCGTTCAAGTTCCGATGTATCCGCGCTCCGTGGCGGCTCCATCTCGACCGTGACCACGAAACGACCTGCGGCCAACGACGTGGCCAGCGAGGACCGCCCCGGAGCCGCTGCCAATCCGACCACCGGAGCCGCACCTCTCGGTACCGATCTGCGCTCGCGCACAACAACGCCAGCCGGGCGGTGGTCGAGCGCTCCCCGCATGGCCCGAATGTGTTCCGGTGTCGTGCCGCAGCAGCCCCCGATGACGGTCACTCCGGCCTCGGCCAGTCGCACGGCCGACTCCGCCATGTAGACCGGTGTGGCGGGATAGAACAGGCGCGCACCACGGTTCTCCGGGAACCCGGCGTTTGACATGGCGGTCAGGATTGGCCGACCCCCGACGGGTTCGGCGTCGACGACCAGCGCATACCGGTCAACAACGCGGCCAACGGCCAGAGGACCCGTCGAACAGTTGACACCGATGCCGTCGACATGTCGTTCGAGGAGGTGTCGGACAACTACTTCGGGGGTAGCCCCGTGCACGGTGTAGCCATCTCGCGTGAACGTCATCGACGCGACAATGGGAAGATCGCAGACGCTCCGTGCCGCTCGGATCGCCGCGTCGATCTCATCGAGGTCAGAAAACGTTTCGAGCCAGAGCAGGTCGGCGCCTTCATCGGCGAGCGCTTCAATCTGTACCCGAAACGCATCTTCGGCTTCGATGATCGACAGCGACCCTCCCGGAGTGAGGCGCTCGCCCGTAGGACCGACCGATCCGGCTACGACAACTTGGCGGCCGATCCCGGTCGCCGCGGCCCTGGCGCGCTGCACACCGGCGCGGTTCACCGCCGATGCCGACGCAGCCAGGTTCCAGCGGTCGAGGTGCACAGGGTTGGCGCAGAACGTGTTGGTGAGTAGAAGGTCCGCGCCCGCTTCCACGTAGTCGCGGTGCACGTGATCGACCAGGTCGGGAGCTTCGAGATTGAGCACATCGAAACTCCGGTCGAAGCTCGCACCACGCCGGTGAAGCTGCGTGCCCATGGCCCCATCGGCCAAAAGTACGGATTCTCGTAGGCGGGAATGAATGTCGATGACGATCCACCAATCAGAAAGTGTTTGAAGTGAAACCACGTCGGGGTATCTTCCGGGCAAGAAGACAAACGTCCCGGCCACCGTAGCCCTCAGGGTGGCGGCTCGCAGTTCACCTAAAATTCTCCGACTGGTACCTTTGGTTACCGCTACGGCTGATCCAACCCCGTTGCAACAACCTCTTGTCACCTCTTCCAACGACCCAACCACCTCAAATTCTTTCGGTCGTCGCGGCTGCTGTAAACGCGAGAATCAGCAGTCTCCTCGCCGCGGAGTCGGCGCGATGGTCGGCGATAGATCCGGATCTGGCACTACCCATCGAGGCTCTGTCCAAACTGGTGCTCTCCGGGGGCAAACGCCTTCGGCCGGCCTTCTGCCAACTCTCCTACGTTGGGGCGGGAGGCGACCCTGAGGACCCGCTGCTCGTTGACGTCGGCGCCGGTCTGGAACTGCTCCATACGTTCGCGCTCGTACACGACGACATCATGGACGACTCCACGACCCGCCGAGGAATGAGCGCCGTCCATGTGCAGTTCGGCGATCACCACACGGCCATGGGCTGGAACAACGAGGCCCGTCGTTTCGGTGAGGGAGTGGCGATACTCGTCGGCGATCTGGCCTTCGTCTACGCCGACATGTTGCTGCGAAACGTCAATTCGGCCGCAACCACGATCTTCAACGAGCTGCGCATCGAAGTGAACATCGGCCAGTATCTCGACCTTCTCGGCACGGCCCGGGGCAAACCCTCGCTGGCTTTGGCGAGCCGAATCTGTCAGTACAAGTCGGGAAAGTACACAATCGAGCGTCCATTGCATCTTGGGGCCGCTCTGGCCGATCGCCTCCCTGAATTCGAACGTTCGCTGACCGCCTACGGCCTCCCGCTGGGCGAAGCATTCCAGTTGCAAGACGACCTGCTCGGTTCGCTGGGCGATTCCGACATTCTGGGGAAGCCGGTGGGCGACGACCTCCGGGAAGGCAAACCGACGGCGCTGATTGCCCACGCGTTCGAGCGGGCCACCTCACCGCAACACAGGGTCCTTGACCGGATCGGGCACCCGGGTCTCACCCCGGCCGACATAACGCAAATACAACGTGTACTTATCGATACCGGTGCAGTCGGTCAGGTCGAGGAAGACATCAAACGTCTGCGTGAAAGGGCGATTGCGGCCATTACCGAATCGTCCCTGTCGTGTGGCGTCATTGACGATCTGGTGGCCCTGGCCCATTACGTCACCGATCGAAGGACCTGACACCTCCTCATGCGCATCGTCATCGTTGGCGCCGGGCTCGGCGGATTGTCCGCTGCATGTCATCTCAGTCTGCAGCACCACGAGATCACCATCGTCGAACGGGCCTTGGTACCGGGTGGTCGTGCCGGCTTGATAGAAGACGGCGGTTACCGGATTGATCCGGGTCCCTGCGTTCTCACAATGACGGGGATCCTCAGTGATGCGTTTGCTGCGGCGGGCTCGGCGATCGAAGACCATGTGAAGATCCACCCGGTCGACCCGATGTACCGCGCCGTTTTCGACGAGTCCGACGGCGGCGGGGAACTAAGGGTGCGGCATGGACGCGAGCAGATGACCGAGGAGATCCGCCGCTTCGCCGGATCGGGTGAGGCCGACAATTTCGGACGCTTCGTCGACTGGCTCACGGAGCTATACCACGTCGAGACCCCCGCGTTCATCGACCGCAATTTCGATTCAATACTCGACATGGCCCGACCGCTCTCACCGGGCCTCAAGCTACTGAAGTTGGGCGGCTTCGCCAAGCAACACAACCTGGTCGCGAAGTACTTCAAAGACCCCCGTCTCCAGAAGATCTTCAGCTTCCAGGCAATGTACGCCGGGCTTTCACCGTTCAAAGCCCTGGGCGCATACGCGGTGATCACCTACATGGACACCGTGGCCGGCGTGTTCTTCCCCGAAGGCGGCATGCATGCGGTGTCTCGCGGTCTTGCTGCGGCGGCGGAGAAGGCCGGTGTGCAAATCCGCTACGGCGAGTCTGTTGAACGAATTCTCCGGGCATCGGGTGCCAACGGTCCGGTCCGGGGTGTCCGGCTCGCCAACGGCGAAGTGATCAGCGCGGACGTCGTCGTGGTGAACGCCGATCTTCCGGTTGCGTACTCGTCGCTGTTGCCCGAACTTGAGGCGCCGCGCGTGGCCCGCCGCGGCGAGTACTCGCCGAGTTGTGTTCTCTGGTTGGCCGGGGTCAAGGGCTCCCTGCCTGAGGGATCTGAACACCACAACATCCACTTCGGTGGCCAGTGGAAGGAGGCTTTCAAGGCGTTACTCGAAGACGGAACGCGTATGCCCGACCCTTCGCTCCTCATCACCGTTCCAACCATCTCCGACCCGGCGTTGGCACCACCCGATCGCCACATCCTCTACGTGCTCGAACCAACTCCGCACCTCGGCGGCAACATCAACTGGGACCTTGAGCGCGACACGATCATTTCCGACATCAGGCGCCGGGTCAGCGCGCTCGGATATCCGGCTCAGGTCGAAAACGTCGAAGTCGCCCACGCCTTTGACCCAAACGACTGGGAACGTCAGGGAATGGCGATGGGAACCCCGTTCGCCCTGTCCCACAAGTTCTTCCAGACCGGTCCCTTCCGGCCTGGCAACGTCGACAAACGGGTGCCCGGCGTGGTGTTCGTCGGGAGTTCCACGGTGCCGGGCGTCGGAGTTCCGATGGTCCTGCTATCGGGCCGGCTCGCTGCTGAACGCGTCGCCGGCATGGCCTGAACGGAGGCACTGATGTCATCTGGTCGCGCGTTTAGCACTCTGGTACAACGCCTTCCCGGGTTCAAGAGCCGCGACACGACGTCGGGTGCATCGAGTCAGAGCCTCCTGCAAGAACTGGTCAACAACCGCGAGTGGGTCACACTCGACGAGTCCTACGCGATCAACCAGCAACTGAACAAACGGTACGGCACCACCTACTACTGGTCCACGCACCTGCTGCCGGCGGTCAAGCGACCACATGTGCACGCGCTCTACGGTTTGTGCCGTTACGCCGACGACATCGTCGACGACCTCGGTTCAACCGCGACCACGGAAGAACGTGCTGCGGTCCTCAGAGAGTTCGGGGACCGCTTCTTCAACGACTTTGGCGCAGGTCGGTCGGAGCATCCCGTATTGAAGGCGGTCATTCACACCATCCGAAGTTTCGACATCGACCCCGGGGCCGTACGCCGCTTTCTCAACTCCATGACCATGGACCTGAGCGTCGCGACCTATGAGACCTACGGCGATCTTGAGCGGTACATGGACGGCTCCGCCGCCGTCATCGGGGAAATGATGCTCCCGATTCTTGAGCCCCGAGACATTGAACGCGCCCGGCCCCACGCCCGAGATCTCGGAAACGCATTTCAGCTCACAAACTTCCTGCGCGACGTCGACGAGGATCTCGACCGGGGCCGCGTGTACATCCCCCGGGAAGACCTACACCGTTTTGGTGCCGATCCGGAACTTCGCCAGGTCACCCCGGCGTGGGTGGAGTTGATGAAGTTCGAGATAGCCCGCTGCCGTCGGCTCTACGGCAGCGCGGATCTCGGAATCGCGATGCTTCCCGCTTCCTCCCAGCGTTGCATCCGAGCCGCCCGCGACCTCTACAGCGGCATTCTCGTGAAGATCGAAGAAGCTGACTACGACGTCTTCTCGAAGCGGGTCCGGGTATCAACCGCGAAGAAGTTAGCGATGGCGGCCCGCCTGGTGAACCCTCGCTCCGGGTAGGGCGCTCGGGTCCTGACCAGTCTTCGACAGGATCTCGGCCAGGATCTCGGCCAGATCTCCGCACGGTCGGGAACCGAGCCGCTCCATGGTGCGCAAAGCTGGTCGTGATGAGTGCATGTTTCGTGCGGTGTTCCCACGCGGGTGCGTCGCGTCCAGGGTGCGCACTCACACCAACCCCTCAAGCAGCGATAAACTCGGGAAACCATGTTGCTTGATGGAGTCAAATCTCCCGCCGATCTCCGAAATCTGAACGAAGCTCAACTCGTCCAACTGGCAACGGAGGTTCGATCTTTTATCGTCGAAGCCGTATCCAACGCCGGCTCGGGTCATCTGGGGTCCAACCTCGGCGTGGTTGAACTCACTTTCGCCCTGCACCGGGTGTTCGATTCCCCCAAGGATTACATCCTGTGGGACACCGGCCACCAGGCCTACGTGCACAAGATCGTGACAGGTCGCCGGGAAGGGTTCGCCACGCTCCGCCAATCCGGTGGTCTCTCGGGATACCCGAACCAGCGCGAGTCCGACCACGACATCATCGAGAACTCCCACGCGTCGACGGTCCTCAGCTACGCCCACGGACTCGCTGAGGCCCTGAAGGCCGCGGGTGACAAGGACCGTAGGGTCATCGCGGTGATCGGCGACGGATCCATGACCGGGGGCATGGCCTACGAGGCACTGAACAACCTCGGCCACGCGAACAGCCGGGTACTGATCGTGCTCAACGACAACGGTCGTTCGTACGCCCCGACCATCTCAGGCCTCACCCGGACCGTGTCGAAGATCCGCACCCTTCCCTCCTACGCCCGGGGCAAGAAGAAGTCCGAGACGATCATCAACAACCTCCCACTCGTGGGCAACCTCAGCCGCCGCACGATCAAGGGGGTCAAGGCTGCGCTGCGCGAGATGGTCGACGAGCCCCACGCCTTTTTCGAAACCCTCGGTGTCCGCTACGTGGGCCCGATCGACGGTCATGACATCATCGAACTCGAGACCGTGCTTCGAAACGCGGCCGACTATGACGGTGCCATCGTCGTGCATGTTCTGACGCACAAGGGGAAGGGGTACAGCTTCGCCGAAGACGACGAGGAGAAGAACCTCCACGACGTCTCGGGTCACTTCGACCCGTCAACCGGCCCGATTCCCGCGTCTCCGGGCCATGCACCCAGAACGTGGACCAATCAGTTCACCGAAACGCTTCTTGCGCTGGCCCGTGAGGAACCGGCACTCCACGCGATCACCGCTGCCATGCCCGGGCCAACCGGTCTTCTCCCTTTCCAGGCTGAACATCCCGACCGCTTTCACGACGTCGGGATTGCCGAGCAGCACGCGGTCACGTTGGCAGCGGGCATGGCGCTGGGCGGCCTCAAACCGGTCGTGGCGCTCTACTCGACGTTCTTGAGTAGAGCGTTCGATCAGGCCAACCTCGATGTCGGACTCCACAGCCTTCCCGTGGTGTTTGCCCTGGACCGGGCGGGTATCACCGGCGACGACGGGGCTTCGCACCATGGCGTGCTCGATATGGTCCTCATGACCAAGGTACCCGGCATGACGGTGTTCGCACCGTCATCGGCCCAGGAGTTGGCCGTTCAGCTACGCACGGCCGTTTCGCTGACGGGTGGCCCATCGACGATCCGTTATCCGAAGGGTGCAGCGCGGCAGGTACCGGCCGACCATGTCGGTTCGGGGCTCAATGCCCGCAAGGTCATCGACGCGGGACCCACCGCGAATGTGTGCATCCTGGCGGTTGGCAGGATGCTCGAAGCGGCTGAGGAGGCGGCGGCCGCCTTCGCTGCCGCACGCGGCGTCAGGGTTACGGTCTGGGATCCCCGGGTCGTGAAGCCGCTCGATGTCGCAATGATCGCCGACGCGGCCCATCACATGCTGGTGGTCACGGTTGAAGACGGCCTTCGCGATGGTGGCGTTGGATCGGCCATGGCCGACGCAATCAGCGCCCACCGGGTTGAATCCGGTCACGAAGCCGGGCCGGTGGTCGTACTCGGCACCCCGACACGTTTCATTCCTCAAGCGAAACCGGCCCAGATCATCGCCGATCTCGGACTCGACGCGGCCGGAATCTTTGCGAGCCTGGTCAAGGCCTACGACGCGCTGCCTCCGAAGTAGCGCCGGGCCGACGGTACGGTCATCCCGTTCCCCGCTTCCCCGCTTCCCCGTTCCCCGCTTCCGCGTTCCCCGTTTCCCATGACCCGTTCCCCGTCACCCGTCCCCGCCACCCGTTCCCGGTCACCCGTCCCCGCCACCCGTTCCCCATGACCCGACTGATAATCGTCCGCCACGGAGAGGCCATGTGCAACGTGGATCGGAACATTGAGGGACGCGCTACATGCCGCGGACTATCCGACCTCGGTCGGCAACAGGTGGAGTTGCTGCGTCGACGCTTCGAGGTGGAGAAACTTGAGGTCGACCATCTCTTTGCCAGCCCGATTCGCCGGGCGGCCCAGACCGCAGACGTGCTCGCGGGTGTGCTCAAGGTACCCGTCGAGTTCGATTTGGACCTGGAAGAAGTACGACCCGGCGAGGCCGAAGGTATGACCTGGGATCAGTACTTCGCCTTTTATGGCATGACCGAGGGGTGGCAACCAAACATAGCCTTTGCCCCTGGAGCCGAGGCATGGACCGAATTCGCGGCACGCGTGTCGTCGGCCATAGATCAAATTGCGTTGACACACAGTGGTGAAACATGTCTGATTGTTGCCCATGGCGGAGTGGTTGACGCCTCGGTATTCCACTTCTTCGGTCTCGACCCCATGCTCCAGCCACCCCTTGATTTCGAGACGACCAACACGTCAATCACGGAATGGCAACGGCGTACGTTCACCGCACGTCGAGACCCGCTGATCCACCCTTCAGAGCCGAGTGCCGAAGTGCACCGCTGGAGACTGGTTCGCTACAACGACGCTGCCCACTTGGGTGCGGAGACTGCGCATCCGGCGGTGCCTACGGCGTCCGATTCCTCCGACGGACCCTGACCGGTCCCGACGGACCACTAGTGGTCCGTCGCTGAAGGTTCGTTACGGAGCGAGCCGCTCCAATGTCCAGGGCGCGTCGACGGCGTCGCGACAGAATCGGAGCCGATCGTGCAGTCGCGACGAACGTCCCTGCCAGAACTCGATCCAAACCGGATCAAGCCGGTAGCCACCCCAGTGGGTCGGTCTGACCACCGCCGATTCAGGTTGATCCGCCCAGACTGCCGCCGCTGCTTCGAGCGCTGACCGACTCACGGCAGTACTCTGCGCGCTTACTATTGCACCGATTCGGCTCGCGAGCGGGCGGGAGTAGAAGTACTCGTCGCTTTCCTCGGCGGAAACCCTCGTGACAGAACCCGTCACCACCACCTGCCGCTCAAGCGCCCCCCAGCGGAAGTTCAACGCGGCGTAGGCGTTCGCGGCGAGCTCATGTCCTTTGCGGCTCTCGTAGTTTGTGAACCACGTGAAGCCGCGTTCGTCGACACCCTTCAACAGCACCGTGCGAGCGGAAGGAATCCCTTCGGCCGTCGCCGTGGCCAGGGTCATGGCATGGGGTTCGTCCATTCCCGGTCGGTGCATCGTTCGGGCCTCGGTCATCCAAAGGTCGAACTGTGCGATGGGGTCTTCGAGCAGATCCGACTCGATGAGCTCGGCATGGTGGTAGTCCATCCGAAGGTCGGCCAGAGTGCCACGGTTCGGCTCCGCCACGGGGGAGGGTGAAATGTCGGACATTCCTTCATCATGGCTCCCATTTCAACGGGAGCTAGAATCCTGATGTGGCGAATACAACTATCGAGGCGACGTACGTTCCAACGGCCGACGGGGTACAACCAGGCGCAGCAAGCCGAATTTCAGAAGCGGGATCGATTCCACCCGGAATCACCGAAGCCCGAAAGCTGCTGCTGACCTTGTTCAGCGGCACCACGGGGCGACGCGAAGCGTCGAAGCGAAGCACCCGACTCGCAATTCGCCTGGCGGCCTTTGACCTCTTCCAACGTCAAGGTATTGAGCACGTGACGGTGGAACAAATAGCGACAAAAGCCGAAATTTCCCCGCGGACATTCTTCAACTACTTCGCAACCAAAGAGGAGTGTGTGCTGTTTCCGTATCAGTTGGTGGCACCATCACTCAGGCTGTATCTCCTCGCACAGCCCATTGATTTGCCGCCGATGGACACTCTCGAGGAGGCCCTGGCATTGCTCATGTCCGATATGTTCTCCCGGTTTGAGGTCGCCCGGGCCGTTCGGACGGGTGTCACCCTCCACAGCGCCGCCCCCTCGCTCGACGTAGCTGACGCAAGCCAAAAACATCACTGGGAACGCGAAGCGCAGGCCGAACTGGTGAAACGCGGTTGCGACAGCTTCCTTGCGGAAGTATGTGCCGTTGCGGCGATCGGGATCTGCAGAACGGCAATGGTTTCATGGGCCCGCAGCGAACCCCAAACAAGCATCGACCTGGTCGTCCGCCGGGGCTTTCGCGACCTTCGGTCGGGCTTCGCCTGCTGACAGGGTCCGCTCACCCCACCCACGACAAAGCACACTAGTGCGTGCCCGGCACGTAGCCTGGCAGTATGCGTCGCGGCGAATCAGGAGAGATGCCCCTTTTCGCTAATCCGCTCGCCGTCGTGCGATCCCAGCTGCAGCAGTCCCTCCGAACGATGATCGTCGGTCCTGGCACGACCGTGCGGGACCTCAATGCGACCCGAAGCGATGTCGGACTGTTCGGGCCGACCAGCGCGACATGGGTCGTTCACGCCGACGCTTCGATGCTGATCGGGGGCATTCGGGCACTGCTGATGCAAACACTTCATCCTCTTGCCATGGCCGGAATAGCCCAGCATTCCGCCTACCGCGAAGACCCGATCGGACGGCTGCACCGCACTGCGGGTTACGTCGGCACGACCACCTTCGGCACAACCGCCGAGGCAAAAGCCGCAGTCCGCATGGTGAAAAAAGTCCACAGGCGCGTCGTTGGTACGGCGGCCGACGGCCGTCCCTATTCCGCCAACGATCCGCATCTTCTTGGCTGGGTTCACCATACGTTGGTCGAAAGTTTTTACCTGGCGCATCAACGGTACGGTGCATCACCGCTGAGTTCTGACGACTTCGACCGCTATGTCGATGAGCAGGCTATTGTGGCCAAGTTGATCGGATCCGAACCCGTCGCT
The DNA here is from genome assembly GCA_031383405.1 of Acidimicrobiia bacterium. Classification (GTDB taxonomy): domain Bacteria; phylum Actinomycetota; class Acidimicrobiia; order Acidimicrobiales; family JANYDT01; genus JANMZO01. Next base: position 43,817 of record JANMZO010000036.1, on the reverse strand, counting down.
CATTCCGTGGGCCAACTCGAGGAGCGCATGGCGCAGATCCGACCCGAGCTGAAGGCCACCGGCCAAGCACGAAACGCCGTAAGGTTCCTGTTGCTTCCGCCCCTTGCCCTGCAGGTTCTTCCGGCCTACGGCGTACTCGCCTCCGCCGCGGTCGGCCTCATGCCGTCGTGGGCGCGTCGCGAGCTCCGTATCGCCCGTTTACCCCTGACGGAGCGTTTCGCGGTTCGACCAGCAGCCAAAATTCTCACCCAGACACTCGGCTGGGCCATGTCGGCTCCGTAGGGGAAACCTCGGGTTTCTCAGCGACGGAGACTGTCGCGGATCTCCATGAGCAACTGGTCAGTTGATGAAGGTCCCGCCGCGGCCGCGGTCGATTTCTTGGCCTTGTTGTACGCCTTCACGACGATGAACACGACAAACGCGAGAATCAAGAAGTTGACGACCGTCGTGATGAACGATCCGATGCGGATGGGCTTTTGCAGGACGCCGGCGGCATTCTTTTTGGCCGTGCCGAACTGCATTACCTCGTCGAAGTTCGGCTTTCCGGCGATCTGCGAAATGATGCCCATGACCACGTTGTCGATGAACGAGGTTACGAGCGCCGCAAATGCACCGCCCAGCACGAACGCGACCGCGAGGTCGACGAGATTTCCTTTGTTGATGAAGTCTTTGAATTCTTTGAGCAAATCAGGTCCCTTTCAATACAGGAGAATCGGCGGACGGACACCGGATGACCGGTGCCATCAACGCTGAAGGATCAGCGCCAAGCTGAGGATAGACCGCTCGACATTTGGAAGACGGGACAGTGGGTCGTTTGACCACGTTCCGACATCAATCATCCGCCAACGGCGCCATCACACCTGGAGATCACCGCAGTTCGCACCCACCCCCTGGCATACGCCCGGGTTTGGGCCTGGACACCCCACCAGATACCTCGGACCACAGGCAGTCGTATCGGGATCATTTCCGCAAATCGCGCGACAGGTTCGCTATAGAGAGGTCACGCGGCAGGTCGTTTTCCCGCCCGTCGTCCACGTCAGGTAGGCTTACTCCGATTGAGTTTCGCAAGCAATAACGGCTCAGCCAGAGTCCGTCTTGTTGTTTTCGTCCGGTGTTTTCAGTCCGGTGTTCAATCAGGTGTTTCAGGCCGCTCTCCGAACTCCGAAGAGCGTTTGAAGACCGCCACATTCTGAGACCGGGATCGAGGGCGAATGCACAGGCAGTGTTTCCTTGGTTCCCACACACAGTGCGAATTGTTCTTCCAGTCGTTCCTGCGCGTTCGAGGCCACTGATGCCCCGGGTGACGTTGGGGGCAGGGCAGGTGATTAGGTTGTATCAGACACCCGGGGACATCACACGTTCGCCCCGAAAGGCAAACCGGATACGTCCCCGTGGGACTCGTAATGTGCTGTTTGTCGTGTGGGTCGGCGTCCTGGCCGGAGTTGGAGGAGCAGTTTCCGAGGCCGGGGCACAAACACCCGGTCAGTCCTCCACGTCGCCGGCACCCAGCGCATCGACGTCTACCGTTCCGCCAATCTGGACGGCTCAGGTCGTTCCTACCGAAGACCTGGCCCGGGTGATCAACTCCATAACGGATCCTTCGGTCGCCGACTCATCGGTCCCGATTCTGGTGCCGTCCAGCACGTTTGCCGGTGTACCGTCAAGCGCACCACAGACCACCCGCGCTTTGAAATCTCGGAAGTCGCTCACCAAACCGACGACGACCTTAGTCAGGCTGCTTCCATCGGTACCCCTCGCCTTATCTACGCCGACTGGAGCGAAGGCGTCCAGCACCACTTCAAGGGGCACCGAGAAAGTGGAAGCCCCGTCCGTGGTTGCCGTCGCCGCGCCGACAACGATGGTTGTCAGGTTGGTGGCATCAACCGGTGCCGCGGGGATTGAAAAGCGGGATCAACCGACGGAAACGGCGCTCGCCCAGCTTCGCCATTGTGAGTCCGGCGGCCGTTACGAGCTCAATACCGGGAATGGCTATTTCGGCGCCTACCAGTTCTCGGCGTCAACGTGGCTTCGACTGGGCTTTTCCGGGCTTCCCCACCAGGCAACGCCTGCCGTTCAGGATCAGGCCGCCCGGAAGCTCCAGGCCAAATCCGGTTGGGGTCAGTGGCCGGCCTGCGCACGGAAACTCGGCCTGCTGTAAGGAGAGTGACGGGTACCAATTTTCACGTCCTCGAGACGTCCGTGCCACCGGACACAAAAACTGAGGTGTGAATGGCTCCGATTTCACATTTCAACACGAGCGGCAGTCCTTCGGCCATCGGAGCTAAGCGGGATTCCTGAAGTGGGATCCGCGCGTTCTTACCCATTCGTTGCTACGCTATGTGGTTGACAAGTACCCTCAGTGATGGAGTCGGCGGCAGTTGTGGACCACCGATCACGACTGATGGCACCGTCAGTTATCCATGGACGCAAGCGCGATGCCAAACCGAGCACCCGACGCCGACGCCGTCGGCGCGTCGTCGAACACACCCGGCGCCTCGAACCCGGCCGACGCCTCAAACCCGGCCGATCGTCGCGGCCCGTTTTCGGGCGAACATTGGACGAAGAACAACCTCCACGCGTTGGCCCTCGTCACCGACGCGTTCCGGGCAGCCACGGGGAGCCAGTCTCCGACCGGCGTCGAAGACCTTTATGCAGCAGTCGCAATTGCGCTGTCGAGCCCACCCCGAACCCGATGCCTGCTGTTTCTGATTTCTTCCGATGGCACCCGGATGCGTCTCGTAGCCGACCCCATCCCGCACAAGCGCGGCTGGCAGCCCGCAGTCGGTGCGATCGCCCAGGTGCTCGCCGCAGCGCGTCCCATCGAGATGGCGGTTCTCGACAGCTCGTTCGATTCCCCGGTCGGACCCACGATCCGTTTCGAGAGCGAGTTGGAGCCGCCTCCCTCATCGTTCGGCCGGTTCGTCCCTGTCTTCAGCAACTACTTCGGCCGCGTCGCGCCCGGGTATCCTGCCGACCCAAAGCGGATCGTTGCGGTGCTGGCGCTCCTGCGAGAACCCGGCGAACCGCTGTTCGGACCCGAGGACCGGGTCGTGCTCGACGCGACCGTCGAACGCTTCGAGATGTTCCTGGCGCTGCGCAACGCTTCAGATGCCGCGAGCGGTCAGCGTTCAACGGGCGTCGGCTCGCAGAACGGTCTCGTCATCGGCGACGCCCTCCTGACCCGACTCGGACGCATCAGCGGCGATGTCGTGTTCCGGCATCTGTTCGCTACAGGCACCGAATACATCAGCAGCGGGGTCATGACGTCACTCGGATACACACCAGAGGAGGTCATGAGCGACCCGCTCCTGCTCGACCGCTCGATTTATCCCGACGACCGGCACGTGCTCACCGAGATCGCCAGCGGCAACCAGACCCTCGACGCACCGGTACTGATGCGACTCATGCGCCGAAACGGTCTCGTGTCCTGGCAACTTCTGCGTATCGCCACCATCACAAATGACAGCGGCCGCATTCTCGGGGTCGAAGGATTCGCCACCGACGTCACCATGATGAAACAGGCCGAAGCTGCCCTCCTGCACCAGGCCCGGTCCGACCCGCTCACCGGGCTCGCAAACCGCCTCAACTTCCGTGAAGCCACGGGTCGCGGGTTGGCCCGCATCGAACGTCATCCCGGCATGATCGGGGTGCTGTTTCTCGACCTCGACGGCTTCAAGGCGGTCAACGACACAATGGGTCACTCGGCCGGTGACCAGGTGCTGAAGATCGTCGCTGATCGTTTACGTTCGGTCATCCGCCGTGAGGATCTGGTGGCCCGCCTCGGTGGCGACGAGTTCGCCGTTCTGCTGGCGGAGCTTCGGCACGCATCGGAGGGGTCGGCCAGCGCGCGTCGTATCCTCGAAGCGCTGGAGGAGCCGATCATCATCGATGGCCGGGTCGCATCTATTTCGACCGGTGTTGGCATTGCCGTCACGAACTCGGGTCAGATGACACCCGACGAACTCATCAACCAGGCCGACATTGCGCTCTATCAGGCGAAGCGTTCCGGCCGCGGACGTTGGCAGGTGTACCAGGGTGACAACGGCTCGCGCTCCGCAGCTCAGGGCGCACTGCCGATACCCGGGATTCCGCTCGGTCCGAACGAATCACTCCGGGCTTCAATCACTGCTGGAGCACTGCGCTCATCGTTTGCGGGCGGTGAATTTCGCGTTCACTACCTGCCGGAAATCGAAACCACCACTGGCCGTATCGTCGCTGTCGAGGCCCTCGTCCGATGGCAGCATCCGGTCCACGGCCTTCTGCCCGCGTCGATGTTCATCGGTGAGGCCACATCGTCGGAAGTCATCCATCCTTTGGGAGACTGGGTGTTGCGCGAAGCGTGCGCCAAGGTGTCGGAGTGGCGGGAACTATTTGGAATCGATCTGACTCTACGGGTCAACGTTGCCCTTGAACAGCTCACGCAACCCGGCTTTGCCGAGACCATTCTGAATGTCCTGGCCTCCACGGGTCTGTCACCGCGCTCGCTCGGCCTCGATGTATCCGAGACCGTGATATCCCGACTCACAGAGCGTCAGGAACTCACCGTCGACGTTCTGCACCGCGCCGGTGTCGGCTTCGCGGTCGACGATTTCGGCACCGGCACGTCTTCGCTGAGAACACTCCGACGGCTGCCGCTTTCCCAGATCAAAATCGACCGATCGCTGATCGACGAGGTCGACCGACCAGGGAGCAACGACGAAGAACTTGTCCGGCTGGCGATCAAACTCGCTGGTTCGCTAGGCGCGAGAGTTGTCGCCGTCGGAGTCGAGCGGTCCTCGCAGCTTGAAAGCCTCAGGGCGATGCAGTGCGCGTTCTTCCAAGGATTCTTCGCCGGCGAGGCCCGCACCGCGCAGGAGATCACGACCCTTCTCGAACTCGGACAGCCACAACTTCCCGGGCTTGTGTAAGTCCGCTGACACCACCACCGCCAACAGACCCCGCCCCGTAGGCTGTTGGGCATGAGGATCCCCCGCCGACCCCTCCGTTGCTCCGCGCGAAGCCTATGCGTCAAGGCGTTGGGTGGCGCACTGCTCGCCGTGACGATCGGGTTCTCCGCGTTCGCGAACAGCGTGCACGCTGACCGGCCGGCCCCGCGTCCGGCGGACGGTTCAGCGTCGACGACGGGAACCACGTTGCCGTCGGCTCCGCAGAAAGCCCGGGCGACCCAGTTCACAGTGGCAGAACAACCGGTCGGTGCGTCGATGCGCGAAGCCGACGATACGTTGTACATCGTGCAGAAACTCGGAAAGATCCGGGCGTGGCGAAATGGTATGTACACAGATCCACCGGTTCTCGACATAACGAGCCTGGTCGACTCCGACAACGAACGCGGGCTGCTGGGACTCGCCTTCCACCCCACCCGGCGCGATGTGTTGTTCATCGACTACACCGACAAACGCGGGCATGTACGCGTGAGCGAGGTTCCCTTTAACGGGACAACCGCCGACTTCGCCAACGCGCGCGACCTGCTCGACATCGCCAAGCCGTTCAACCAGCACAACGCGGGTACGATCCTGTTCGATAGGGCCGGAAATCTCTATGTGAGCATCGGAGATGGTGGCGGCTCGTACGACAAGTTCAACAACGGTCAACGCAAAGATGTTCTACTTGGGAAGATCCTTCGTATCAACCCATCGCCGTCAGGAAAGTCCCCGTTCTCAATTCCGACGGACAACCCGTTCGTCCGATCAACATTCTCCCGCTCCCGCCCCGAGATCTACGCCTACGGCCTACGCAATCCTTGGGGGATCAGCCTCGACCCCGCCAGCGGAGACCTTTGGATCCCGGATGTCGGCGAAAACACCAGGGAAGAGATCAACGTGATGCCCAAGGGTAAGTCGGGCCTCAACTTCGGCTGGAAGGTCCGCGAGGGAACGGTGTCGAACTCGGGGGCCCGACCAATCGGGTCCGTCGACCCTGTCTATGACTACCCGCACAAAGACGGCCGTTGTGCCGTGGTCGGAGGTGCCGTCTACAGAGGAAGGAAGCTAAGCGCACTTACCGGAATGTACGTGTTCGGTGACGTGTGTTCGGGAGCACTGGCGGTGCTTCGGCCCAACGGATCGAGGTGGCAGCCGATGAGCCTCGATGCGAGTGTTCCCTATCTGACCTCCATCAACCAGATGCCCGACGGCGAACTGATCGCCACCTCGCTCGAGGGCGGTATCTACCGCATCGAGCCCTAGTGCACTGAAGCGCAGGAGAGTGTGATGTCGATTTCTTCGACATCTCGCACGGGTAACGAATTGCGCTAGCGCTCGGCGTCACAGTCTCCTACGCGAAGAGGCACTAGCTGGGTGCCGCCGATTCCCACCGCACCCCTACTCGACCGTGCCATATGCGCGCGTACGATCTCCGCTTTGACGGCTCTCGGCCGCTTGTTGCGCACCAGCGGCCACCGCAGCAACAAACTCGTCGGCCACCGTCGTGTGCGACGCGTTGACCGTGCAGTGCAGGGAGTCGGGAGGGGTCTGACGATCGGCGTACCAGCCGCCGTTCGCCCAGAGATAATCTCCGACGGCGAAGATGTCGACCTGCCGATCAGTCGGTTGGGTCAGGTCCGCGCCAAAGGCCACGAGCGTAGTCTCCGGTTTCCCGCGAACCGCGAGTCCCGGGATTGCATTGATACCCGTCTCGATCTTCATCCTGGTGTCGAAGGCCTGCTTTGACAGACGTAGGTATCCCTCTTCGCCGAAGTGGTTCATCACCGCCCAAGCTGCAGCGAGCGAGCCTCCGCCCCGGGTTCCCAGGATCGCAGGCGACCCGTAGAGCCCACCCAGCCAGTCGCTGGTCATGAAGAACTGGTGCTTGCGCAGTTCCTTGCTGCGATGAGCCAGCACAGACGCCCCTTTCGCTGTGTAGCCGAACTTGTGCAGATCACAGCTCATGGACGACACGCCAGGTACATCGAAGCCCCATCGCTTCGACACCAGCCCAAGACGGCTCAACCACGGGAGCGTGAAACCCATACATGCGTCCACGTGCAGAAGGAGGTCGCGGTCCAACGCCAGAGCCCCGAGCTCCTCGATTGGATCAATAACCCCCTGCGGGTAGCTCGGAGCTGAGCCGACCAGAAGCGCTGTGTTCGGTGTGATCGCTGCGGCCATGCCCTGCACGTCGGCGTGATAGTCGCCGTCGACGGGGACACGGACCGCTTTCACGTCGAAGTACGAGGCCGCTTTCGAGAAAGCCGCATGCGCCGTCGTCGGCAGCACCATCTCGGGGTCCGCAATTCCCCGGGACCGGGCCCACTGCCGGGCCCCTTTCACCGCGGTGAGAATGCTCTCCGTACCCCCCGAGGTGAACACACCGACCGTCTGCTCGTCCCCGCCGAGAAGTTCGCACACCGTCGCCACCACTTCGGTTTGCATCTTGCGGAGGCTCGGAAACGCATCGAGGTTCAGCATGTTCTCCGACGAGAATCGTGCGTACGCCTCATTGGCCAGTGCATAGGCCTCGGGCCCGGCGTAGTACGTCAGACTGAAAACGCGGCCGTCTTTCCAACGCAGGTCACCCGAACGAAAGCGTTCGAGCTCGCCCAGCACATCTTCAGGTGCGACACCATGCAAAGGGAGAGCCATGCGAGGTACGGTAATCGTCCATGACCGCCGATGCCACCGACCACGCCGCGAACTCGGCAGACGAACCCGCAAGCAACCCCGACGACGCAACATTTGTTTACAACGAGTTCGCCATGCTGCCCGGTAACTGCAGTGAAGTGGGAATCGAACTCCCGGCCGCCGTGGTGTTGGAGCGGGTCTCGTTCACGTTGCCCTCGGAGTCTCCCGCCAGATCCGTGTCGGCACTTCGCTGGGGCACCGGTCCGGTCGAACTCGTGTTTGTCCACGGCGCCGCGCAGAACGCACACACCTGGGACACGACAGTCCTGGCTCTCCACGGCCATGGCTATTCCAACATGCTGTGTATCGACCTTCCAGGCCATGGTCGTAGTGATTGGCGTTCCGACCACCGTTACGATCCCAAATCCATGGCGGACGACGTTGCCGCCGTGATCGCCACACTCGCTCCCGACGCTACGGCGATCGTCGGCATGTCGCTCGGTGGCATGACCACGCTGGCGCTGGCCGATGCGCATCCCGCACTCGTGCACAAACTTGTCATGGTCGACGTGACGCCGGGAGTCAACGCGATGAAGGCAAAGGCGGTCACCGATTTCGTACGGGGGCCTCAGTCGTTCGATTCGTTCGGCGCGCTTCTCGCTCGCACGAAGGAGCACAATCCTACGAGAACCGAGTCGTCGCTGCGTCGCGGCATCCTGCACAACGCGCACCGCAACGCCGATGGAAGCTGGAGTTGGAACTACGACCGTGGCCTCTCGGAAGTCATGCCGGCTCCAGAAATCAAAGTCGGCGAACCCGACACCTCGCTAATCGAGCGGTTCAACCCGATGTGGGATATATACGAGCGCTTAGCAATGCCGCTCCACCTGTTCCGCGGTTCGCTGTCTCCGATCGTCGACGACAACGATGTCGCGGAAGTCATGAAGCGCTGTCCGTCGGCGAAAGTCACCGTCATAGAGAACGCGGGTCACAGCATCCAGGGCGACCAACCGGTCGTTCTTGCCGGACACCTCGCGGGTGTATTGGTCTGAGAGCCCCGCTATACCCACGATTTGGTGTGATCGCTTAGCCGGGGCCCACCGGCTCACACCCAATCACCAAACAACTGCGAATGTGACCGACGAATGAAGCGTCCACGGCAGGAATTGAACCTGCGACCTACCGCTTAGGAGGCGGTTGCTCTATCCGCTGAGCTACGTGGACGTGGACTTGGCCTGGAAATGGGCCGGGGCATGCAATGATACGCCGTTGGTCGGGTCGGGGGAGTACGGATTGCCGGGCACGCAGCGCACAGTTTGTTCCCGCGACCGTCCAGTCGGTACGTTTCATGTCAACGGTGCGCAAGTACCAACCCACGGCGTTCAGAACGTCATCGACTCAGAAGGAGCGATATGAAGATTCAGGGAGCCGTACTGCGCGGAGTCGGTCAACGGTGGGACGTCACCGAACTCGACCTTGAGGCACCTCGTCAGGACGAACTGCTGGTGCGGGTCGTCGCATCCGGGTTGTGTCATTCCGACGACCATTTCGTGACCGGTGACCTGCCCATGGGAATGACGCCGATGTGCGCGGGTCACGAAGGAGCCGGGGTTGTCGAGGCGGTCGGACCGAACACCGACGGTTTCGCTCCCGGCGATCACGTGGTCCTGCAGTTCATCCCGGGCTGTGGACGCTGCCGGTTCTGCGCCCGGGGTCAGCAGAACCTCTGCGGCGTCGGAGCCGGCGCTCTGGGCGGGGCGCGACCGGACGGTACCTACCGGATTACGGAAAACGGCCAACCGGTTGGTCAGATGGCCGGAATTTCCACCTTCGCCAACTACACGGTCTGCCACGTGTATTCGGCCGTCAAAGTGCCAAAGGACATCCCCCTGGACAAGGCGGCGCTCGTGGGGTGCGGGGTTGCGACGGGCTATGGCTCGGCTATCAACGCAGCATCGATCGAAATCGGTGACACGGTGATCGTTATGGGAATTGGTGGCATCGGCATCAACGCGGTTCAGGGCGCCGCGGCCGCCGGGGCCATGAATGTCGTCGCCGTCGACCCCATGGCCTTCAAGCGGGAAAAGGCCATGGAGCTGGGAGCGACTCACGCCTTTGCTTCGATGCTGGAGGCTGCCGACTTCGCCCGCTCGGTTACCGACGGCCAGGGGGCGGACTCGGCGATCGTTTGCGTCGGGGTGACCACGGGCGAACACGTCGCGGAGGGCTTCGACGCGATCCGCAAAGGAGGCACGGTGGTCATGACCGGCATCGGCAACATGGGAGCCAAGGGAATCCCGATCAGCCCGACGCAGATGACGCTGTGGCAGAAGCGGCTTCAGGGCGCGATCTACGGGATGTTCAGCCCGTCAAAGGATATTCCCCGTCTCCTTTCGATGTACGAGAGCGGAAAGCTCCGGCTCGACGAGCTTGTCACCCGGACCTATACCCTCGACCAGATCAATCAGGGCTACGACGACATGCACGCCGGGATCAACCTGCGCGGCGTTGTCATCCACCAGCACTGAATCACGTTGCGACCGGGTACTCGGAAGGAACTGCCGGAGCTTTTCCGCAAAACTCCGAGAACCCCGTGAACGATTCCGTGTGCGGCCCCGTAGTCCCAAGAGATCCATGCCAACGAAGGAGACCTCGATGCAATCGACCACTCAAACCTCTACAACCAAACGAACCCCTCGTGGCCGTGCTCTCGTAGCGGGGGCCCTAGCCCTCGTGGCCACTGCGATCCCGACCGGTCGGGCCTTTGCCGACGGCGCCGAAGACGCGCCTCCGACCACGGTTGCCGGGTCGGCAACGTCCGTAAAGCCGGCCTCCGGTGGGGGCGCAGCCGCCAAGCCGGCCGGAGCCGCGGTCCCGGTCGCGGCAAAGGGCGCAGGCGACTACTACGAAAGCGGAAAGGCAAACATCATCAAGAGTGATTGGGCCACCGCCATCGTCGACCTTGAGCAGGCCGACAAGCTTCAACCCAACAACGCTGACGTAAACAACCTGCTCGGATACTCGAACCGCAAGCTGGGCAAGCTCGACATCTCTCTCAGTTACTACCGGAAGGCGCTGAAGCTCACCCCCAAACATCTCGGGGCCAACGAGTACCTCGGCGAGTTGTACCTCATGATGAACCAGCCGGCGAAGGCGAAGATCCAACTCGCCACGCTCGCGAAGATCTGTGGCAAGACCTGTGAGCAGTATCTCGACCTCAAGAAGGGGATCGATTCCTACAAGGCTCCCGCCAAGAAGAAGTAGCTCACCGGGTCGACAACACACCTTCTGAGGTAATTGAGCTGTGGGCCGACCGAAAGGTAGGACCACAGCTCTTGTGCGTTCAGGGGCCCGGCTCCGCAGGGTCCGATTCCAGACGTTCTGCGTCCAGCCCGCGTTCATGCTCCTCATCGCTGACAATCAGGTAGCCAATCACCACCCGCTCGATCTCGCGGATCACCGCGTGTCGATGCGACAGGGGCACGCTGTCGGCGAGCGTGAGCAAGGCTCGGGCGATCTCGGCGATAACGGTCGCGGCCAGGTGCCGCCGACCCTCGGGGACTTTGGGGGCCCGAGCCGCCATGATCCCCTCAATCCCAATCACGAACGCATGTTGCAGCCGTTCTCCTGCGCGGGCAAGCTCCGAGGAGGTCTTGCGTCCGTTGAGCAACGGCACGGCGCCGGGATGCTCCCGGTAGAACCGGTCGAGCGCGGCGACGATCTGCTCGACCAACTCGTAATCGGCGGCCCCGGGAACATCAACGAGAAGCGTGGTGTACAGGTTACCGATCTGCTCAACGTAACGGTCGGCCAATGCTCGAGCCATGGCCTCCTTGTTGGGAAAGAACTCGTACAGCGAGCCAATTGAGGTCCCAGCCTGACTGGCGATGAGGTTGGTCGTCGCAGCGTCGTAGCCGAGTTCGGCAAAGACCTGCTCAGCGGTGTCAAGGATCCGTTCAAGTCGAACCTGCGCTCGGGCTTGACGGGGACGCCGCCTGAGCGGACTTGTTTCGACCATGCGGTCAGCCTTGCAGATCCGGCCGCCGGGATCGGTCGCGCTCGGCGGTGGCCCGGAACGAACACGTGAAGCGGGGCCCCGCGTAGAACGTGGGGCCCCGCTTCATGGTTGGATACTGATTCTCGGGGAAGTATCAGTGTCCGGGGAAGTTACGAAGATTCTGCTGACAACTGGACGAGTCGGTTGGATGTGGCGACCGGTTTGATCCGGCGGACCGTTACGGGCACTTCGTGGCGAGCTTGACCTGATTGGCTTTGACCTGGGCGATTCGGGCAGTGATCCGGCCGATTCGCGTGTTGATCCGGGCGACGGCCTTTGCATTGTTTTTCGCCGTGGCCTCGGCCAGGCGGGCCTGGGCACCCTGGAGATCCAGCGTGAGGGCCTGAAGCCGGAGGACCTGCGCCTGCTTGTGCTCAGTTGCGCCGGTGCAGGAGACAACCTTTACCTTCGCGGTGTCGGAGCCCTGGGCCGAAGCCACGGAAGCTATGCCGACCACCGAGGTGAGGCCCAGGACGGCTACGGCGGCGACGTTTCGGATCTTGCGTGAAAACATGTGAATCTCCTTGAATGACAACCGCTCTGCGGTTCGTTGTTGGTATGGAGCATCATCGTGAGCGCGGGTAAGGAAGATGTGAAGAAGCCTTGTTGATGCATGTCACGTTATGACAGGAGTTGTTCAGCAACGACCAAAAGACTCACTACAGGTACCGTAGACACCATGAACGAAAGTCCTCTGTCGATCTCGGCCCGGGCGCTGAGCGGCGCACTTGAACCCTTCGTCGGATCCGTCTACTTCTCCCCCGAGTGCCACGCAAACTATGTGAACCTAGGATTTTCACCGAGTAAGGGAAATGTAGGAGGCGTCGCACTGCCCGATGGGCCCGCCTACTTCACCAGCCGAGGATCGGTCATGGGTCAGGTGCCCGGCCAAGTGGTGGCGGCAGCCTTCGCCGTATTCAATCCTGATGCCGTCGTTCCGGCGGTCCAACACGGCTGGTCACTCACCGACGCCAAGACGATCTGCGCCGCCCGAACCGACGGTGCCGTTGCGCAACTCACCCGGATTCTCGGCCCCCATCCCGACGAACTCTCCTTGGTGATCAACACGCTTGCGGCCGGCGTCGCCGCACTGCGGGTCGAAGCCCGACCGCTGTTCGCCGGTGTTCTCGCTCAGGGTGAACCCGTCGGTGATCTGGCGCAGGCCTGGTGGCTCGGAGACTGCCTCCGGGAGTTTCGGGGTGACAGCCACAACGCGGCCTGGATCTCGGCCGGGCTCACCGCCACCGAGATTGGGCTGCTCACAGAGTTGTGGTGGGGCATTCCTCTGCACAGCTACGTGCGCACCCGGGCCTGGACCGACAACGAGGTCGCTCAGGCGCTCGACCATCTCGTGGGTCGAGGCCTGGTAGGCGACCGGGCCTTCACCGACGCAGGCCGACAGTTCCGCATGGAAATCGAGGTGAAGACGGATCTACAAATGGCAGCCGCAATCAACGCAATGGGTAAAGACTTCGACTCCGTCTGCCGAATCCTCACCAACTGGAGTGCCGAGGTGCGCCGGGGACACGGCTACCTGGCCGCGGGACCGATGGACCTCGCGCCACGACCGTAACGAAGCATCTGATACCTGTCCGGCTTCGGATACATATCACTGACCATCCGTCGTAGGGACCACCGTCTGATCCCCCTTGACACTTCACCGAAGATTCTGGGAACCATGAACATCCAAGCAATCGGCTTCGATGCCGACGACACGCTCTGGCACAACGAAGACCACTTCGCGGCAACCGAAGACGCTTTTGCCGACCTGCTTTCGAAATGGTGCAACGCGGACGACGCCAAGGCCAAGTTGCTTCAGACCGAGACCCACAACCTGGAGTTATTCGGGTACGGGGTGAAGAGTTTCATGCTTTCGATGATCGAGGCCGCGATGGAACTGAGTCGGGGCGAGATTGAAGCCACCGACCTCCGCGTCCTTCTCGACCACGGCCGGGAGATGCTTCTCCGCCCGGCCGAACTCCTTCCTGGAGTGTCTACCGTGCTCGAAGAACTGTGTGAGGTAAGTCCGCTGTTGCTCGTCACGAAGGGCGACCTCCACCATCAGGAACGGAAGGTGGCCGGTTCGGGGATCGCAAGTTGGTTCAAGTCCGTCGAGGTTGTGTCGGACAAAGATTCGATAACCTATGCGCGCATACTTGCTCGTCATGGAATTCAACCGCCAGCTTTCGTGATGATCGGCAACTCGGTCAGGTCCGACATTCTTCCCGTGATCGAACTCGGCGGGACCGCGGTGCACATCCCGTACTCGTTCACGTGGGGGCACGAAGTGGTCGATCACGTCACGACGGGTCAAATCGAACGCAACAGTGAATCAGCCCGGTACTTCGAAGTCGACTCGTTCAAGGATCTCCCCCAGTTGATCGGCCGCATAAACGCCCGATGATCTCAGGAGTAGCTACTCAAGTCTGACGTCCGAGGCGGTGACCGCCCAAGCGAGATTCTCCGCCGGGTCCACCACCGCAAGGCGGAGGTTCCAACCCGTCGGCGGACTGCCGTCATCCCACACAGACCACTCCAGTTCGTCGGCCGCCCGCCCGAGCTCATATGGCTCCACATCAATTTCATCGCCGAGCCCGGCGAGGTGGGTCAGCGCCCACCACGCGGCCTGACGACCAGCTGCCATTCCTCGGCGTCGACCATGGGCGCCGCCGTTGCCCGCCACCCAGGCCATCACCGCCAAAGCGTCTTTTGAAGAGATCCGTCCCACGCGGTGCTTGCGACAGCCGAGCGTCGCCACCGCGTCGCTGGCCGATCCCTCGATCGACACCGCTTCGACGTGACCGTTCGATTCCGCGCACCACACATGGGCAAGATCCCTGAGCGCGCGTAACGTATCGGGATCCTTCACCTCACGGACGCTCTGACCGGTTGCCTCGCCAAAGCGTGTAGTGAGTTGCGGTGCGGGAAACAGCGCCCGCGAAGGCGAGTAGTCAGCCAGCGGATACTCCGGCTCCCAGTCCTCGAGCCTCAACGGCACGGCCAGCACGTCGGCGTACGGACCGAGCCACACGGCATCGTCGATTACTTCGCCGCGAAGCACCCGTTCGTGGGCCACGATGCCCGACGCTGGAGACGCCTGCAGAAAAGGTTTGAGCTCAGTAAACATGTGTGTGCTGGCAATTATCTCGGCGAAGGGTCCGAGGGTGAACTTCTCAGCCGGCGAACCCAGTACCGATGCAGCGATCGCAGCGGGTCCGTCGAGGGCCATTCGGTACTCAGCGTACGCAGCGGCCGGCCACAACTGCTTCCCGCGCGAGAGTGCCGCTCGGCAGCGGTCGCGGAGGTCCACGGTGAGATCCCACCGGTCGTCGAAACAGAGGCTGTCGACCCGCTCGGCGAGTCCCTCGAGGTCACCAATCTCGACTAGCGAAGCATTCTGTTCTTCGGCCGGTGAACTTCGCATCCTCCGACCCTATCGGCCTCGGAGAGCGGCCGTCGAGGAGCACCCGCCACCAAGGGTCCGCAACGGCAAACGTGGATCGATCAATCGCGGTCCTTGCGCCGTTTGCCGGACAGCGGAAGACCTCACCGGCTACTCCCGATCGGTCCACCGGGCATCCGGCACCACGACCGTCCAACCCTGGGGCGTGCCGTGATCGGGCGTGCGCACGTCCGCGGTGAATCATCATGGGCAATACTCTCACCCGTGAACGTGAACGACCTTCAGACGCCGGCGCTTCTGCTCGACGCCGACGCCCTTGAGCACAACGTGACCCTCATGGCGTCTCGCCTGCCGGGGGCTCGCCTGAGACCCCATGTCAAAGCCCATAAGTCAACCGCCCTGGCGATCTACCAGCGGGAACACGGCGGTCATGGAAACTTCACCGCGGCGACCATCAGGGAGGTGGAGGGCCTATGTGCGAAAGGACTCGGGGTCGACGTTCTCCTGGCCAACGAGGTTCTTGACGCCACCCGGCTCGGAGCCCTCGTCGCTTCCGGCCACCGGATCACCCTGGCAATCGACTCGCCGGAGACCCTGAAGGCCGCCCTTACCGGCGGGGTCCGGGAGGTGGTGATCGATATCAATGTCGGGCTCCCGAGATGCGGTGCCACGGTTGATGAGGCGCAGGCCCTGGCCGATCAGGCACGGCGGGCCGGTTGCCACGTACGCGGGGTGATGGGCTACGAGGGCCACCTGATGATGATCATGGATCCGGCCGAGCAGGAAGCCAAGGTCGCGAAGGCGATGGCGATCCTTCTTGCCGCGCACGACCGGGTGGGCGGTGACCTTGTTTCGGCCGGAGGCACCGGAACCCACGTGGTAAACCGGTGGGCCAACGAGATTCAGGCTGGCTCCTACGTGCTCATGGATAGCGCGTACAGCACCCACCCTCACGGTTTCCGACAGGCGATGACGTTGCTTGGGACCGTAATTCACAAGAATTCAGCGAAAGGATTCGCGGTTGCCGACGTAGGTCTGAAGTCCAACGGCATGGACCACGGGAATCCCATGATGCTCGGCTACGCCGTTCGATTCCTGTCGGACGAGCACATCACGTTCGGCTTGGCTCAGGGCGATACTCCATGTGAGGCGGCAGCTACTGCGCTACCCGAGGTCGGAACCCGGGTGAGCGTTGTTCCGGCTCACTGCGACCCGACGGTTGCCTACCACGACTCCATGTGGGTGGTGCGGGGCGACGACGTACTCGATCGTTGGGAGATCGACCTTCGCGGCTGGTGAGCGACGATCAACTCCTACGCGCGCTTATCATTTTCGAAGTCGGGCCGCCAGACCGCGAAACGCGCGGCCGCGATGCGACAGTTCGTTCTTCACGGTGGGACCGAGTTCCGAGAACGTCAAGCCTCGGCCGCCATCCGGAATGAACAACGGGTCATAGCCGAATCCGCCTTCGCCCCGACATTTTGCAGCGATGTCACCTTCCACGATTCCTTCGAAGGCGACCTCTGCGCCGTCGGGGAAGGCGATGATCGCGACTGTTACAAAGCGAGCGGTCCGTTGCCCGGCAGTTGTCGCTCCAACGCGCGCTAATTCGCTGAGGAGCCTGTTGCAGTTGTCGGCATAGGTGGCTCCGTCGCCGGCGTAGCGGGCGGTGCGCACCCCTGGTTGGCCGCCGAGCGCATCGACGAACAGGCCCGTATCGTCGGCCACCGCAGCTATGCCGGTCGCGTGGGCCAGCGCTCGGGCCTTGAGCCGCGCGTTGCCAAGCAGCGTGTCAGCGTCTTCAACCACCTCGGGCACGTCGGCAGGCCGGGGAAGCAACGCGAGCTCGGGCAATTCGGCGGCAAACAACGCTTCTATCTCGGCGACCTTGTCGGGATTGGCCGACGCCATCACAATCGAGGTGAGGGCTCGATTCGAAAATTCATCTGTGAACATAGCAACTTCACGCCACGGGTCAGTAGCCCACACCAAATGCGGTCCACCGGCCGGTCAGGTCGACGATGAGGCGGTAGTCGACGTAGCGACCCTTGGCTTTGGTATCGAGGATGTTCTCAGGGTTGAACCCCAGACGGGTCAATTCCAGTTCGTCAGCTGCATCCCATGTCGCTGGGTCTTTCAGCGCCAGATATGGCCAGACCGTGTTGCCGTTTTCGTCGACGCCCGGCTTCGTATCGAGCAGCGCGACGATCCTGGCCAACTCGTCACCCCTCCCCTCATCGAACTGGGTCTTCCACACATCGGAGGGCTTGCGGTCCCCAACGAACCCCCAACGGAACCGGTTGTCGCCGATGATCGCAGCCAGGCGCCGGTAATTATGAGCGATAGCGGCCTCGTAGATGTCCTTCACCGTCGCTGCCGCCTCGGCGCTGACCGCACCGCCCCCATAGACCTCGACCTGGGGGCCGGCACCGTGGACGATCGTGGTCGGAGGAACAGTGGAGGTCGTGGAGGTCGAGGTCGTCGAGGTCGTCGAGGTCGAGGTCGTGGAGGTGGAGGTCGTCGGCGGGACGGTGGCGGGCTCAGGTACCGTGGCCGCGGTTTCCGGGACCGGAGCTTCGGACGACGCGGGGGCCGCCGTGGTGTCGGTCGATCCGGCCCCGCTGGTGCAGCCCGCCAGGATGGCGGCGCTCATTCCGAATGCCAGAAAGCGGGCCCGGGGGGATCGCTTGCGGCAACGGATCGAACCCGGGTTTCGCGTCATGAACGTTGGATCGCCACAGAGTTAACGCAACGACGGTGGGGTTGACAGCGCCCCCTCTTGCAGGGCCACGATCCGACCGATTCCGGCCTCAGCCAGATCGAGCATGGCATTCAGTTGCGACCGACCGAACGCCACCCCCTCGGCGGTCCCCTGCACTTCGGTGAAGGTGCCCTTGGACGTCATGACCACGTTCATGTCGACGTCGGCCGTCGAGTCTTCCGAGTAGTCGAGATCAAGACTTGGCACACCCCGGACGATGCCAACGCTGATTGCCGCGCACGCTGCCGTCAGTGGGCTCGCCGGGATCGCGCCGCTCGCCACGAGTCGGGTGCAGGCATCATGCAACGCGACGTAGGCTCCGCAAATGCTCGCCGTTCGGGTTCCGCCGTCAGCCTGGAGCACGTCGCAGTCAAGAACGATCTGACGCTCGCCAAGCGCCTTCATGTCGGTGACCCCACGCAGCGAACGGCCGATCAGGCGCTGGATCTCCTGGGTCCGCCCCGACTGCTTACCCTTGGCCGCTTCCCGGTCGTTGCGCTCAGGTGTTGCGCCGGGCAGCATCGAGTACTCGGCCGTGACCCAGCCCTTGCCCGAGTTCTTCATCCACCGTGGGACGTCTTCATCGATGGACGCCGTACACAGCACACGGGTGCGGCCGAAGGACACGAGGACGGAACCGGCCGCGAACTCCGTGTAGTCGCGTTGGAAACTGACTGGGCGGAGGTCACCGGGACCGCGCCCGTAACTGCGAGAAGACATTGTTTCAGGCTAGTGGGTGAACAGACCGGTCCCCGGTCACTTCGCGCGCACAGATCGCGGCCCGACCGGCCTAGAACTTGCCCAACAACTTGACATTGAAAGACGGGTCGAGGACTACGTGATTGTCATTGTTGGTCAAGGAGCCAAGCCGATTCGGCGCCAACCGCTGATGTTGTGGCGCTTCGGAGACGCCAAGGCGCGTAGGTCGATTCCATCGCGCCGATTCGTGCTCTGTTCGACAAGGCGCGCGAAGGCCGGCAGATCATCGCACAATGCCGCAAAGCATCGGGGTTCGACAACGAACACCTCGACGTCGGTCACCGAAATAAAGGTGGCGTCTCTCGGGGCGTGTGCGATCATCGCGTCTGCACCCAACAGTGCTCCCCTTCCAACGACCCCGACAACGTCGCCACTCATGGTGATCTGCACTTCGCCAGAAGCGACGAGGTAGACCTCGTTCGCATTTCTGCCTTCCGTCGCCAGCGTTCGCCCAGGCGGCAAATGCAGCTCGGTTGTGGCCGCGGCAAGAATTCGCAACTCCTGATCGGTCATGGAGGCGAACGACTCAAGACGTTGTAACTTGCGGAACTTCAGGTCGTGGTGCTGTCGGGCTGCCCGTCGATTCAGATGGCCGAACAGGCGTCGACGTGATGGTTCGACGTACGGGAATTGCCCGACTCTGCGGATGAGTTCGGCGTGCTCGTAGCGAATGGCCTGGGCGAGGAGTTCCTCGTACATGGTTGCTCCTTTTTTGACCGGAAGTTCCGGGCTTCCACCGGTGTACCGAACCGCGATTACCGGGCAATTACCGCGGCGACGATCCACACAATGAGATACGTTCGACAAGTGCTCACTTTGTTTGGACACGTGGCCATCTCCGGCGAACCGATCACTCGTCCAAAAGTCGCGCGGCTCCTCAGCGTGCTCACGCTCCACCGAAACCGCTTCGTTAGCGCAAGTGCTCTGTCGGAGGCCGCGTGGCCTGGCGAGCCCGAGAACCCGAACCGCCTTCGAGTGACGATCAGCCGGATTCGCAGTCAACTGACTATCGCCGACTCGGCCATAAGTGTCGATTGGACTGCAGCCGGATACCGGATTTCTGTTCCGGATAGGGATACCGATGTCGGCAGATTCGAACAGAAAATCATTCACGCGTCGAACCTCGAGGCGTGCCGTGACGCGCTTGAAGAATGGTCGGGGGAACCGTATCTGGATCTTTCCGACTTTGGTGATGGATACGCAGAGGCGGAGCGACTTCGGCGACTGCGGCAACAACGCGTGATGGCACTCGCGGAACGCCTCCTGCTTGAGGGCCATCCGGCCGAGGCGCTTGAAGCACTCGACCTCCTCCTCCCCGTGGATCTCCCCGATGAACGGGTCGCCCGCCTTGAGATGCAGGCGTGGTACCGGTTGGGTCGGCCGACCGAGGCTCTCGCCGTTGTCCAGAGGCTCCGCCATCAACTCGCCGAACAGTTTGGACTCGAGGTGAGCCCGTCTACGCGGGCGATCGAACTAGCGGTACTCCGTCATGATCTTGACCCGCGCCATGAGTTGTTGGTGGGCCGCGACGAGGATTCTCGGCGTTTTGATGGTTTGCTCCTGGAGGCGGGGGTGAGCGGTCTTCCGATCACTATCGTGCGTGGAGTGTCCGGTGTGGGGAAGACCAGACTGGCCACTGTTCTACTCGAACGGGCTTCCGAGGCCGGTTTCGTGATCGCTCAATCACAATGTCATGAAGACGAGTTGTCCGGTCGCTACCGCCCTGCGGTGTCGCTGCTGCGAGACTCGATAGACGTCGATCTTGGAGACTCGGCCGACGCTGATCCCGCTCATAGGCTCCGAACGTTTGATCGCATCGCAGCCGCAATTCGCAATCAGACGCCACCGCGTCCAATCCTCTGGCTGCTCGACGACGCACAATGGGCCGACGAGTCTTCGCTCGCACTTCTTCTTCACATTCTCCGCTCCGTGCCCGCCAGTCGATTCGCCATGCTACTTACCGTGCGAACAGACGTGACTGAGTCGTCACAACGCTTGACCGCATGGTTCGGAAACGCCAGTCGGGTTCGCCGGATGGAGTTCTTCGACCTCGCCGGACTCTCGCCCACCGACCTTCGCGAACTCGCTGCGCATGCGGGTCGCCCGATCGACGAGGCGCAGTCACAGGAACTTTATGAGGCCACCGACGGGTTGCCTTTCCTTGCAATCGAGCTTCTCCAGGCCGACCCCCGAGCGGAACCGGTGCCACCGACGATCGAAGCTGCACTGTCGGCTCGCTTAGCTCGGGTCCCCGACGAAGGGATGGCGTTCCTTCAGTGGTTATCGGTGTGCCCGCATGGTGCCGAACTGTCGTTGTTGGTCGCGGCAATCGGGCGCAAACCGGAAGACATGTCGGAAACGTTGGAGAACCTTGAGCGCTCGGGCCTCGTCCACACACGCTTTGACGGGGGTCGCGTGAGCCTGTTTCTTGTGCACGACCTCCTCCGGCGGCACATCAACGGACTCCTCGGCATCGTGCAGCGCTCGAGCCTTCACATCCACCTATCGGATCTGTGCGAGGAACGCGGGGCAACAACGGAGGCCGCATTTCACGCGTGGTCAGCTGGATCGGCGGGTATCCCCGAAAAGGCAGTCGAACGCTGCCGGTTGGCGGCAGCTCAAGCGCTTCGACGAACAGCGTACGAAGACGCGCTCTTACAACTCGACAGAGCAATCGAAGCGTCGAGTTGGTGGGGTGTTTCGCTCGAAATCGACCGCGCCGAGGATGCGCAGACATGGCTGCTTCTCGCTCAGGCCAGACATCGACTGGGTGACGCAGCCGGGCGCCGGGCTGCTGCGGAACGAGCGTGTCGATGTGCGCGGCTTGCCGACGACTGGTCCGTCTTCGCCCTTGCGGCGCTTGAGCACGGAGGCATACGGTCGACATACGGGCTGGCCAGCATTGAGACAATGACGCTGCTGGACGAGGCGATACTTCGACTTCCACCTGATGCAACGCCTCTCAGAGCGCGTGTCATGGCTCGTGCGGGACAGGAGGCGTACCACGTGCGCGACTTCGCGCGTTCCCAGGAACTCACCGGCGAGGCAGATCGAACGGCCCGCACCCTTGGCGATCCTTCGGTCCTTGCCATCACACTTGAGGGCACGATCTGGTCCGCGCATCGGCCACACCGACTCGCAGAGCGCCTGGCGGCGACCCAAGAGATGGTGGCGTTGGCAGTGACGTCAGGACAGCGCGAGACAGAGTTGATCGGTCGCATTTGGCGGGCATGCGCCTGGCTCGAGATTGGTGACCTGACCGCGATCGACTCCGACCTACCTGTCATCATCGGTCTTTCCGACCAACTGCGAGTCCCAAGCCACGAGTTTCGTGTTCTCACGTTGCGCAGCACGATGGCGGCGATACGCTGCAACGAGTCCGACGCATTCGCTTTCGCAGAACGAGCGCTCGAAGTCGGCACGGCAATCGAGCCGCTGAACGCAGAGCAGAGCTACGCTGCGCAACTGCTGCCGCTCCTTCGGGACCAGAACATGCTCGCAGCGGCGCTGCCGCTCGTCGAGCCGATGGTCGACCGGTACCGAGATGTGGCAGGGTGGCGCTGCGCGTTTGCCTTCGTGCTCGCCGAAGCCGGCGAACACACACGAGCACGCCTCGAGATCGAAGCACTCGCAACCGATCACTTCGCCGCCGTCCCCCGCGACCTTGCGTGGCTAATGGCCATGTCATTTCTCGCCGACACCGTGTGCACGATTGGCGCGAACGAACATGCCTCGACCCTTCTCGGTCTCATCGGTCCGTTCGGTGATCGCCACGTGGGACTGTTCGACTTGGCGTGGAACGGCGCGGTCGCTCATTACATCGGGCGACTCCACGTTTTGCTCGGCGACACCGCTTCGGGAATTCCCTGGCTTCTCCGCGCAGAAAAGGAACACGAAAGGGCCAACTCCCCATCGTTTATCCGGCGCACCCGCGAGGTCCTCGCGACCTGTTCGTCACGCTCCACCAGGCCGTAACTGACGCCAATCAATTAAACCGGATCGATACCGAGCAAAAATTCAGGGAAAGTGTGGCTTACATATGTCGAAGCGCAAAGTACTGGTAATCGGAGGTGGTGTCGCAGGCCTCAGCGCCGCGCACCACATCGCGCGGGCGGGCCACAAGGTGGTCGTGATGGAGAAACGGAAGGCTCCGGCCACAACAGCGCCCCAACTGGGCGGGAAGGCCTACAGTTTCCTAGGATCAAATGGCGCTGCGGAGCACGGCTTCCGGTTCTATCCCGCGTTCTACAGCCATGTAATCAATACGATGGCCGACACGCCCGTAGCCGGCGGAAACGTGGCGCAACGGTTGGTCGGCCTCCGCCAGGCGCAGATCGCAGCAGACTCGAACCCGCTGAATTTGTCAGGCCGAATCACCTTCCCGGTTCCGAGCAGTCGGAAGCCTGCCCTCTATGCCGGCACGCAGTCGACACTCAATGTGAACGACATAAACCCGGGCCACGTAACCTGGCTCTTGACACGTCTGTTCACGCTGCCATACGCAGCAGTGGTGGTCGACTCCAACCCGAACGCGAATGGCAGCGCGCCAGTTCGGAAAGACGATGATGTCTCGTGGTGGAGCTTCTGTCTTCCCAACCAGTACTCGGCCGCCTACGAGGCCTTTTTCGCAGTTGGGCTGACTAGGTGTTTCGTGGCCACGCAAGCCACCAAGATGAGTGCGCGTACGGGCGCGGAGATTCTGATGCAGATCATCTACGACTACGGACATCTGGGCGGCAATGACGCCGACCGAGCGTTCGACCGACCGACGAGCGACGCCTGGTTCGTGCCTTGGAGAGCGGCTCTTAAAGACTTGAATGTGAAATTCAAGCGGCGAGAGGTCACAAAGCTGATCTACAACGCGACACAACATCGCATTACTTCAGTCGCTACATCCGCCGGAAACTTCGCGGCATTCGACGACATTGTGCTCGCTGGTGCCGTGGATGATGCTCGGTCCCTGCTCGCGAACACACCGAGTCTCGTCAATGCTGACGAAGAACTCACGCGGCTGGTCAACCAGTCGCCCAATTCAGCGCTAACGACAGATGCGATGAATGGGATTGTTTTCTACCCGGATGCGCCGCTCAATGGACTCATCGAAGGCCACTACCTTGTCGTCGAATCCAGCTGGGCCCTGACTGCGGTCTATCAGTCTGTCGACTGGTGGAAGGGACCCTCGACGACGGGTCAAATCCAAAGCGGTCAGCTGTCGGTGATCCTTTCGGACTGGCACTCGCCCGGTTCGGCAGGCATCGCGGCGGAACAAGCGTCTGAAACCGTGTTGGCGGACGAGACGTGGCTGCAACTACAGAACGCAATCCCGGAGCTGGTTGGTGTGGCCCGGCCGACCAAGTACACGATTGATCCAGCGCGCGGCCCGTTTGTCCCAAACCAGACGCGACCGAACACGTTTCCCATGCTCGTGAACCAGACGGATGCGTGGAAGGAACGCCCGCACGCCGGTCTGACCGGCAAAGTAAAGAACCTCTACCTCGCCGGCGACTACGTGCGAGCGACCACCGATTTTGCTTCCATGGAGACTGCGAATGAGGCCGCGCGTCGAGCTGTCCGTGTATTCCTCTCGCGTCACGGTGGCGGTCCCGTGCCGGAGGTCAAAGACATGTTGCCTACCCCGGCGGTAGTCGATGCCGTTCGGTCTAGCAGCTCATCGCTCCGTCGTTTGAGTCGCCTACTCGGTCCGATCCTCAACGACTTCGGAAATCTGGTGGACTACAACGCGGCCGATTTCGGGGCGTGGTTCGCTCACAATCGTGGTCTCGAACCAATTGACGAGCTTCCGGCCGGCCTCGACCCCGTGCCACCGGGTCAGTTCGACGATCGTTGGCTCCCACTTCCGCTCCGAACTTCCGCTCCGCCGTCCATGACGGATCCGCTGTCGATCCGCAAAGCCGGGCTTCAATGGGCAGCGAGCTTGGAGCAGGTCACGTTGGACCTCGCCAAACAAAGTCTCCTACCTGCTCCCTTGGACGTCTTTGACGAGATGGGAAAACTGCTCGATTTTGTCGAAAGTCGCGTTGCCGCATTCACCAACTCCTGACCCCGTGAGGGGTGATGGTAACGGTGCTGTCATGGGCCTCAGGGTGGTTGTGGCGACGACAGCTCGTTTAGTCCCGGCCGGTCTATTCCGCGATGAGCAACGATTTGATGATCTCTGCTGGCGCCCCCGGGGTACTTTGGCGGTGGTGAGCACGGCGCGTCCGACACCCGCAGACAAAGCATTCGGAGGCGGCGGGCGACACGATCAAGTTGCGGGTCGATCCCGGCCAGATCCACTGGTGCGATTCTTGCGTCACGCGATCACCTGTCGAATATCTGTGCACACATCACCGCGCGCTGATCGCCTGTGCGCGTATCGTCTGTGCACGTATCGTCTGTGCATGTAGCCCACGTCGAAGTACGCCTCGTACATGACCACCCGATTCAACATCCAACACGCAGGGGGCAACGACCACCAAGCCCAAACTGGCGGTACATGACAGACCAGGCCCAGGTCACTCCATGTGCTGAATGTCCGGGCTAGCGGACCAGTCCGTCTACGCGCACCCACCGAGATGTTTCGAAATCGAACAACTTGCAGGCGCGGGTCGCCCGAATGTAGTCAC
The DNA here is from genome assembly GCA_031383405.1 of Acidimicrobiia bacterium. Classification (GTDB taxonomy): domain Bacteria; phylum Actinomycetota; class Acidimicrobiia; order Acidimicrobiales; family JANYDT01; genus JANMZO01. Next base: position 18,652 of record JANMZO010000036.1, on the reverse strand, counting down.
GGAAATGGAATGGGCGCTCCTGAACAATGCCGGGGTAAGCCGTGTCGATGGCTTTGGCGGCGTTCGACAGCTCGTAACAGGGAATCCGGGCATCGACATGGTGTGGGACGTGCACAAAAATGTGGTGCAGAGCCACATCGATCAGCCACGGCGCCCGCATCACGGTCGTGCCGATCAACTGCGCCTTCGAGCGGGTCCAGTTCTTTCCCTCGTACCAGTGAAGGTCGGGCTGCACATGATGGATGTGCACCGTGGCTCCGATGATCCACGAGAAAACGAGGAATGGCACCACTACGATGCGCGCCCACATCCAAAGCGCGCTTAGCACTGTCGCATGCTGGTTCCACCCGAGAACGAGCGAACCGGCCGAGGAAGCGATGAAGTAACCAACGACGATCCGTCGGTCCCTCGGAACGCCCGGCGCAGAACGGGTCGGCGGGGTGAACCGGATCATCTTCTTCCACCAGACGTTGCGCAGGTAGTAGACCCCGGCGCCCGCCCACGACCATTCGAGCCGATGCAACAGCCGACGCGTACGCGACATCAGTGCGTACTCCTCGGGCGTCACCGGATGCCACACAAAGTCCATTCCGCGCTTCACCGTGAAGCCGTGATGGACGCGGTTATGACCGAATACCCAACCGTCACGGACATGGAGCGACGGAAGCAGGAACACCAACGCGACGAACCGATTCAGGCGGTCGCTCGGAAGAAGGGCTTCGTGCGCCGCATCGTGTCCGATAACGAACATCGCGCTGACGGCGATACCGGCGATGACAGACAGGGCCAAACCGACGATCCGGTTGTCAGACCGGATGGCGAGCCCGATGAGTCCGATGTAGACGACCGCGTCGATGAATACGAGACGGAGCCCATGCACCATGCTGCGTCGATAGCAGCTCGCCGGGATCCTCTTGCGAACTTCGTCGAGCGACGGAAGATCCACGTTCGCTGCGACTGCCGGAGACATAAGCATTGGGATCATCATGCCGGTCCGGGGTCATTCGAGGTAGGGCCCTAGGTCCCGACCTCCTCCGACCCCCTCCACGTTTATGTCCACAATTCGACACGTATGGCGTGCAAAACGTGGACACCAACCCCAGCCCCCACAGCCGAGCACCGCGACCGATATGACGTCGATATCGGGAATCTGACAGGCTTCTAGCGTGACGACCGACACCACCCCCCTCCGAATTGCCAACTGCAGTGGTTTCTACGGCGACCGGATAGCCGGCGCCAGGGAAATGGTTGAAGGGGGTCCCATCGACGTGCTCACCGGCGACTGGCTGGCCGAGCTCACCATGTTGATTCTCGCCAAGACCCGGGCCGGCGGCCGGGGTGGGTTCGCCCGAACGTTCGTCACCCAGATGGAACAGGTCATGGGGACGTGTTTGGAAAAGGGGATCAAGGTCGTGTCCAATGCGGGTGGACTCGACCCGGCCGGGTGCGCCGACGCGGTGCGAGAGGTCGCGGCCAAACTCGGGCTCAGCCCGCGGATCGCCTACGTGGCCGGCGACGATCTACTGCCCCGACTCGGCGAACTTCAGGCCGCCGGACATCCGCTCAAGAACCTCGACACCGGAGAGGATTACGGAAGTCGCTCCGCGGTGACGGCCAACGCGTACCTGGGCGGCTGGGGCATCACCCATGCGCTCAACGAGGGCGCCGACATCGTGATCACCGGCCGCGTGACCGATGCAGCGGTTGTTGTCGGACCCTCGGCGTGGAAATTCGGATGGAAGCGAGACGACTGGGATGCCCTCGCCGGCGCCGTCGTCGCCGGTCACATCATCGAGTGCGGATCACAGGCAACCGGGGGCAACTACTCGTTCTTCCAGGAGATCCCCGGTCTCGAACACCCCGGCTTTCCGATCGCGGAGATGGAGGCCGACGGCTCGTTCGTCATCACCAAGCACGCGAACACCGGAGGCGCCGTCACCCTTGGAACGGTTACCTCGCAGTTGCTCTACGAAATCCAGGGTGTGCGGTACATGAATCCCGACGTGGTGACCCACTTCGATTCGATTGCAATCACGCAGGAGGGCCCTGACCGGGTTCGGGTTTCGAACATCCGGGGCGAACCGGCCCCGCCCACCACGAAGGTCTGCATCAACTACGAAGGCGGCTTCCGCAACTCGATGACGTTCTGCCTCACCGGGCTCGACATCGAGGAGAAGGCCGCACTCGTTGAACGGACGTTCTGGGGAAAGCAGAAGGGCGGCCGTGAAGGCTTCGCGCAGGCGACGACCCGGCTCGTGAGGTCCGACAAGATCGACCCGCAGACAAACGAAGAAGCTGTCGCCCTGTTGTCGTTCATCGTGAAAGACCCCGATGAGCGTAAGGTCGGTCGTGCGTTCTCCAACGTCGGGACCGAGATGGCGCTGTCGTCGTATCCCGGAATGTTCGGCACGGGCGGCCCCGGTGGCGCTTCGTCATACGGCGTCTACTGGCCGACGCTGATCCCGGGCGATCTGTGTTGGAGCGAGGTTGTGCTCGACGGAAAGACCACGGTGGTCGAGAACACGGTGGTCGAGAACACACCCAATACAGCGGCCAACGGTTCGCCGATGTCCGCCGCCGATACTCCGAACCAACCGGCGCCGACTTCAGGCACGTGGACCGGCGCTCCGACGACCCGCGTCGCTATCGGCCGTCTCGTTGGGGCCCGCTCCGGCGACAAGGGCGGCAACGCGAACCTCGGGGTGTTCTGCCGCTCGGCCGAGGCCTTCACCTGGCTCGACGAGTTCCTCACCGCCGACCGGTTGCACGGGTTGCTCACCGACTTCGCGCAGCGGCCGATCCGCCGCTACCGACTCCCCAACATCTGGTCATTGAACTTCGTGATCGAAGGTCTCCTAGAGGAAGGTGTCGCCGCGTCAACCCGAATGGACGGTCAGGCCAAGGGTCTCGGGGAGTACTTCCGGTCGCGTTACGTCGATGTGCCCACGTCGTTGCTGTGAAACCATCTATCCGTTCAGGAGTTCGCTGAGGCTCCCATCTCCGGCAAAGGCGAGTGCCCCTCCGGAGAATCGATCGTCGTGGGTTACATCGATCAGCGCGAAAACCGGGATCGGAAGCAGCGCTGCGCCTTCATCGAGCTCTGTTTCGGCCAACACGAGTCCTTCGTGGCGGCCGCGGAATTCATCCACCGCGAATGTCCGCTCGCCGGTCGACATCCGCCAGCGGATCTTTCGAAGCTCCGCGAACGGGAGCCGGGAAAGGGTTTCATACTCCCCCGTCGACAGGTACATGTTGGTCAGACCGACAGTCTCGGGGTCGGTCTCGATCGCGCGCACCTTCTGCGCGAACTTGAGCGTTTCACCCTCCGGGCCAACGACCCGCCGGAGGCGCATACGGGTTCCGGTGATGTAACGATCGACGATGTCGGCGTGGTGCGTCGCCGAGTCGGGCACACCCGCAAGCCGCCATCGCTGTTCTCTTTCTATGTGTGCATATCGACTGTGGCCAGGAATGCGCATCGTCAGTCACGGTGGTCGAATGTTGCGGTTCGGTCGACCCGGGCCACGTCGGACCGGTAGCTGCGGTACCACTCGGAGCGACCGCGACTCTGAGCCTGGACATGGGCTCCGAGTCGACGCCACGACACCATCGCCGCGATCGACGACCAACGCGAAACGGTGATGCCCACGTGATCGGCTCCGCGAACGGAATCCATCCCGAGGTAACCGGGCTGCCCGCTCGCGAGAGTGTCCATGTGCTCGGCGGTGTCCGCATAACCGGAGTCGTTCGGCATCCGTTGGTTGGCAAACGAAACCATCCAGGTCTGCGCCGGAAGATCACCGGCGAGCAGACGTTCCTGCACCTCCGCTTGATGCCGGCCGATGTCGTGTGTCTTGCGCACGGCGTCTGTGCCCGCCGGAGACGCGGTCAATTTCGCGCGAGGCCGACGAGGACGCGTGACGAGTTCGCCGCCGCAGTTCGGACATATACCGAGCAGCTCCCAGGTCGCGCAATCAACGCAGAAGGTGCACTCGAAACTACAGATCCTGGCCCGGTCGGAATCGGGCGGAAGGTCGGTTCCGCAGTGTTCACAACCCGGACGCAGCGAGAGCATATGGCAAGCGTAGCGACCCCCAGGGAAACAGCTGCCGACAATTGTCTGGAGGGCGTGTCGCGGATCGGTCACGAACCATGTTTTTCGTTGAGGAGGGTGCGATCCGCTGCCATGATGGCGCTCCCCTCTTCAAGGAGAACAACCATGGATCCAATCTCAGTTTTCGCAGCCGCCTGCGATGAGGCAAGCACCGTTCTGGCCAACGTCGGGGCCGATCAGTGGGCGAGCCAGTCTCCCTGCAGCGAGTGGGATGTGCGCGGTGTCGCCAACCACATGACCGGTGGCGCGCTCATGGTCGCGGCTGCCGTGGCCGGAACGGACTTCGCCCACGTCGACGACTACCTCGGGAGTGACCCGGTCGGAGCATTCAAAGCGGCCGCCAACTCGGCGGTCTCCGCCCTGCGGGCCGACCCGGGAGTGTTGGGCCGCACGGTGAAGATGCCGTTCGGTGAAATGCCAGGGGCTGCTGTCGCGGGACTTTTTGCAAACGACGAGTTCGCGCATGCCTGGGATGTCGCCAGGGCCACCGGCCAGAGCACCGATCTCAACCCGATGCTGGCGGAAGGCTGCCTCGCGGCAGCGAGGTCGATGATCACCGCAGATTTCCGCAAACCGGGATTCTTCGACGCCGAAACGACCGCACCCGAAGGTGCTTCGGCCGCCGATCGCCTCGCAGCGTTTCTCGGCCGAACGGTCTGACACCTACTGGCACCAACGTTTGGCACTGGATCTCCAATGAGCGGGATCCGGTAGCCAAATACCGGGGTGATTTGGGGAAGAGCCCTGCCGACATCGGAGCCGGGGCGTCAGGCCGACCCCCGATCCCCGTCGGGTCTTCCCTGCTGTTGATCACCGGAGAACTCACCTACCGTGGTCCGAACGCCGGAGGAGACATCCCGGCCCGTCTGACCGCGATTGACGTCGTCGATGGAACGGACAAGGTGTACACAACCTACGGTGGGCAGGAATGCGACGCCTACGGGACCACACCGAACATTTCATGGGGTCAGCGCAGCCTCGTGAAGGACATCCCGCAAACGCAGGGCCTCTGTATGGTTCTTCCAACAGCAGTCGTCGGACCCAAACTTCTCGTGCGTCTCAGCTGGACCGGGGACAAGCCCTGGATCTGGTTCCAAACCACCGCGTGACCCTGCCGCCGCCGACGGCCAAGTGGTTGTGACACCGGATACCGATCAGCGTTGACGGAAAAACCCAACCGGGTCCTGGATTGCGATCACTTCACCGGCCGCGGCTGGTCCGACTGCTCCGGCCCCATTCATCGACACTGTGTTCACCGATGATGCTGCGAGGAGAGTCGCGCGGGCGGTCGGCGATGCTCCAGGTGCGTTGGCTGCGGCCGCTCGATCAGACAACGCCCACCGTCAACGTCTGGCCACCCGGCCTAGACCGGGAGGATCAGGCGCGGGTGATGGAGAAGGCGGGAATCACCCTCGGTGCGGCCGACGTGATGTATCCCCCGAATTGAGGCATCAGCTCAGCTTGCGCGTTCAGATTCGCTGCCGCTTCGTCGACTGGGAGTTCAGTGACCCGCGCCTGAAAGCTTTCTGTCTGGTACTCGACCGTGATGTCGGGCGTCGCTAGGAGGTTGTAGTACCAGTCGGGGTGCTTCGGGGAACCGGCCGCTGACGCGAACACGACCATACGGTCCGGTTGCAGTAACGCAACGAGAGGTATCTCGCGAACAGCGGCGCTCTTGGCTCCAATCGTGTGAAGAATCACCAATGGCGCGTCGCCGAACTGCGCAACCTTTCCGCCATTCGCTCGAAATTCATTGATGACCCGGGTGTTCCAATCGCTCATCTCCCTAAGCTACCGGGCAAATCGACCTGTACGAACAACACCGGTTGCTGACACAACGCGCCGTACCCAACCTGGCCAACTCGCGATCCGCTTTCTAACAACCATTGGAGCGAGGGGTACAGCACGATGGACGTCGGGCGCATCGAGTCGCCGAGGTGCGTACCTGACCTCTCGGCACATCCCAGTTGACAAACCGAACGTTCGTTAAGGAGAATCATCGGATGCGCACCTGGACTGACATGGCCTCGTTCGCCAAGGTGAACGATGCCGACACCGACCACGCCAACGTGAACGGCCGAATCGCAACCGACCTCCTCGCTGCGTTTCTCGGTCGCACCGTCTGACTGCGCCGGCCGGCCCGCTCAATCCTGCGCGTTTCGGTGCCGCACCCGAACCTGGGCACCGATGTCGAGGACCGAGTTGGCCGGCACATCGCCGAGCACCTCAAGGCCGTCAGCAAGGGAAATAACGAGGCGTGCGGCATGGCCCACGAAATGGCGGGCCCGAACCGTCCCGACGGCATCTCCCGTCGATCCAATCGAGTCCACAAGCACCTCGACACCATGAGGACGCGTGAGCGAAACGGGGCCCTGGGCCCAGGCAAGGACGGCTGACGAGGCAACTGCACCGAGAGCGGTGACCGGCCCCTCTGCGGTGACGCGGACCGGCAGCACCGTCACCGGGCCAAAGATCCGGGCAACGTGTTCGTCGAGCGGACGGTCGTGAATCTCCTCCGGTGAGTCGACCTGCACGATCCGGCCCGACCGCAGCACCGCGAGCCGGTCACCAAGCGCAAGCGCGTCGTCAATGTCATGCGAAACCATGACCGCAGCAGCGCCGACCAAGTTCAACAGCGAACGAACCTCATCGCGCACGTCTGACCGCAGCATTGGATCGAGGCTCGCGAACGGTTCGTCCAGAAGGATGACGTCAGGCGACGGCGCGAGCGCACGGGCGAGCGCAACCCTCTGGCTTTCGCCGCCCGAAAGTTCGTGGGGATAGCGCTGACCTTTGTCGGCAAGTTGCACCAGGTCGAGCATGTCGCCGACCCGCGATCGACGTTCAGCCCGAGTCAAGGCATGCAGTCCGAACCCGACGTTGTCGGCAACCGTCTTGTGGGGGAACAGGGCATGGTCCTGGAACACCACGCCGACACGCCGGTCCTGGGGTGCGACGTGAACGCCGTTCCCACTCACTCGTCGGTCGGCGAGGTCGATCGTCCCCCCATCGATTCGGACGAGTCCGGCGATCGATGCCAGGAACGTCGACTTGCCGCAGCCGCTCGGGCCGAGCAGGGCGACGACTTCACCCGCATGGACATCAAGACTCATGTCGGCGACAGCCTCCGTCGCACCATGACGCTTCGACACGTTTCGGGCCCGAACGACTACAGGGCGGTCCACCGAAGCGCTCATCGACGACCTGAAGGTGACATGGCGCGGCCGAGTACGAGAAGCACCAGCGGGAGTCCAATGACCACGATGGTGAGCGCGGGAGTCGCCGCTTCCTCCCAACGGGATTCATTGGTCATGTTCCAGACGAACACGGCCAGAGTGTCGCGGCCCGGCGGTCGCAGAAGCAGCGTCGCCGGGAGTTCCTTGAGGGTGTCTATCGCTACGAGGAGCCCAGCGACGAGGATCGACGATCTCATCAGCGGAAGGGTGACGCGCCAGCGGCGACGACGCTTTCCCGCCCCGAGCGTGGCCGCCACCTGTTCGACCCGAGGGTCAATTCGGGCACCGCCGGCCTCAATGTTCTCGCGGGCGACCGCGACGAACCGCACGACCAGCGCATAGACGACCCCGGCCGTCGACCCAGCGAGGAGAAATGGCACATAAAGACGGTCGTCCCACGATGCAAGCGCGTCGAGTCGGCCATCGAGCCACGTGAGCAGCGTGAGGACACCGGCGGCAACCACCAGACCGGGAACCGCATACCCGAGTGACGCAACCCGGCCGAGCCGTTCACCCCATCCGGATGCTTTGCTCCATGAATCGCGGCGGGCCCCGAGCGCAAGGATGACTCCGACGACCACGCACACGAGCGCCGTCCATGTTGCGAGTTGGAGACTCGTATGTACTAAGCGGACATATGTTGCGTCGAATGCTCCTTCACCACCCCGTCGGTTCGCCTTGACCGCCCACACGACCAAGGTCCAGAGCGGGATCCCCGCGGCGAACGTGAACGTGGCGGCGCAGGCCGAAAAGGCTGCAACAGCCTGACGACCAGCGAGCAGACGGGGCTCGGCCGGGAACGGCGAAGTGCCGCGGGCCGTGAACCGGCGGCGACCCCGGGTGGCACGCTCGATCAGAACCAGGAGAAGGACGAGTCCCACAAGCATGCTGGCCAGTTCCGCCGCGGCATCGCGTCGGTCCAGACCAAACCAGACGCGGAGCACGCCGTCCCCGAGGGTCGATACGGAGAACGCACGGGCGACACCGACATCGGTGAGCGTCTCCATGGCCACGAGTCCGCCACCGGCGACGAGCGCCGGCCGGATGGCCGGGAGGGCCACCCGCCACAGGATCGCCCGGGGGCGAAGACCGAGAGTTGACGCGGCGGCGCAGAGCACCGACGCCTGTTCGTCAAAGGCCGAAAGGGACGCAAGGTACACGTACGGATACAGGGAGAGGATGAGGACGAGAGCGGCCCCGACGGGCGTCCGCACCGGGGGGAACCATGCGTCGTTGCCGAACCATGAGCGCCACGTTGTCTGCACTGGACCCGCGTACTGCAGCAGGCCCGTCCACACGAAGGCATTGACGTAGGCCGGGAGCGCAAGCGGAACGACCAGCAAACGACGGAACAGAGCCCGACCCGGGAAGCGGGCGGTCACGCACAGCCATGCGAGCCCGGCACCGAGAGCGGTGGCACCGAGAGCGACGCCGACCGCAAGGCCGATCGTAGTGATGATCATGCGCGCCAAGTTCGTGCGCGCCAACAACGACCACACTTCGCGATCGGGTGAACGTAACGACCAGACGACCGCCACGACCGGACCCGCGAGGATCACGACGAGCAGGAGTAGGGTCAGCGCTTGACGAACCGGCGTCAGGCGTTGCGTCAACGGGGGCCGCTGCGCACTTGCGGCGCGTCCTGAAAGCGGGGCGGGCACAGCAGCGGCGTTCGATCGGCTCTCGCTCTTCGCTTCACCGGGTTCTGGCGGGTCGGGCGATCATTTCCATCCGGCATCGGTCAGAACGATAACGGCGGTCGGCTGCATCTTCGAATAGTCGTCGATGCGTCCTTGATCGGCGCGGAACGAGGTGTAGGGCTTCACGTCGTCGCGAACCACCGTCTTCGGGTTGACCGGGTACTCTGCGTTGCCGTTGGCGAAGTCAGCGCTCCCATCGGTGGCCAGCCACTCGATGAAGCGCTGCGCGTTCGCCTTGTCGTCGCTGGCCGCAACCACCCCGGCACCCGACACGTTCACATGAACGCCCCGGTCGGTATCGGACTGGTTCGGGAACACGAGGGCGACGTTCTCGCGCTTGAGTCCCGGACGGAAGTAGTAGTACGTGTTGGCGATCCCGGCATCACAGCCACCGGCGTTGATCGTTTCGATGATGCGGGTGTCGGAATCGATGAAATTCTCCGACTTCGTGTTCTTCGCCATGCCGGAGAGTATTCCGACGGCGTTGCCCCCGTATGCGGCAATGATGTTCGCGGCAAACGACAGGGTGTATACGTGGCTGGATGGACGACTGCAGAGCCGGTCGGCCCACTTCGGGGTGGCAAGATCTTCGTAGCGTGTTGGAATGTCTGCCCTGGCGACGTTCCTGGTGTTCACATAGATCACCCGGGCCCGACGGGTGAGTCCGAACCAACGGTTCTTGGCATCGCGCAAATCAGTGGGGATGGCTCTGGTCAGGACGGGTGACGACACGGGGCTGAGGAGGCCTTCATCAGCCGCCCGAACAAGGGAGGCGACATCGACCGTCAGGTAGACATCGGCCGGAGTTCGCGAGCCCTCCTGGGCGAGCCGCGAGCGGTTCGCCGGATCGTTGCCCGACACCACCTCCAGTTCGATTCCGGTTTCCCTCGTGAAGCGCTTATACACGTCTTCGATGCCGTAGGTCCGCCCGGAATAGACGGTGAGCTTGACACTGGGTGCCGCCGGGGCTGGAGTGACGGTCGCCACGCCTGCCACAGTGGTCGGGGTCGGGACGACCGTCCAGCGGAGCTTCGGACGCTTACCCGACGCTGCGGTGTTCAAGCACACGAGCCGGGTGGTTCCCGACGTTGATATGGCGTCGATCCTGGAGCAGGACCCGCCGACCGGCGCGGCCGACGCCGGGAGAGACGAGATGCCGAGGGCCACAAGGGAACCGCCCGCCGCCAGGGCTGATCGTAAGCGCATGAAGTTCATAAAGAGACCATAGCAACATAAGTTAGGAACACCTAATATTCGCTCGACCCCAAACTTCGGCGGTTGACAAACCGAACGTTCGTTAAGGAGAATCATGGGGTGCGCACCTGGATTGACATGGCATCGTTCGAAGAGTTTCTCAACGGCGGCGGGATCGTCGAGCCGGGCGACGACATGCCGCAGGTTTACCGCGAGGAGGTGTTCCGGTTCATCGAGATGCACGCCAACTCCGAACTCTTCGGAGGCTTGTGCGAGCGCCACTGGGTCACGCGAGCACCCGGGCTCAACCGCAAGCTTGCATTCCTGGCCAAAACCCAGGATGAGATCGGCCACGCCCATCTGCTCTACATGGTCGCTGCCGATCTCGGCGTCAAGACCCGAACGCAGATGATCGACGACCTCATGGACGGGCGCTCGAAGTTCCACAACGTCTTCCACTACAAAACCCAAACCTGGGCCGACCAGATCGTCATTGCGTTCCTCGTCGATGCTGCCGCGCTCACCACCCAGCAGGCCGTGCTGAAGCAGTGCTCGTATGGTCCGTACCGCCGCATCCTGCGCCGCATCGTCGCCGAAGAAGGCTTCCACATGCGCCACGGCGAAGAGATGCTGCTGACGCTCGCCGACGGAACCGGAATACAGCGTGACCTGTTCCAGGATGCGCTCAACCGCTGGTGGGAAGCCGTCATGCACTTCTTCGGACCGCCGACCAAAGACGGTGATCTCCTCATTCGCTGGAGAATAAAGAGCGACACGAACGAAGCGTTGCGCGACAGGTTCGTGCAGAAGTTTGTGCCGATGCTGCACGACTACGGTTTCACGATTCCCGACCCCGAACTTCGTCAAGATGCCGCCGGGCACTGGCACCTTGGCGACATCGACTGGAAGGCACTGAAAGCCACACAGGCCAACGTCGGGCCGGATTCTGCTGCGCGCATAGCATTATCGCGAGCGGCGTGGGTCAACACCACGTGGGTGCGAGAGGCACTGACAGCATGACCGGGACCCGTCCCGGGTACGTCGCAGCTGACCTGGTCGACGCTGACGAGGCCGACGCCGACGCTGACGCTGACGCTACCGACGAGGTTGACGCCGACGAAATCCGTCGGGTTGTTCTTCTCGTTGAAGACCCGGAACTGGCCGGAGTATCGATCGGGGACCTCGGCATGGTGCTCGATGTGCGCGTTGCCGGGCCACGGGTGGAGGTCGACCTGGCCCCGACGTTTCTCGGTTGTGTCGCGGTGGGCCTCATCAGCCTCGACATCGAAGGCAGAGTACTCGGTCGCAGCCCGGCGATCCGCGGATGCACCGTGAACATCGTGCACAGCACCTGGTCGACTGACCGCGTTACCGCCAGAGGTGAAGCCGGTTTGAAGGAGTTGGGTATCGTGGTCGTGCGGCCCGGAGGGTCCCTTGAACAGGCTCTGTGCCCGTATTGCCATCGACCCGGTTTGACCGCGAGGGGTGGTACCGGACCGACCCGCTGTCGGACGGTCGCTTGGTGCAACGGTTGCCGCAACGTTGTCGAGGCCATGCAACCAAAGAGCTCCAACCATCTCGCAGTTCCGACGGGCCACTATGTACACATATGAAGTGTTCCTGAAACCCGACGGCAAAGACGGTTTCAGCCATGCAGGAAGTCTCGACGCACCGGACGACGAAATGGCCGTGCTCTACGCAAGGGAGACCTACTGCCGTCGCGGGGAGGGAGCATTGGCCTGGGTCGTTCGCCGCTCGAGCGTTCTTGTGGTGGATCCGGTCGACCTCGCCGTGACCGCCCGCCGCAGCCAGGGCGTCAACGACGGCACGCTCGTCGCTGCCCGCCGTCGCACGAAACGAGCCGTGGTCACGACCGTCCCCTCCCAACCCGTTCCACCGGACAACCAATGACTGACACCAACGCGAACGACCACACCGCGAAAGTCCATAACGCGAACAGCGCCAACATGAACAACGCCGGCATGAACAGCGCCGACACGAACGACCGGATCGCAACCGACCCCGCCCAGGTTGTGCAACCACTCCCGTCCAGTGACCTCTCCGCAAACGCCTTCGCCGACGTTCTCGCGTTGGCCGACGACGAGTTCGTGATCGGCCATCGCCATTCCGAGTGGCTCGGCCTTTCGCCATTCCTCGAAGAGGACCTGACACTGTCGTCGATCGCGCAGGATGAACTCGGGCACGCCCGAGCCTTGTACCGGATCATCTGGCCGTCGTGGGCCGGCCGTGAACAGGGCCTCGTGCGTCGACCGACCGACGAATGGCGGTCGTGCTCGCTGACCGAACGTCAGAGCCCAACCTGGGAATGGTCACTCGTACGACACGCCGTGTACGACACGCTCGAACCGTACCGCTGGCGCCATCTCTGCGATGTCCATGGTCCGGAGATCGAAAGCCTGGAGGACCTCGTCACCAACGTGCACGAGGAAGAGACGTTCCATCGGCGTCATGCTCACGACCTGATGATCCGTATCGGCAGCGCGAACGAAACCGCCAGAGCCAAACTGCAGGCTGCGCTCGACGACATCGGACCCGATGTAGACGTCGCAATGTCGACCATGGCCGGGGCACGAGCGTGGGGCCCGCGGTTTCTCAGCGAACTCAACGCGTTGTGCTCGAGCGCGCATCTTGCCTCCCCATCGGTTTCGACATTTCCGACGCAACCCGGAAGCCGGCGAGGTCGTCATAGCGACTTTGCATCCGTGACCGAGTCGCTCCTCGCCGTCCTCAAATTTGACCCGAAGGCAACGTGGTGACGGAACGGCCGGAGTTCCTGTAGCTCCGCCATGGAGGACCAGGTTCCCTCCTTCGCAGTCGCAGCTACCGGAGCAACGGCAACGGTGTCCACGTTCCACTCAAGGTTACGGAAGGATCGACGCCGAGAACACCACCGAGAATGGTGGCGTACACCGAGCGGAAGTCAGTGGTGAATTTCAGGTCGCCCTGATCGAGATCGGTCAGGCTCGGGGCGTCACCGTAGAACCCGCCTTTGACACCCGGGCCGATCACAAACACCGGCGCCGCGGTTCCGTGATCGGTGCCCGAACTGAGGTTTGCGGCAACTCGGCGGCCGAATTCCGAGTAGACGAGGAGCGTTACACCCGACGCCTTTGGTTCGTTGGCCAACGACGCGAGAAATCGCCCGATCGCGCCGTCGACGTTGGCCAACAATCGGGCATGTTGATCCCCCTCGTTTGCATGGGTGTCAAAACCCCCGAGCGACACGGAGTACACCCGGGTCGGAGCATCGCCTTTGATCAGCGTCGCTACGTCGATGAGCTGTGAATCGAGAACGGAGCCGCTGTCGCCGTTGGCCGAAGAGCCACCTTCCAAACTTGCCGTCTCTGCAGTTTTTGTGCCGGCCTTGAGGATCGGTCCGAGTTGATCAACGACCCTGACCAGGTTGCTCACGGTCGCGCCGATACGCGCTCCCCACGGTCCGAGCTCAGCGCCCGCCGAACCGCGACCCAATTCGACAAACGCGTTGGTGATGCCCTTACCCCCCGGCAGCGCCACCTGTCCGTTCGGAAGCGCTGACCCGCCGCCACCCTTCAGGCCGATGAGGGCGCGCGGGACCGAGGCGCCGAGGCTCAACATGCGGAGCGGATCCGAGCTCGTCGCGTCTTGCCAACGACCGAGCCACCCACTGATCTCATCGCGGTCGGGAACACCCGACTGCCAGATGTCCATCGATCGGAAGTGACTGCGGTTGGGGTTGGGGTAGCCGACGCCTCGCACGATGGCGAGCCTTTTGTCGTCCCAAAGCCTCTTGAACGCCGGCATCGAGGGATGAAGACCGAACTCGGCATCGAGCGGCAGGACGCGATCCGGTGCGACGGCCAGCGATCCGCGACCCGCCTGGTACGCGCTGTTGCTGTAAGGAACCAGTGTATCGAGGCCGTCGTTTCCTCCGTAGAGCGTCACAAGGACAACGATTCCTTGCGCTCGGGCGCCCGGCGCGATTTGCGTGAACGGCGAGGTGACGGCCGCCTCCGCGGCGGGCAACGACCCACCGCCGTGAACCGGCATCACCATGCCGCTGGCCGCCACCGCCGCGGTGGCACCGAGGCCGACGAGAACCTGACGGCGGGTGACCTCGGGGCTTGAGGACCCGGCGTGCGCTGGGGAGTCGGTCGCCCCGGGAGTATCGAATCCGAGAGTGTTGTTGGCGGATGCAGTCATGGTGCGCTTTCCTTCGGCCGATTCAGTTGAGGACGTATTCAGGGCTGACAAGGGCAATGGCCACCTGGGATATTGGATCTCCGGCCTTGTTGAGAGCAGTCGTCGTGGCCGGCGTCCAGCCGTCGACACCGAACCGCGAAGCCAAGATGTCCAGCCTCTGGGCCGCCGGGGCACCCGACAACCACGAAAGATTGGCCCCACGAGAAAGCGCCGCTGCGGCGGAGAGCCGGGCGTGGGCCGTAGCGGTCGAGATCCAATAGCCGTTCTGCGGCCAACCTCCGACACTCGGCGGCGCAAATGGAAGTTGGTTGAGATCGCGAAGCGCGTTCAGCAATACCTGCGGACGGGTCGGACCGGTTGAGAACGGCATATTGAGAGCCCGCAGAGCGCCGACCATCCATTCGACGGGCTGCTTGACGAGACCCTGCTTCGCCCGCTTGGAAACGAACTCGGGATGCCGAAAGATCGAACGCATCAGCGCGGTGATGTCGCCGCCCGCACCGAAGCCCACAGACAACTCGGTGACGATTTGATCGTCAGGGTTAACGGGAAACGCGAAGCGGCTCCACAGTTTCGATGCCACGAACCGCGCGCCGGCCGGATGGGTCGCCAACATCGTGATGACCTCTTCTCCCCCAAACGCGCCCACCCGACCAAGGATCGACTTCTGTCCAGCGTCGTGCTGACCCTTGAGGACACTGAATTCCCCCGTCGTTCGGTTGATCCGCCATCCGGTGAACGCACGCGCGGCTTCACGGACGTCGGCATCGGTATAGGAGCCGATGCCGATGGTGAACAGTTCCATGAGTTCACGGGCGAAGTTCTCGTTCGGACTTCCCTTCCTGTTCTGATTCGAGTCGAGAAAGATCATCATCGCCGGATCCTTCGCCACCGCTTGGGTCAGGGCCTCGAAACGGCCACCGCCGAGGGCTCGGAAGATTTCGTTCTGCGACAGCATGAACGCGGCTTCGTTGACCTTTTCGACCGAGGTGGCGAAGTGGCCGTGCCAGAAAAAGGTCAGCTTCTCGCGGAGGGGGGAATCGGTCAGCACCATCCGGTCCAGCCACCACATGGCGATCTCGCGACGCTGCGCGGCTCGGGTCTGGTTACGGGCTTTTCGTTCCTCCAGAGTCTCCAGCTCACCCGCCGAAACGCTGATCACGAGGTTGGGCCGGGCGATCACATCGGCTCGCGGATCGTTGGCGGGCCGGGTGAGAAGCGTTTCAACCGCAGCGTCGAAGCCGGACGGAGCCAACTGACGCAGGCGATCGAGCGGGGCACCGAAGCCGGCTCGACGATAGAGGTGAGCGAGATTGGAGAGAAGTTCGTCAGCCACGCCGCTCAGCCTTGGGCTTGCCTGTGAGGATCATGTGATCAACCGGTTGCCAAGACGACAGCAAGCTGAAGGCAGTCAATCGAGATCAACGCACGCGGGTCCATCACGATTCGGCCCATCATGGAGGGATGTCGCGTCCCCTGCAGCTCAGTTTTCTCACTTCGGCGTCGAAACCCAGCCAGCTCCCAGAGACCGACGTCGAGGTCGCGTTTGTCGGACGCTCCAATGTCGGAAAATCCGCGCTGATCAACGCCTTGGCCAACCAGCGGCAACTGGCCCGGGTTTCGAACACCCCCGGACGCACACAGTTGATCAACCTCTTCACCAACGCCGGAGGAGGAGTGCTCGTCGACTTGCCGGGCTACGGATACGCCGCTGTGCACGCCGCCCGGCGAAACGCCTGGCGACCGATGATCGAGGGCTATCTCACCAACCGCGAGCAACTCGCGATGATCTACGTGTTGGTTGACGGTGAAATCGGTCCGACGGCACTCGATCTGCAGATGCTCGACTGGCTGCGTCATCTCACCCTGCCCCACACGATCGTGGCCACGAAACACGACAAGGTAAAACCGGCCAGGATCGGGGCGCGCAAGGCCGAACTGGCCAGGAAGTGTCAGCTGCAACCCGCCGACGTCTTGTGGGTGAGCTCATCGAAAGGGACCGGCATCGAGGCTCTCCGAACCCGGGTGGTCGAGCAGCTCACGCCGGGATGAGAGTCACCGAGCGGATCCGCTTGGAGCGCCCGGTTCGCGTTGGTGCGCCGACCCTTGGACGAAGCCCTTAGGACGAACGCCAGGACGCGCTCAGTCGTGACCGGATCGCTCCCGATCGGCCGCTCGGCCGAACGCCCGGTCGAAGGCCCGTTCAAACGTGCGGTCTAAGTCTTCGGTCGTGACGACATCGGACAACGCCAGGCGAATCGACGCGAGTTCCCGAGCGAGGAACTCGGTATCGGCCTGGGTCCGAAACGCCGTATCGCGGTCACGCTCGTTTGAGAGTCGGTCGCGCTCGGCTTGGCGGTTCTGTGCAAGCAGAATCAGCGGTGCCGCGTAGGCCGCCTGAAGCGAGAGGATGAGCGTCAGGAACTGCATGGGGTATTCGTCGAAGCGCCACGACTTCGGCGCCAACGAGTTCGTCAAAACCCAAAGTCCAATGAAGACGCTCTGAAAAACGAGAAACCGGGCCGTGCCGATGAACCGGGCAATCGTCTCGGAGAAGCTACCGAACCGCTCCGGGTCGTAGTGGACGCCGAAGCGGATCCTGCGACGGCGTGGCTTCGAAAGATCGATCCGGGCACGCGGGCCGAAACGATCGGCGATGTTGGAGCGGCGGCTCATCGTCGCCTCCGCCAGCCGTCGGGCAGCAAGTGGTCGAGCACATCGTCGACGCTCACCGCGCCGAGCAGGCGCCCGGCCGCGTCGCGCACCGGAACCGCGACCACGTCGTACGACGCGAGCCGACGCGCGATCTCGGCGGTCGGGAGGTCGACCGTAACCGGCTCCGGGAACGGATCCAGACACAACGACAGCGGCGTCGACGGCGGCTCACGGAGCAACCGTTGGAAGCCGACCGGGCCGAGATAGCGCCCCGTCGGAGTCTCATGGGGCGCTTCCGTCACAAAGACCTGCGCCGCCTCGGCCACTGCGGTATCAGGATCGCGGATACGGGCCAGAGCTTCGGCGACCGTCGCGGTCCCCGAGAGGATCAGCGGATCAGGGTTCATGAGGCCGCCGGCGGTATCCGGAAGGTACTGCAGGAGTCGACGCACCGACTCCGACTCTTCCGGTTCCATCGCGGCAAGGACGTCTTCACGTTCGCGTGCTGGAAGCTCCGCAATGACGTCGGCCGCGTCGTCGGAGTCCATCTCCTCCAGCACGTCAGCCGCCCGTTCCACGTCGAGATGCTCGATAATCGCTGACGCTTCGCCCTCCGGTAGCTCCACCAGGAGGTCGGCGAGGTCCTCGTCGTCCATCGCCTCGGCGACGGCGTGACGCTCAATTTCGGATAGGGCCGAGATCTGGTCCGCGGCATCGGCCGGGTGCAACTCACGCAACTCGGCGGTCTTGGCTGCGACGAGGTTGATTCCACCGAACAGCGGGATCAGCACCTCCCACCCGGTGACCCGGCCGGACCGACGCCGACGGATCAGGCCGGTCGCCGAAAGGGACACTCCCGAGACCTCCCACGAGCGCATCTCTCCCGGGGTGGCCATAAGTGCAATGTCGTTGAGAAACTCGCGGCCGATGCGCTTGTCGAGCAGATCGGCCTTGGCCAGCAGTTCACCACCCCGTTTTTTGAAACGACGAAGATCAACTGTGCCCGACAGCAGTCGCGCGCCGGCAGTGTCTAGTTCGGCGACACGGTTGGCGTTGATGAAGATCTGGCGGCGTTGCACTTCGGCGACGAACCCGAGAACCGGTGGCGGCGAATCCGCGGCCGGATAGCCGATTACGACGTCCGCGATGCGACCCACCGCATTGCCGTCGTTGGCAAGAAGGTTCAGCCCGACCAGTCGGGAAACGAATACGGTCGCCTCGTTCACAAAGGCAATCTAACCGTCATTGGGTGGAGACGGCGGCGGAATGCGGGAACAACATCCGCACCATAGACCTGAGCCGGATACCCGTCTATCTCGAGGTCGGGAGCGATCGCTCGACCCGGCCCCAACGTGGCGGTACTCCAGTTCGATCGCTGGAACGGCGATGATAAGGGCATGGCAACGCGCTTCGAAACGACCGACGTCGTGGTGATCGGTGCCGGGGTGTCCGGCCTGGCCGCCGCACGCCATATTGTCCGGAGCGGAAGAAGCGCACTGGTCCTTGACGCCGACCATCGCGTCGGTGGGCGACTGCGGAGCCATCACCTG
>JANMZO010000002.1:0-3157 GCA_031383405.1 Acidimicrobiia bacterium | reverse complement strand
CCCAGCACGAGCTCTTTATCCGCGCCGCACTCGAAGGCCGCCGGGATCACGTCTACCAGGCCGCGATGTTCGATCCCCTTACGGGCGCTACCCTCTCCACCGACGAAATCGTCGAGCTCTGCGAGGGTTTCTTCGGCGATGGCGGGGGCTTCGAAGCGTTCGAGCGTCGCCCTGACTACTGCGTTTGCGCGGACGCTAGCTGTGGGCGAGCCCTCCTCGAGCCATTGACCGACGTTCTTGCGCGAGAATACGAGCGGCTCGTAGAACGCATGGTTGTACCGCTCGAGCGTGTGATTCGATCCGAAGAAGTGTCCCCCGGGGGCTACATCGGCGATCGCGTCGTAGGCCAGTTCCTGTTCGGCCATGTCGATCGGAGCGAACGACTCCGCAAACATTTGCAGCATCTCGACGTCGAGGACAAGCTTTTCGAACGACGCGCACAGCCCGCCCTCCTGCCAGCCGGCCGAATGCATGACGACGTTGGCGCCGCCCAGCAACGCACCCGAGGTGTTCATCATCGTCTCGTAGCCGGCCTGGGCATCTTCGGTGTTCGACGAACTCGACCCCGAGGAGCGCCATGGGAGGCCGACGTGGCGAGCGAGCTGCCCACTGGCGATGGCTCCCTTGAACGCTTCGGGTGTGCCGAAGGCCGGGGAGCCGGAGCGCATGTCGACGTTCGAGGTGAACGCGCCGTAGATCACCGGCGCCCCGGGGCGGACGATCTGTGCGAGAGTGACTGCGGCCAGCACCTCGACGTGTTGCAACAGCAGTGCTCCCGCCAGCGAGATGGGCGCCATTGCGCCGGCCAACGTGAACGGGGTCATAATGCACACCTGAGCGGCGCGGGCGAAGGCGATGATGCCCATCGACATGGGCACATCGAGTTGGCGGGGTGAGTTGACGTTGATGTTCGTCCAACAATGTGGCCGACTACGGAACTCGTCGTCGGTCGCTCCCATCGCGATCCGGATCATCTCGAAGGTGTCGGCGATGATCGCCTCGCCACGAGCAAACACGTAGATCGGCTTGTCCGACAGTGCCGCCATCGACCGCGTGGTGACGAGATGGCGCAATTCGACTGGCACGTCTTGGGGTTCGACGCACGGCGACAGGGAGTGCAGCACATCGAACGATTGGGTGAGCCGCACGAAGTCCTCGAACCCGGCAAGTGTGCCCGACCGACGGCCATTGATCAGATCGGACATGTAGGGCGGACCGCCAACGGGGAAGAAGTTGACCGATCGACCACCGAGCACGAGGTCACAGGAAGGGTTACGTGCGGCGACGGTGCAGGTGGCCGGTGCCGACGCCAGGGCGGCCGACACCAGTTCGGCCGGGAACCGCACCAATTCGGGATCATGGCGGTCTCCGACCGAAGCCCCTGCGGCGCCGAGTAACACCCGCGCTTCGGGCAGCAACACACGGATGCCGTGTTCACCGAGGAAACGGACGGCGCTGCGGTGCACATGCTCCACATGATCATCGGACAACACGCGCAGAGGCTCGAACGGGTTCATCACCCGCCGCAGATGATCCGTCGATCTCGGTGGTCGCGCACTCCGAGTTGCACGGGTGGACCGCCGCGACCGAGGCGGCACGGCCTCTGCGGCGCCAGCGTCGAACGAAACGTCACTCACCGAGTCGACGGTAGCCTCTGTTCGGAGGACCCGCGTAGTGTTGACGCTCGAGGTGACAGGTGCAAGGTTGAGGCCGACGACAGGGCGGCTACCTAGCACAAAGGGAAGGTCGAACTGACCATGGAGACATCAATCGAGCAAGCGCGGGTGTTGGAAGCTGTCGACGAGATGACTGCGGCGATGATCGCCGCGGTGTCCGCGCTGGTGCGGATTCCCAGTGTGAGCGGAACGGACGCCGAGAACGACGCCCAACACCATGTGGCCGCGCTGATGAGCGAGGGTGGACTCGACATCGATCTGTGGCAGATCGATCTCGACGAGATGTTCGCGAACGCCGACTTCCCCGGTGTCGAGGTCGACCGTCGCGAGGCGTGGGGGCTGGTCGGGCGGCTGCCGGGCAGCGGAGACGGCCCGACGCTGATGCTCAACGGTCACGTCGACGTCGTCCCGATCGGTGACCCGCAGGCCTGGACCTCGCCACCGTTCGACGGCGAAGTGAGACAGGGCAACCTCCACGGTCGCGGTTCATGCGACATGAAGGCCGGCTTGATCGCCGCTCACTGGGCGGTGCAGGCAATTCGCTCGGCCGGAGTCCGACTGCGAGGTGACCTCGTGCTCGCTTCGGTGCAAGGCGAAGAAGACGGTGGCCTGGGGACGTTCGCGCTGTTGGAGCGGGGCTGGAGCGCGGATGCCTGCGTGATTCCTGAGCCGACCGACCTGGATGTCGTGCCGGCCAACGGAGGGTCGCTGACGTTTCGTCTTCGCGTTCACGGCCACGCCACGCACGCATCGCGGCGAACCGAGGGAGTCAGCGCGATCGAGAAGTTCTGGCCGATCTGGCAAGCGCTCGGAGCGTTGGAGACATGCCGACACGCTCATGTCGACCCGATGGCGGCACGGTGGAAGCTCGCCCATCCGCTGTCCATCGGAACGGTCCACGCCGGAGACTGGGCGTCGTCGGTTCCCGACCTTCTCATCGCCGAAGGACGACTCGGCGTCGCCCTCGATGAACCGGTCGAAGAAGCAAAAGCTCAATTCGAAGCCGCTGTCGGTGAGGCATGTCGAGCCGACGAATGGCTGCGAAATCATCCCGTTGAAGTCGAGTGGTGGGGCGGACAGTTCGCCTCCGGTCGGCTACCGGCTGACAGCGACCTGGTCGAGCGGATGAAGCGAGCACACAATGTTGCGAGTGCTCAGCGTCCACAGGAAGTTTGGGCTGCCCCGTACGGCAGCGACCTTCGTCTTCTCGTCGGTCGGGGCAAGATCCCGACTCTTCAATACGGCCCCGGCGACGTGGCGCTCGCCCACGGCCCCGACGAACTGGTGCCCGTCGAGGACATAGTCATCACGGCGCGAGCGCTGGCATTGATGGCGGTCGACATCTGCGGTATCGCCGACTGACGATTCTTCGTCACTAACGCCCAAGCGTCCTCAGCGTCGGCTCCCACGGGCCCGGATGTTCGCGTTGCGAGCGCATTGGTCGGCGAGGTGGGAGGTACGCGACCGGTCGGAACTCCTGC
>JANMZO010000477.1:0-7701 GCA_031383405.1 Acidimicrobiia bacterium | reverse complement strand
TGTGTCGCCCGCCCCGATCAGCAATTCGATCATCGCTGCCACCCGGGCCCGGTCGATGCGTTCGCGAGCCGCTACCGCCACGGCGTCGGCCACTTCCGGTTGCCGGATCATCCACTCCTCGAAGGCCAACCTCGGAATCCTGAACACCACCGAAGGTTCCGACGCCCGCAGTGTCGCCATGCGTCGTCGGCCGGTCACCAGGGCAATTTCACCGATGAGCTCACCGGGCTCGATAGGACCGAGCAACACCTCGCCGGATGTTCCGTTCGTTACCGCTTCAAGTCGCCCCGAGCGCACGAAGAACACCTCGTCGGCTTCGTCGCCCTCCTCCACCAAGACGTCGTCACGGGAAAGCGACAGCGCATGCGCCGCACCGCTCAGCTCGTCCAACATTCGGTCATCGAGTTTCACCGGACATCACACCCCTTCACCTTGGGACCCGAGCAACTTGCGGTCGAGCACCCTGCGACCCGAGCACGCTAGTCGTGGACACGATCGCGTTCCCACCCCTTCGAAGGGAAACCTCAAGCGGAGACCAGCACGCAACGAGGCGTTCGCCGACAACGGGTGGGCCGACACGGGTAACGGACGGGTGTTCGCCAGCTTCGTGGCTGTCTTTCTTCCGGGAGGTGTCGCGCATCCATCTCAGCCCGTCAACCAGCTCGACCTGCACGGGTGCGAGCGGTTCGAGCATCGGCGTGTCGAGCGGTTCGAGCATCGGCGTGTCGAGCGCGCACCGGACCAGCGCGCGCTCGCACCGCGGAGCGAACGCGCAACCGAGTGAGTCGGCGGTGATCACCGCGGAACGGCCCGGAATGGGCACCGTGCGTTGATGCGAGGGGGCCGAAAGTTGCGGTGCGGCCGCGAACAGCGCCGAGGCGTAGGGCATGCACAAACCCGTTGCCATCTGCGCCGGGGTCGCCTGTTCCACAATGCGGCCGGCGTACATCACCGCGACTCGGTCGGCGCGGGCCAGCGCGAGGGGCAGGTCGTGGGTGATGAGGAGAACGGCCAGATTGCGGTCGTGGCGGAGCCGGTCGATGAGATCCAGTATCTGGGCCTGCACCACGACGTCGAGCGCACTCGTCGGCTCGTCGGCGATGAGAACCTTGGGATGGCACGACAGGGCCATGGCAATGGCGACCCGTTGACGGATTCCGCCCGAGAGTTCCTGCGGGTACTGGCGGGAACGGCGCTCGGGTTCCGCGATCCCCACCTCCGACAGTAACTGCACGGCATGGCGACGGGCCTCGCCCCGACTCATGTGCAGGTGGACCCGGGCCAGTTCGGCGATCTGACGACCGACGCGCATCACCGGATCGAGCGACGTCATGGGATCCTGCAGCACAATGGCGATGTCACGGCCGCGGTGTCGCCGAAACTGTTCGGGCGCAAGAGTCCGCAGATCAACCCCCTCGAGCAGGACCCGGCCCGTGACCGCCGCGATAGGCGACTCGATGCCGAGGATCGAGCGGGCGAGCATGGTTTTGCCGGCACCCGACTCACCGACGACGGCCAGCATTTCCCCACGTCGGATGGTGAGGTTCACCCCGTCGACCGCGCGTACGATCCCGTACGGCGTCGACAGGTGGACGTGGAGGTCCACCACCTCGAGGGGAGCGCAATCGAGCGGAGCGCAATCGAGGGGAGCGCAATCGAGGGGGGCGGCCTCGCCGACCCGGGATGGCACGGGGTCAGCCGTCGGCCGCGAAACCGCCGACTGCCCGGAGGCCCGCAGGGCCACCTGCCCCACCGACTGCCCCGCTGACACCCCCGGCACCGGCACGGCCGCCTGCATCGGCGAGCGACGACGGCCCGGCCGCACCCGTCGGGGCCGACCGAGCCAACGGGCCTGAAGACCCTCCTGCACCAGGCTCAGCGACAACAGGGTGAGGAAGAACACGCCGGCCGGACACAGTGACCACCACCAGGCGCGCTGAAGTTCGTCCCGCCCGCTCACGATGAGGCGGCCCCAGCTCGCCTTGTCGTAGGGAACACCGAGACCCAGGAACGACAGGCCCCCCTCGAGCAGAATCGCAAAGCCTGCGATGAGGAACAGATAGCCGGCCAGAGGCACGGCCACGTTGGGGCCGATCTCGCGTAGGAGTATCCTCCGGTGCCGGGCACCGGTCAGACGGGCGGCGACGACGAACTCCCGGTCGGCGACCGCCATGGTGGCCGCCCGGGCGATCCGGATGAACGAGGGCACGAACAGGAGCCCGACGATGAAGACGATGGTCATCATCGTCTGACCGATGAACAGCACCAGCGCTAGCGCCAGCACGAGGCCGGGGATGGCCATGACGGCATCGAGCAGAGTCGTGACAGCCCGGTCCGTGAAACCCCGGAAGTATCCACTGGCCATCCCGATCGGACCACCCACGACCAGGGCGATGCCGGCAGCTCCGAGCCCGACTATGAGCGCGACCCGGCTGCCGTGGATGCAGATGGCCAGGACATCCTCGCCGAGACGGGTCGTTCCGAACGGATGCGACCAGTTGGGCGCCCGCAGACCGTTCGACGGATCGAACGCGTTCGGATCGATTGGCAGCCATGAGGCGGTGACGGCCGCGAACACCAACGCGGCGAGCCATGACGTACCGAACCAGAATCCGCCTCCCAGCGGCCGGCGCGGCCTCGGCACCGACCTCGGCACCGGCCTGGTGGAGGGCCCGATGTTCACCGAACCGGCGGTCACTGGGTCACCGTTCCCTCGAAGCGGATACGGGGATCGAGACGGGACCGGGCGATGTCGACGGCGAAGTTGGCGACCACGAAGCCCGCACCGACGACGAGCACTCCACCCTGTACCAGCAGGTACTCCCGCTTACCGACGCTGGCAATCAACAACCGCCCCATACCGGGCAACGCGAAAATCGTCTCGGCAATCAACGCGCCGCCGAGCAGACGGCCGGTCTCGATCGCGAACACGGCCAGAAGGCTCGACAAGGACTGACGCAGTGCATGGTTGAGCACGATCCGTCGTTCGGGGATTCCCAGCCCCCGGGCCAACACGATGTGATCAGCGGTCAGCGTGGCCACCATCTCCGCCCGAACCATCCGCGCGTAGAACGCGGCGACAGGCAGACCGAGCGTGACGGTGGGCAGCACCAGGGACCGCAGATTTCCCACCGGATCGTCGCTGAGATGCACGAACCCCACGGCTGGAAACCAGTGAAGGTGCACGGCAAACACGAGAAGCAGGACCAGAGCCACGGCAAATTGCGGGACCGCCAAAACTGCGAACGTGGCCGCTTGGACCACGCGGTCGAGTCGGCCACCCGCCCGGTGCGCGGACACGGCACCGACCACCACACCGAGTACCAGGGCGAACAGCTGGGTGAGCACCATCAGTTCGATCGTCACGGTGAGGGCCCGGCCGAGTACCCGGGCCACCGGTTCACCATTGCTGAACGTCTTTCCCAGATCGCCGTGTGCCACCCGGCCGACCCAGTGCACATACCGGGTAGCGGGACCCTGATCGAGGCCGAGTTCCTGGCGGACACGTTTCGTAACCTCGGCGCTGGTGCCGGGCGGCACCAGCGCGGTCGACGGATCCCCCGGAAGCAACTCAATGAGCATGAAACTGGTGAGCGACACGAGGAACAACACCGCCGCAAGCGAAACGAACCGGTTGAACAGGGTTGTCTTCATGGTCACCTCACCTCCACCGGCTCAGCAGTTTCCGAGACCGACGGTTCGGGCCGAGAAGCCACCCAGATCATCGAGGCCGCACACCGTCTTGCTCGAGATCAGGTGTAGCGATCCCAGCGATGTCACGATGAACGGCACATCACGGCGGAACACGCGCTGCACCTCGGTGTAGGCGGCCTTCCGGCCTTCGACGTCGGCGGCGTTACGGCCGTTCTCCAGTGCGGTGTCCATCTCGACACTCTTGTACCGGGCAAAGTTCCCCGTTGACGTGCTGAACAGTACCGGATACGCAGTGGCATCGGGATCCTGCTGCAGACCGACAAGCCATGAGGCGGCCTGGTACTGCCCGGTCAGCAGCGCCAACGCAAACTGATTGACGTCGGGGAGGATCTGCAGCTTCGCGTCCATGCCGGCCTCCTGCCAGTACCTGACCGTGAGGCGCGCTGAATCGATGCCCGATGCGCTCTGGCCGAGGTTCAAGAAGGTGAACGACACGTCGCGTCCGGTTTCGGCCGTGTACGAGGCCACGAGCCTCTTGGCCTCGGCCCGGTCGTAACTCCAGTCGTGACCGACCGGCGAAAACCACGGGCTGTCCTTCGGCCAGAGACCGAAGCCCTGCCTGTCAAAGGCCGTGTCCTCGATCAGTTCGGCGAGCGCACGACCATCACGGGCCAGCGCCGCGGCCCGACGGATCCTCACGTCGTTGAAGGGCGGCTTCGAGTTGTTGAACATGATTGCTCCGGAACCGGCGGTCGGGGGGTCGATGATCGAAAAGCCGTCGGCCCGGGCCCGGTTCACCGTTCCCGGCAGGACCGTGAGCATGGTCTGCACGTCGCCGGCCCGCAATGCGGCGTAACGGGCGCCTTCGTCGGGGATCATCCGGAACGTGATCTGGTCGAGGCGGGGCTTCGGGTTACCCCAGTAATTCGGATCGCGCACGACGGTGCTGTGATCACCCGGTACAAAGTCCTTCAAGACGTACGGGCCGGTACCGGCGTCGGTCGGCTCACGGTTGAGCTTGTCGGCCTTCTCCGCGATCGCCTTCGGGCTGATCATGAGACCAACCGTGCCACCCAACAGATACGGCAACGAGGCATACGGCCTGTCGAGCGAAAGCTTCACGGTCAGCGGACCGGTCACGTCAATGGACTTGATGATCACCATCGACTGCCCGAACGTGCGCGACTTGCGTTGACGCTCAAGGTTCACCTTCACCGCATCAGCCGTGAGGTTCGTCCCGTCCTGGAACCGCACCCCGTTTCGCACCTTCAACGTCCACGAACGACGGTCCGGCGCCTCGGTCAACGACTCGGCCAGGTACGGTCGCGGCGGCTTCCCGAACTGCAGATCCATAAGCTCCTCGTAGATCGCGGTCGACACTCCGTCCAGGACGATCTCCCGAGTGACCGCGGCCGGATCGAGGCCCGGAAGCTCACCCGACGCCCCCACCACCATCCTGCCGAGCGGGGCGGCCGTCGGCGACGGCACGATTGTCGACGGGGCGGGGGACGCCGCAGCAGCGGCAGCCGTCGTCGAAGTCGCTTTGGCCGGAGCCACCTTCGGCGGAGTGACCTTTGCCTTCGACTTCGTGGCCGCACCCGAAGGGGAGCCTGTCGAGGCGATCACCGCAAGACAGGCCAGGCCCGCCACGGTACCGGCGAACGGACGAAAGCGGTCTCGGCGAAATAGCAGTGCGTTCATGGTGTCTCGTCTCCTTCTTTGGTGCTGTTTCTGTTGGTGCGGGAGCTGCTGGTCAGCTCGGTGATGTCAGCATGGTGGGACGGTCGACCCGGAACATCCCCCGCACGGGGGACGGACCGGGGGGACGTTCAGAGCGCGGTATTTCGCTGGATCTCCGGTCTTCAGGCGGCCGGGGGAGGGGTAAGCGCCGCGAGTCGCGTGCGGTTCGCGACACCGACCTTCGCGTAGATCCTCGACAGATGCGTCTTCACCGTCTCCGCGCCCATCAACAGCTCCTTCGCAATACCCGCATTCGACAAACCGGCACGCGCCAAATCAGCAACCCGACGCTCCGTCGGCGTAAGCGACAACCAACCAATCGTCGGCCTCCCCCGCTCACCACGCGTCCGCTGCGCGAACGCAACCACCTCATCAAGCGAAAGCCGTCGACCCTCATCGAAAGCGGTGTCGAACGCAACGTCGCCGAGCGCAGCCCGGGCCGCCACAAGATCAGCCGCGTGCTGCGAACGGTGCGGTTCCACCCGAAGACCAAGCTTGCGGTCCTCGCGCTGCTGCTGCGCCGCACCCGCCAACCGCGCCGCTTCCGGCCACGACCCATGACACGCCGCCAAACCAGCCAACAACTCAAAACACAACAACACCTGGCCCATCATGCCCTGCTCCACCGCAACCGACAACGCCAAATGAACATCAGACTCCGCACCGACAAGATCACCATCAGCACGACCGACAAGAGCTCGCGTGACATGAAACTCCGTCACCAGAACCTTGCTCTCCCCCGGCCCCAGCAACGATGCCGCCAACCCCAGGCGTCGCTTCGCATCACCCAGATCACCCAACGCCAACGCAGCCTGCACCCCGGTCAGGTGGGGGCCGGCGACCGTTCTCGCCAGCATCGGTCCGGCTACGGCAATCGTCGAATCGGTGTAGGCACGAACTTCTTCGTGTTCGCCGTTTATGTGCAGCGCCGTCACGATCAGCACCCGGGACTGGATAGCCCACATCAGACGGTCGTGGCGTTCCATCTCGCGGAGTTGTTCGCGTAACTCGTCCGGCGTCGGGCCCATCTGACCCCGATTGGCAAGGATCATCTGCTGGGCGCGGGCCCGAAGGTTCAGACCCATCGAGTCCACCCTCTCATGCCTCGCAACGAGGAGCCGAAGACCGGCCTCGGCCCCGTCGGGGTCCCCGCTCACCACGCATACCAGTAACCGGTACGCCTGCCAACTGTTTCGCATCCCCCGGTTCCCGAGTCGGGTTACGACATCCTCGGACCCGCGAAGCGTTGCCCGTGCACCGACCAGGTCCCCCGAAATCAACTGGGCCAATATCAGGTTCACGGTGCAGGCCACTTCGCCGTACATGTCGCCCTCGTCACGGAGGTCCGAAGCGGCGGAACGGATCGCGAGGACCGACGAGTCGAGATCGAACACCGCGGAAAGCTGAGCGACAAAAGCACGGGCGCGGGCCGAAGTCCGGCGGTCGCCGAACTGTTCGGCGAGTGACACGGCAGCTTTGGCGTCGGTCATCACAAGATGCGGGCGGCCGGCGATCGCGTCGAGTGTCGACCGCTCCAGTAACAGCCGACCTCTTGTCACGGAGGGTTGTTCGCCACAAAGGTCGAGCGCCGCAGTCGTCCACACCGACCCGATAACCGCCTGGGCGCTGTAGCCCCAGAACGTGGCCAGGGCAACCACAATCTCGGCCACGTCGTCGGCCCGGCCCATGTCCTTGAGGCGGGCCAGTGTGGCGGCAAGGTTTTCCCGTTCAGGCAGCAACAACCCGAAACATTCCAGATCCCTGGACCCTTCGGCGAGGGGCCCAACCTCCAACGCAAGACGGTGATACCAGGCCGTATGACGCTCCATGAACATGTCGATCTCACCAGCCTCGATGAGTTGACGCGCCGCGTACTGACGAACCGTTTCAAGAAGCTGATAACGGGCCACACCACCCGTCTCATTCACATTCACCAACGACTGGTCGATCAAATGCTCCAACGCATCAAGAACATCCATCTCCCCAAGAAGATCACGATCCGAACACACCCCCTCCGCCCCAACAAGATCACAACCACCCGCAAAAACCGACAAACGCCGCAACAACACCCGCTCCTTCCCACCCAACAAATTGTGACTCCACGCGATGGACGCCTCCAACGTCTGCTGACGCGGTAACACCACCCGCGACCCACCCGTCAACAGTCGCAACGAATCCTCCAAACCCGACAAGATCTGCTCCGGCGTCAACGACTTCGCCCGTGCCGCCGCCAACTCAATCGCCAACGGAATCGCATCAAGACGCGCACACAACTCCGCCACCACCGGACCGTTCGCATTCGTCAAC
>JANMZO010000455.1:0-14679 GCA_031383405.1 Acidimicrobiia bacterium | reverse complement strand
GCTGCTCGAACGATACGAAGACGCTGAACGCAGCCTGCGAACCGGACCGGCAACGGTGACGAACGATCTCGGCGTGTCGTTGCGGCAGCAGATGCATCACCTTGAAGCCGAGGTGTCCGAGCTTCGCCAAGCCGCTTCGGCGGCCGCAGGTGAGCTCGCAGCAGCGGGCGCGGCGGTGACATCGGCCGCCCTTGGGGCGACCCGGGCGAAAGATTCGTTGTCGAAGTCATCGACGCTCACCGCCGAAGCAGATTGCCCGTTGTGCGGTCAGGCCCTCGGCCAGGGTTTCGCCGCGGTGCTCGCCCATCGAACCACCGAACTTGACGACTCGCTCTCAGCGCTTCACCGGGCGGAGGCGGCGGAACAGTCCGCCCGGTCGGCCGCCAACGAGATAACGGGTGTTAAGGAGAAGCGCGAAGCAGAACTGAAACGGCTCCGCTCGGAGGTCGAACGGTCGGCGGTCACCAACGCAACGCGCCTGGCTGCGGAGGAGCGGGTGCGGTCTTGCGCTGAAGCGCTGGAGTCATTCGGCGGTCCCGGCCAGCCGGGGGAGCGGTCTCGCCTCGAGGAACAGCTCGCCGACGAACGTCGCCAGGAAACGACGAGAACCGTTCTACTCACCCAGCTTGAACAACTTCCGCGGCTTCAAGGTGAACTCGACAGCGAACGTCTGGCTCTCGACATCGCGGAAAAGGCCCGCTCGGCCTTGCGGGTCGAACTCGACGGGCTCAACTTCGACGCGCGGCAATTCGCCATCTTGGAAGATAAACGTCGTGAAGCTGGCGCGACTCTCGCTGTGGCCGCGAACTTTCGTGACAGGGCCGCATCAGCGAGTGCCAAAGCGGAGCAGGAGGTGGCTTCAGTCACGGCGCTCGTCACGCAGGCCCAACTCCAGCACGGGCAGGCCAGGCAACTCGCTGAAGCAGTCCGCTACATCGGCCGGTCGGCCGACCTTCTCCATGGCTTTCGTCAGCAGGTCGTCGCCGCGATCGGACCTCGTTTGCAGATCCAGGCAAGTGAGCTTTTCAACCTGCTGACGGCGGGTGAGTACGACGGCATCGTGCTTGACCCCGAAACCTATGAAATCAGCATCGTTGACGCAGGCGTGCCGTACCTGAGCACGCGATTTTCCGGATCGGAAGTCGACCTTGCCAATCTCGCCGTGCGGGTGGCAATCAGCGAGCAGGTCCGCTTCCAAGCCGGCGGACAGGTCGGACTGTTGGTCCTCGATGAGGCACTGGCGAGCCTCGATGTCGACCGGAAAGACCGGATGTTAGGCGCGCTCACACAACTGAGCGGCCGCTTCCGGCAGATTCTTGTCGTGACACACGCTCCCGAGGTGAAAGAGCGGTTGCCCCGGGCCGTTGAAGTGGTGAAGTTGCCGGGCCGGCGAGCGACCGCCCGTGTCTTGGAAGTCGGTGGCGGTCCGTAGTCGCCCGGGCCCGAGACAGGGTCAACGGTCGGCGTGGGCCTCAATGCGCAAACGACTCGATGAGAACAGTAGACAGGGTCACCGGTCGGCGTTCGCCAAGGACCTTCGGCTGCAGTCTCGGCAAGAAACGGGGGCCTGTTGGCACTCTCGTGAGTGTCAATCGTCACATAACGCACATAACACGAGAGGATGCACCCGATGGTCCTGTGGCCCGGTTATAGTGCGGCGCTTTGTGGACCTCTCCCCAAGGTCCAGGTTCGTGGAGAAATGTGCGATGGCTAAGAAACCAAAGAAGGCCGCTGAAGAAGTTGTGGAAGAAGCCGACGAGGAAATGCTCGATGCTGACCTTGAACTCGGTGATGTCGATGATTTCGAAGGAGATGGACCCGGCGAGGAACTTGACGATGTTGACCTGGATGAACTGGCCGACGAAGACCTCGATGGTCTCGTAGACGACGATATCGATGGGTTGGTTGACGACGATGAACTCGTCGATGATGTGATTGACGAACTCGACGAGGAGACAGTCACCGTTGTGCCGCTCACGGCGGTCGAAGATGATGACTTCGACGAAGATGAGATGCACCCTGACGATGTGGAGGCAAGCCTCGACGTGATTCTGAAAGACCGCCTCGTCATCGAAGACGTGGAGGTCGACGACGAAGACCAGCCCGACACAGACGATCGGGCCGAGGGCGTCTCGGTGGTAATTCCCAAGCGCCCCGACGAGTTTGTCTGCCAGTCGTGCTTCCTGGTGAAGCATCCGAGTCAGTTGGCCGACAAACCGAACAGTCGCTGCCGGGACTGCGTCTGAAACGTCAATTCAGCCGGTGCGGTCGTTCGTTCGCACCGGTCAACGATCGGAAAAACGGAAAGCGGATGTATGACTGCGAATTCGAAACCTCCTGACTTTTTGGAAATGGTCGAAAGTGTCCGCGCCAGGGCCGAGTCGCAGATCAAGACGGCAAAGGTGATCGGGAAGTTCGTAACGCCGATTCTTCGACGGAAGGTGGCAGCTTTCGTCGAAGCACAGGTGCGAACGATTACCGATGCCTCGGCGGCTGGGCCCGTCCGAGCCTCCGCAGCGCCTTCGGCCCCAATGACGGTGCCTCGCGACGTGAGATCTTCAAGCAGGGGCTCTTCGGGGCGTTCCGGGGCTACTGGGGCGAAACGTTCCGGGGTCGGGGCGGCGAAAGCGTCGTCGTCGGTGGGTAAGTCACCGACCACGGGGAAAGAATCTGCGAAACCCGGCGTGTCGGTGCCGAGGAAACGTTCTGCCTCGAACAGGTCCGAGACGGCTGCCATCCTTGCGAATCATCCCATTGAGGGTTCGCCACGGCCACAGTCCGCTCGTCGGCCGAGTTCCGCCAAACCCGTCCGAACTGGCGAAACACCGAAGATCAGGCAGGAACGCCGGCCCCGATCGATCGAAACGGTCCGAAAGAACTCCGTGGCCGAAAGCCCACTCGGAATCGACGGTTACGACGGGTTGCCTTCGTCATCGATTGTTCCGTTGCTCGATGCCCTCACCCAATCGCAGCTGCATGCGGTCGAAGTCCATGAGCAGGCAAACCGGGCCAGACGCACCGTTCTTCATCGCGCCAGACAACTTCAGATTCCGTAGGTGAAACTATGGAACTCGTGATCCGACCCCTCCGCGACGCCGATCTCGAAGGTCCGGCCGGTCTCGAGGCGTTGCGTGCGTCGATCTCGGGCGAATTGGCGAATGAGCGGGGTGGCCCGTTGTTTCTCGCTGACCGGGCTGACCGCGGCACGGCGGTGTTGATCGCCGCGAGCGCACAGGGCAGCAGCCATTGTGACATCGTGTTGGCCGATGGCGCCCTGGTCGGTTGGGCGTACACGACGATTCGGCATCTCGTGAATGGCAGTTCCGTGGCGACGATCGAAGAGATCGCCGTCGACGCGCAGGCTCGCGCTATCGGGGCAGGCGAGGCGCTTCTCGACGCGGCGCTGGCGTGGTGCCGTGCCCGGGGTTGCGACGGGGTCGACTCGTTCGCTCTCCCCGGGGCCCGGGAGACCAAGAATTTCTTCGAGACGTTCGGGCTCAAGGCCCGGCTCTTGACGGTCCATTTGGATCTGCGCAAGGTACCCGGCACTTACACGTTGGCCACTGAAGAGACCGAACCGTGAATGGCACCACCGACTCCGACGCGGGTTCCGTAATTCGACCGGAGGTTTGTGTCGGCGCCATTGCTGTGGACCGGGACCGACTACTTCTCGTTCGGCGGGGCCGAGGTGCCGCTCAAGGGCAATGGTCAATTCCGGGCGGACGAGTGGAAACCGGCGAAACGCTGATGGCGGCCGTCGCCCGCGAGGTCTTTGAAGAAACGGGCCTCGAAGTCGTCGCCGAGCGCTTTGTGGGTTGGGTCGAGCGTATTTCCGATGAATACCACTACGTCATCCATGACTTCCTCGTCACCGTGCTCGATGAACGTCCGAAGCCGAAAGCCGGTGACGACGCTGCGGAGGCGAGGTGGGTGCCGCTCGATGAGGTAACCGATTACGCGCTCGTCGAGGGTCTGGCCGACTTTCTCGCCGAGCACGGGTTTCTGCGGCTGATCACCTGATCACCGTGATTTGTGCGGGATTTCCGGTGTTTGGAGCGGGTTTTCCCGCACACTCCTAATGGGAGTCGGGCGTTGTGGCCGGTTCAGCCGGAGCCAAGGGTGCTGACGCCACGACCGAAGGCGGTGGGGGCGGTGGGAGCGGCCGACCGGTCGGAGCGCTCTTGGCGCGCGGTGGAGGTGGGATTGTCAGCCCAAGGAGCTTCAGCAGGGCAGGAATTCGGTTCGAGGCCTGCGCAGCGGTGGCGAGGACCGATTCGTTGGGGCTGGCCGGCAGCCCCGTCGGAACGATATCTCGTCGAAATGGTGCATCGGCCGCCGCCTCGATGAGCGCGGCCCAGCGGTCCTGAGGTGTTTCGGCGCTGAGGCCGGCATTGGTATCGGAGACGAGTCGGGTCAACAGCTCAGTCGGGAGCTTCGCGCCGGGGTCAGGGAGTCGACCGCTCAGTCGGACGGCCCGGACGAGTTTGTTGTCGTCGAGCGATGCTGTGATGTCGTTGGTCCACGACGTACGTTCGCCCTCAACCCGCCGATTCAGAGCCTCGCGAAGCTTGGCCGACATGTCACGCGATGCGTCGTCTTTGGCCACACCGTCGGCCTGGGTGACGACGGCCCGCAGATCGCGCAGCGGAATCTCATCGGCGACGTCGAGAGCGGCGGCCGCCCGGTCAAGCCATTCGGCTTGTCGGGTCTTGGGCAGCAGATCCTCGGCCATGGCCAGTAGCGGAGCGGCCGGCACTTCGTTCTGACCGGCCGCCTTCAGCTGAGCGTTCTGATCGATGATGGCCTGCCGTACGGCCGGAATACCGCCTCGGAAAAGCTGCTCGGCCACCGGCCGGTGTTCAACGGGAAGCGTGTCGATAAGCGCGTCGCGGTGCGCCTTTCCGGGCGTAAACCGCTTCTGGGCCGGGCGGGAGCCTTCCCTGGGTGGACGTTCGGGTCGGCTCGGACGATCGGTACGGTCCGGACGGTCAGGCCGCACAGCCCGCTCCGGTCGCGGCCCACGGGGGGTGCCCGGTCCGGTGCGATCCCCGCCGGGGCGGTTGGTGCGGTCGCCTCGAGGTCCATCGGGGCGGGGTCCATCGGGGCGATCACCGCGAGGAGGACGGGGACCGCGACGGTCGTCGTCGCCATCTCGACCACGCCTCCCTCCGGGTTTGTCGGCATAACTGACACTTACCGATGGGCCCGCCGCCCGCTCCATCGGCTGAATCCGCTCGGCTTCGGCCCTGCTGGCTCGTGGCGCGACGATCAACACAATTCGTGTTCCGTCGAGATCGCGCTCGGCTTCTGCTCGCACTACATCACCGACCTGTGCACCGGGATAAAGGAGTGAAACGTCGATGGTGCCTTTTGGCTGGCGGGCGCCTGCAGCGCGCCAGGTCCAGCCGGAATCCGAGGAGCTGGTGAGTTCGATGTCGAGACGGTGGGACATAGCGCGTAAAGGCTACTCCATCTACCCGACCCGGCCGGGTCGAGTCTTCTCGTTTCGCGATCGAGGCCGACTCCACGCCACAGAGGCCGGTCTGTGACTGAGTTGGTGGCCTACGTGGCGACCTCAGCGGTGGCGGGATCGGGGTCCTTCTCGTACGCTTCGGGGCGTGCGAATCCAACCGGTGCTTCTCGTCCATGGCTTTGCGTCGTCGTTTGCCCTCAATTGGGAACGCAACGGATGGGTCGATCTGCTGCGTGACGCCGGACGTGAAGTCATTTCAGTTGACCTGCTCGGCCACGGAACGGCCCCCAAGCCGTACGAGCCGGCGGCCTACGCGTTCTTGGAGGACCGGGTGCTCGAAGCGCTCCCGAGCGACGGAAGCCCGGTCGACGCCGTCGGGTTCTCCCTTGGTGCTGTAACCCTCGTCCGCGCGGTTGGCAGGGCGCCGGAACGGTTCAGCCGTATCGTGGTGGCCGGGATTGGTATCGGAAACATGCGCGAGGGAGATCCTGAGCCGGTCGCACAGGCCATTGAACAGGGCCTCGACTCGATCACCGACGCCGAGGGGGAAGACAGCCATGCGAGCCGGATGGCACGGGCGTTTGCCCAGTTTGCGGCCAATGGGACCAACGATCCGCGAGCGCTAGCCGCCTGCCTGCGTAGGCCGGGCGGACGACTGACCGCTGAGCAATTGGCCGCGGTACGGGCCGAGACACTCGTGGTAATTGGCGACAAAGACTTCGCTGGCCCGGCCGAACCGGTTGTCGAAGGAATCGCCGGTTCCAAGTTTGTAGGCCTTCGGGGTGTCGATCACTTCGGCACGCCGCAGAACTTCGGATTTCTCGACGCCGCGCTTGGATTTCTCGAAGCAATTTGACGCATCCTCAATTGTCGGACCGGAACGAATTTCCGGCTTGGGCCGCCAGTCCCCGAGGGGTCCGCCTGAGGCTGACAGACTAACGGCATGAGTTTCGAAGGAGAGCCCAATGTCTGATTCAGGTTGGTTGTCGTCGGTGCCACTCCCGTCAGGGTTCACTGCGCATGTCGCCAACATCGGCATCAAGGACAGCACCGATGACTTTGTTGTGATTGCCGCTGATGGTCCGGCCGCCGGGGCCGGGGTCTTCACCCAGTCCCGCTTCTCCGGCCCAAGTGTGCATCTCAGCCGCCGCAGCGTGGCCGACGGTTCGGTTCGCGCGTTCGTGGTGATCTCAAAGAACGCGAACGTCGCGAACGGCCGACTCGGACACGAGAACGCCGAAGAGATCATGAAGCAGGTCGCTCGAGCTATCGGGTGTCAGCCCTATGAGGTCGTTATTGCTTCGACCGGAGTTATCGGCCGCCCGTATCCCATGGAAAAGATACGTGCGCATATTTCCAAACTCCGTTACCCCTTCACCGGCACGAACGCTCTTGATGTCGCTCACGCGATGATGACCACCGATACCGTGGCCAAGGTGGCCTCAGCGCGGGTCGGGGAAGGCCCACACGCGGCAACAATCGTTGGAGTGGCGAAAGGGGTGGGGATGTTGGAGCCCGACATGGCGACGCTCATCACGTTGTTCTTCACCGATGCCCGTCTCGCGCCGGGCGAGCTGCGGCCGATCTTCAAACAGGTCATGGATCGCACGTTCAATTGTCTGAGCATCGACACCGATACGTCGACAAGTGACACCGCGGCCATCATGGCCAATGGCCGATCCGGTTTTGTCGACAGGGCCGAATTCAGCGAGGCGCTCGAAGCCGTTGCCCTCTCGCTGACCAAGCAGATCGCCCGGGATGGCGAAGGAGCGACGAAACTTCTTACGGTGACCGTCGACCGGAGCCGTGATGGAGCGCAGGCCAAGAAAGTGGCAAAGTCGATCCTCAACTCGCCCCTGGTCAAAACGGCCGTTCACGGCGCTGATCCCAACTGGGGTCGCGTCGCGATGGCGGTCGGCAAATGTCAGGACGAAAGCGACATCAGCCCCGACCGGGTCATTATCCGTTTCGGTGCGCAAGAGGTCTACCCGGAGAGCCCCGACGAAAAGGGCCTCGAATTGCTTCGGACATACATGCGGTCGAGCGACGTCACGATCCACGTGAGTCTCATGACCGGCAACGCGGCATGCACCGTTTACGGTTGCGACCTTTCGGAGGGTTATATCCGCATCAATGCTGACTACACGACCTGACAACGATCCCTACGAGGTCGTGCGCGAGGTCTCCCACCGTCGGGTTCTCAATATCGCCGGGTATCTTTTCGTCGAATTGCTCGACCTCGAACGGTTGCGTTCGATGTTCTCAGACGCTGCCTGCAAACTTGGACTGTTGGGCACTGTCCTGATCGCCGGCGAAGGAATAAACGTGTCTCTCGCTGGACCGCCAGTTGAGGTTCGGGACTGGCTCGACATAGTGCGAGCGCAACCGGGGTTTTCCCGCTTCACCGTCAAGGAAACCTGGTCGGCGACCGTCCCGTTTCAGCGTTTGAAAGTCAAAGTCAAGCGTGAAATCATCCGGATGGATCACCCAACTATTTCGCCCACGCACCAAAGAGCGAACGCTGTCGCACCCGTCACTCTCAAACATTGGCTCGATCAGGGGCATGACGACGAGGGTCGCCCGATTGTCATGCTCGACACGAGGAACGCTTTCGAAGTTGAGTGCGGAACGTTTGCCGGTGCTGTCCACTGGGATATCAGTAAGTTCACAGAATTTCCCAAACGGGTCGCAGCGCGAGTTGCTGAACTAGCCGGAAAGCGGGTCGTGAGCTTCTGCACGGGTGGCATCCGGTGCGAGAAGGCGGCGATCTTCATGCGAGAAGCCGGGGTGGACAATGTGGTCCAACTCGATGGTGGCATTCTCCAGTACTTCGACGATGTCGGTCAGGCCCACTTTGGCGGCTCGTGCTTCGTATTCGATGAGCGGATTAGCCTCAGGGGAAATCTCGAACCGACGGGCCACTAGACCCTGGCCGCAGACCGCAGATCAACAACCTTGCGGAACCGGGTGCTATTCGTTGCCTAGTGGTCCGTCGCCAAAATAAGGACCGGGTGTTGTGACGGCCCTCGACGCCGATAGCGGCGTCCTCGTCCTCACGCGAGGGTACGGCTAGCGCCTCGTCCTGCGTCCTTCTTCTCGACGCCGAATGGCTCGCCACACCATCCCGGCATTTCAGCGACGGACCACTAGATGTGAATGGCTCCGATTTCACATTTCAACACGAGCGGCTGTCGTGTGGCCATCGGAGCTACTTGAGCGTTTTTTTCTTGTCGGCTGATGGCCGTCCCAGCGGCTTTGGGCCATGCGGACCCGCGTTCTCGTCGAATCGAAGACGACGGGTTCTTGTCGGAGGAGCGCGAGTTGTTCGATGGCCACCTGTTCCGCGCAGGTGCCGTTCGAGCGGAGCACGCGATGCCAGGGGACTTCGTTCCCATAGGTACTCATTACCCTCGCGACCTGTCGTGGGCCACCCTCGCCGAGGTACTCGGCAATGTCGCCGTAGGACATGACTTTGCCCCGGGGAATCAGGGTGACGACATCGAGAACGCGCTCTACGAACCCGGTTCGCCTTACGTACGGCTCGTCGAATCTCGGACTGACCACAAAGAAACAGTACGTTCTTCGGGTGTCATATCGAGCGCTTGTCATCGGGGGAGGGCCGGCTGGGCTCATGGCGGCAGAAGTGTTGGTCATGGAAGGACACACGGTCGTAGTCGTCGACAGGATGCGGACACCGGGCCGGAAGTTCACCTTGGCCGGGCGGGGTGGGCTGAATCTCACCCACTCCGAGCCTCCTGATATGTTTCTCGCCCGCTACGAACCATCTGACGAAAAACTCGCACAGGCAATCAGGAGTTTCCCCCCAAGTTCGCTCCGGGCGTGGGCAGCCGAACTAGGCGAAGGAACCTTCGTCGGGACGAGTGGACGCGTGTTTCCGGAGTCCTTCGGGGCGATCCCGCTCCTGCGATCCTGGCTCGACCGCCTGGCGCGTCAAGGCGTGACATTTGAGCGAGAGTTGGAGTGGACGGGCTGGGAAGGTGCGACAGGCTCTCAGGGCTTGCGTCATCATTTCACCCACGCCCGGACGGCGGTGGTGTCGGAGATGGCGCCCGACGTATCGGTGGTGGCGCTGGGCGGTGCCAGCTGGCCCGGCACCGGAAGCACCGGCTCGTGGGTCGAGGCGTTCCGAGCCCATTATGTGGCGGTGGCCGACCTTGAGCCGTCGAACTGCGGCTACCGGGTCTCGTGGTCGGAGCACCTTCGATCGAAGCATGCAGGAAAGCCGCTGAAGAACGTTGCTCTTACAGTTGGCGGCGTACGCAGACGGGGCGAGATCATGATCACCGATTCCGGGGTGGAGGGTGGTCTCGTGTACGCAAGCGGGGCCGCTTTGCGAGCAGCAATCGGGAATGGACCCGGAGTCGAAGCGGAACTTGATCTGCGCGCTGATGTTTCGGTGAAGTCGCTCGCCAAGAGCCTCAGCTCGCCTCGGGGTGCTCAGAGCATGAGCACATGGCTGCAGAAGCGTGCCCATCTTTCGACGGTCGGTGTGGCCGTGGTCCGGGAATGCTGGCCCGACCTGCCTTCGGAGCCGGGTGAGTTGGCCCGCGCCATCAAGCAGGTCCCGCTCTACCTTGACGGGCCGGTCGACACGGACCGCGCCATCTCGACTGCGGGAGGGATCGCGTTCGAAGAGTTGAACGACCGGTTCATGCTCAACAAGGCACCGGGGTTGTTTGTCGCCGGCGAAATGCTCGACTGGGATGCACCAACCGGGGGGTACCTGCTCCAGGCAAGTCTGAGCACGGGTCGTGCGGCCGGTCACGGAGCCGTCGAGTGGCTGAGCACAATCACTGAGCGGAAAATGGCGGGTACCAATTTTCACGTCGTCGAGACGTCCGTGCCACCGGACAAAAAGGCTGAGCGGAAAATGGCGGGTACCAATTTTCACGTCTCCGAGACGCCCGCGCCAGCGGACACAAAAACTGATCCGAAAATAGCCACCGATGTTCACGTCTCCGAGACGCCCGCGCCAGCGGACAGACAAACTGAGGTGTGAATGGCTCCGATTTCACATTTCAACACGAGCGGCTGTCCTTTGGCCATCGGAGCTGAACCGTGACGGACGTCGGTTCGAGTGGTCATCTCACGGCTTCGCAACACTCACGAAACGTTGTGCTTACCGGCGAGCGGTAAACTTGTCAGCTGACAAGTTTGGTCGTACAGTCCGATACGTGAGTGATCCCGACTTCGACTCATTTCCGCTCGCCACGAAAGGCAACCAGTTCGAGGACTTTGCGGAAGGTCAGGTATTCGCGCATCACTGGGGTCGCACGATCACCGACGGCGACAATGCGCTCTTCTCGACGGCGACGTGCAACTGGAATCCCATGCACCTCAATGTCGAGTTTGCGAAGGCACATGGTCATCGCGATGTGGTGGTCAACCCCATGCTTGTGCTTTGCACGGTTGTAGGTCTTTCCGTCCAAGATCTCAGCGAAGTGGGCGGGCCCTTTCTCGGCATCGAGAAGTGCACGTTCCATAGTCCCGTGTATCCGGGTGACACGGTTGTTTCTTCATCGGCCGTGGTCGAGCGCAGGGAGTCTGACAGCCGTCCCGGGGTCGGCATCGTGACGTGGCACACCGAGGCCTGGAACCAGCGCGGTGATCTGGTCGTTGATTACCGCCGCACGAATCTTGTGGCGAAGAAACACCGTCCGAAATCTGCCACGAACACGGAAGGCTGAACATGGCCCGCGCGCTTGTCGATCCACGCCCGCCGATCCCGTTTGCCTATCGCACGGAAGAACGCGTGGCGATCCAGGACATGGCCCGCAACTTCGCGATGAACAAGGTACTGCCAGTCGCCAACGAACTCGACCCGATCCACGGCTTGATCCCCGACTCGATGCGCAAGGAAATGGGAGAACTAGGGTTCTTCGGGATCCTTGTCAGCGAACGCTACGGCGGGCTCGGACTCGGGGTGTTCGAATACGCTCTCATCACTGAGGAGTTGGCCCGGGCGTGGATGAGCGTGGCGAGCATCATCGCCCGCTCCGGCATGGCGTCGGGTCTTGACCCGACACAACGGGCCAAGATCATGCCCCTCGCCGCGAGGGGGGAGTGGCTCGGGGCATTTGCCATGAGTGAACCTGATGCGGGCTCCGACATAGCGTCGATTCGTACGCGCGCCGAGAAAACCGATGGTGGTTGGTTGATCAACGGTCAGAAGATGTGGTGCACATTTGCCGACCAGTCCAACGGCATTCTCGTCGTTGCCCGGGCCACACCGTATGACCCCGGAAACCGTCACGCGGGCATCCGGCAGTTCATCGTGCACAAGGAGCCAAACTCCTTTCCGGCCGGCGTCACCGGCAACCCGATCCGAAAGATCGGCTACCACGGTTGGAACACCTACGAGTTGGCCTTCAGTGACTGTTTTGTTCCCGACGACTGCCTGATCGGCTACGAGAAGGCTGTGGTGTCGGGCGATGGGGAGGGTTTCAAGAAGACCGCCGCCGGGATGACCACGCCCCGGATACATACGGCCGCCCGGTCGATCGGCCTGGCTCGGGGGGCACTTGAAGACTCGATCAGGTACGTTCAGGAGCGAGAACAGTTCGACCGCAAGATCGGCGACTTTCAGGTGATCCGGTTCAAGATCGCCCAGATGGCCTCCGAAATCGAGGTTTGCCGGGCGCTCATGTACCAGACCGCAGATGCGATCGACCAGGGCGACCCGTCCGACATGCAGGGTGCGATGGTCAAATTCATGGCATCGGAAATGTCGGAGCGCGTGACATCTGAAGCACTCCAGATCCACGGCGGTGCGGGATACACCACCGATTTTCCTATCGAGCGATACTGGCGCGACGCGCGCCTCACCAAGATCTTCGAGGGCACCTCGGAGATCATGCAGCGGATCATCTCCGACAGCCTTCTTCCACCTTCAAGCCTGCGCTGAGAACCGAGGGACTCGTTCTTGAAACTAAGCTCACTTACCGGTACCGGCAACTACTTCGAAGATTTCCAGGTCGGCCAACGCATGAAACATTTCCGTGCGGCCACGATCGACGAGGTGGAGAACAACTTCATTTCGAAGCAGGTCATGAACACCGCTCAGGCCCACTGGAACGAAGAGGCGATGAAAGGCTCACCCCTCGGTGAAGGGCGGCTCGTCTTCGGACTCATCACCGGTTCGATGACCGTGGGGCTCACCAGCCAAGACACGGCCGAGAATGCCATCGCCGAGGTGGGAATCGACAGGGTCAGGTTCCGCAAGCCGGTGCATCACGGCGACACCATCAGCGCGTACACCGAAGTACTCGCCACCGAGGCAAGTGCAGAGAATCCCGACGCCGGACTTGTTCGGTTCAAGCACTGGGGGCGTAACCAAAACGGCGACGTGGTGTGTGAGCTTGAGCGAATCGTTCTGATCAAACGCCGCAGTCACTGGGCTGACCGGTGACCGGGCGATGCTCCGACAGCCAAGCAGAAAGCCTTTGAGGAGAACCTATGAGTACCGATGATCCTTCTCCTCACCAGGTGGCGCACGAGCGCGGCGCCGAGATGTTGCCCCACCGCGCCGGGCCCCTCATCGACGTTCGTATCATCGACCTTACGCAGGCACTCGCCGGCCCGTATGCCACCATGATTCTGGCCGATATGGGTGCCGATGTGATCAAAGTCGAAGCACCCGGCGGCGACTCCACCCGAACAATCGGCCCGCACACCGAACTCGACGACGAACATCACTACGGCGGCTACTTCGCGAGCATCAACCGTAACAAGCGCAGCATCGTGCTTGATCTGAAAACTGCGAGCGACAAGGAAATCCTGCTGCGCCTCGTCGACACCGCAGACGTCGTTATCGAGAACTTCCGAGCAGGGATCATGGACAGTCTCGGGTTGAGCTACGAAACACTACGGGCCCGCAAACCAAGCCTGGTCTATGCCGCGATACGCGGCTTTGGCGACCCCCGCACGGGAGAGACGCCATATACGTACTGGCCGTCGTACGACATCGTCGCTCAATCGATGAGCGGGCTCGTCAGCTACACGGGTACCAAGCGAGGCGATCGGGTGGCGAGCGGGCCGAGTGTCGGTGATCTGTATCCCGCCACCATGATGGTCGTCGGTGTGCTTGGCGCGCTCCACCACGCCAGGGCAACCGGGCAGGGTCAGTTCGTCGACGTGGGCATGGTCGATGCAGTGATGGCCCTGTGCGAATCGGCCACGTGGCGCTACAGCTACACCGGCGAAGTGCAGGAACCCCGGGGCACGGAGCATCCGTCACTGTGCCCCTTCGAGCTCTACGCGGCGTCCGACGGATGGATCGCGATCGCGGCGCCGGGTGAAGGACACTGGGCCGAGCTGTGCCGGATCATCGGCCGTGAAGACATGATCGACCACGACGACTTCCGCTCATCTCGTCGACGCGTTTCTAATCGGGAGACTGTTCGCGAGATCATCACCGCATGGACCGGTGTGCGCAGCAAGCAGGAGGTCGTCGACGCGCTTGCCGGGCGGGTCCCCGTCGGGCCGGTCAACGACGCCCGCGACCTCGTCGCCAGCGAGCACGTCCGAGCCCGCAAGATGCTCGTTGCCGTTGACCACACCGGCTCCGGACGGCCCGTGCTAACACCTAACACGCCAGTCCGCTACACCGAAACCCAGGGCGGCGTGTACCGGGCCGCTCCCAAACTGAGCGAGCATCGAGACGAGATCCTCGCCGAACTCGAATCCTTCGAAGGAAGGTGACGCCATGGGCCCGGGTGCCGCCCAACTGGTCGAGCGTTGTCGGGCTGATGGGGAACTGAAGCTCTCAGCCAGGTATTGGACGGGTGGTTTGCGTCTCGTGATCGGATCCGATGTCGTCGGGATCACGATCACGAACGGTGACATCAGCGAAGGTGATCCCGGTGTGCGCGACGGTGTCATCACGATCTCCGGTCCGGTCGAGACCTGGGAACCTATGTTCCGCTCGGTCCCTCCGCCGTATTTCAACGACATCAATGTCGCTACGAGTGTCGGCTTGCAGCGCACAGC
The DNA here is from genome assembly GCA_031383405.1 of Acidimicrobiia bacterium. GTDB lineage: Bacteria > Actinomycetota > Acidimicrobiia > Acidimicrobiales > JANYDT01 > JANMZO01. Next base: position 197 of record JANMZO010000455.1, on the reverse strand, counting down.
CGACGAACTGCTCTGGTGGCAGTACGTTCCCGCAGTTCAGCGAATCATCGATCTGCTTCGGGCGCCCGGCCCGGCAGGTTCCGTTACGGTGTCGGAATCGGGTCCAATGCCCCGCTTCGACAGTCCGGTCGGTCGATATGTGCACATAGAGTTAGACGAACGCGATCACCGCATCTACTTCGAAGAAGCCGGCCAGG
>JANMZO010000451.1:0-51123 GCA_031383405.1 Acidimicrobiia bacterium | reverse complement strand
GTCCACGTACCCGCCCTACGGCGGTTACGGAGGCATTCGGGTGGGAGGTGACCTTGTGGGGCAGCTCGGCATCAGCGACGATCCTGACGTTCAGAAAAAAGTACGCACACTTACTGGCGAGTTCGACGCTTCGATGGAAGGCATTGACGCGGCAGCCCTGCGGAAGGAGCAGCTCTGGGCTCTGCGGCGGCTCGCCGAAGCACGAACGAGAGACCGGTCGGTGGTCGTCCTCATCGACGATGTGCATATGGCCTCCACGAGTATCGAGCTGCTCACGTCGTTCGTGGCCACGATTTCCGATCTTCCCGTGCTCGTGATCTTCGCGGGTCGGCCGGAAGGCAGGTGGCTCACCAGCTTTGCCATGGCCCACACGCTTCGGCTGAATCCGCTGTCGGTCCACGATGCCAACGCACTCGCGAAGATGTGGGAACCCGACGGTGAGATTGACGAGCAGCTCGTCCGGTCGACGGGCGGCAACCCGCTGTTCCTTCGTGAGTTGCTGGCGTACGCCCGTCAACATCCCGGTGACAGCGACGGCAAGCACCCACTGCCGGTCAGTCTGCGAGCTGTGCTGGCCGCGCGTCTCGACACGCTCTCGCTGGCCGAGCGGTCAGCGTTGCAGGACTTCGCAGTCATTGGCGACACTGCGACCGTCGAGCAACTCGTGGCGCTCGGTGGCCCACCCGCTTCGGAAGGGGTCGCCGGGCTCACCAATGCTGGATTGGTGCGGCACCGTCCCGACGGCACGCTTCGCATTACCGAGCCGCTCCTTCGCGAGGTTGCCTACTCGGCACTTCCCCGCTCGACCCGCGTGGAGCGGCACCTCCGCATGGCGGAACTCGTCAGCCAACCCGACGATCAGGCCCGTCACCTCGCCCGCGCCCACGCGATGATGCCCGACGACCAAACGCTCAGGGCACGGGCCGCCGATGCTCTGGCCGCGGCCGGAATCGCAGCACTCGACGTGTCACGCCGGATCGAGGGCGGGGCGATGTTGACACAGGCTTTGGAACTCGGTCACCGGGCTCCTGCCAGCCTCCTGCGGTTGGCGCACTCCCTCGTCGACAGCGACCGGCCGCGGGCCATAGAAGTTCTCACGATGATTCCCGAGCCGAGCAACGATCCCCGGATCGATGCCGAGCGGGTACTCATCCAGGCGAACGCGCTCGTCGACCTCGACACCGACGCGGCGATCGTGGCCTTCGACGAGGCCGCGAGTCGGTTCCATGCCCTCGGTAACGGGGTGAAACAGGGTTGGTCACACTCCAACAAAGCCGTGGCCCTGTTCATGCACGGGCGCATGGCCGAAGCCGACGGCGAGTTGGAACGGGCGCTCAGGTTGTTCCGCGACGAGCAGTTCCGGGTCGGCGAGTTGGCGACACTGAGCTTCCGCGCTCTCGTGCGGCCTGATGATCCTGACGTTGAAACGTGGTTGCATGACAGCCTTGCCTACTCGGTGGAACTCGGCGACCGGAGCCGGCGCCTCGGCGTGCTCAGTGCGTTGCAGTGGCACCACTACCTCAAGTCCCGGCTCGGTGGTTCCAGAGAGACGGCGTCAGCCCGCGCCTGGATCGACGAGACGATGTCTGTCGCCAAGGAATTCGGATGGCACAACATCGAGATGCAGAGCCACTGTCTTCGAGCAAACCTGAGCAGGCTGTCCGGCGACTTCGCCGACGCGAGCGCCCAGGTCGCCGCTGCCCGCACGGTAGGGCAGACGGAATCTGCGGGTGAGGTCTCATTGTTGGGAGCCATCACGGCGTCGTTGACACCCGGGTCGCCATTTCGAAGCTTCGACGACACCGACCCGATCACATCGGTCGCCGCGGTGATACAGATGGAGACGGCGCTCCTCGAAGGTAGGTTCGAGGAACTCGCGAACCATGATCTGATCCCGGCGCGCTCAAACCTCGGTCGCCGCCAAGCCGAGGTCGGTTTCACTTCGGCCGCCGCGGGGCTTGCCCAGTGTCGACGCTTCGATTCGGCCCGCACGATGGCGGCCAACGTTCGAGACGCGGTTCGCGACACCGATAGTCTCCCGGCCAGGGCGGCCCGAGCGGTGATCGCCGAATGCCTCATTCGGTCCGATCAGAACGGCGCAGATCCCGGTGCCACCATCGCCTCCATCGCGTCCATGGCCGTCAGGGCCGCCTTGGCCGATCTCCCAACCGGCGATGAACGGCCCGGGGGACTCACCGGAGCGCTGGTTCTGCGAGCCCAGGCGTTTGGGGGCGATACCGACGCGCTGAGCCAACTCCGCGTCGAAGCTGAACGGCTTCGCGCTCCCGGCCTGCTGATAGACCTGACGTAACGGTCCTTCGCTGATGTTGTTTGGGGTGAGCGTTGGTATTGACGACGTCGACGACAGCTGCGACAACCTCCATCAGGTGGTTTCACGCAAGTGGATCGGGCTACGGTGATTGACGGAGTTCGACCACGGCAGGGGCCTGGAGCGAGCACTGAAAGGCAACTGGTTCCGACCGATGGAGTACGTTGACGTCCTAATCGTAGGGGCCGGCATCTCCGGCATCGGTGCGGCCGTGCACCTGCAGGAGCGGTGTCCGGGCAAGTCGTTCGCAATCATTGAGCGGCGGGCCAACGTGGGTGGCACGTGGGACCTGTTCCGCTACCCGGGCGTTCGCTCCGACTCCGACATGTACACCCTGGGCTTCCGCTTCAAGCCGTGGACCCGGTCGAAAGCGATTGCCGACGGGCCGTCGATTCTGTCGTATCTGAACGAGACCGTCGACGAGCATCGCCTGATGTCGAAGATCCGCTTCGATCAGCAGGTCAAGCGGGCCTCGTGGTCGAGCGCAAACAGCCGGTGGACCGTCGAAGTCATCGACGGTTCGACCCAGGCCGCGACAACTCTGTCCTGCTCGTTCCTGTTCATGTGCGGCGGATATTACAACTACGACCACGGCTACGTTCCCGAGTTCCCCGACCGCGACACGTTCACCGGCCAGATCGTGCACCCTCAGCACTGGCCCGAGACCCTCGACTACAAGGGCAAGAACGTCGTCGTCATCGGGAGCGGCGCCACCGCCGTGACTCTGGTCCCAGCCATGGTCGCCGATGGCGCCGCTAAGGTCACGATGCTGCAGCGCTCCCCGACGTACATGGCCGCCGGTCCCTCGGAAGACAAGCTCGCAAACGGTCTACGCAAACTGCTTCCTGGAAAGGCGGCGTACGCCGTCGTACGTTGGAAGAACATCCTGTTCGGCTCGTTCATCTTCAACCTCGCCCGGAAGAAACCCGACAAGCTCAAGAGTAGGCTCCTCGAAGGTGTCAGGAAAGAACTGGGCCCCGTTTACGACATCGCCACAAACTTCACGCCGACCTACAACCCATGGGAACAGCGGCTGTGCCTCGTCCCCGACAGTGACATGTTTGCGGCGATTCGCTCCGGCAGGGCGGTTGTCACCACCGGGCAGATCGAGCGATTCACGCCCACCGGGATCCTGCTGAAATCAGGGGAAGAACTTCTGGCCAATGTCATAGTGACGGCCACCGGGCTGAACCTGCAGATGCTCGCCGGTGTCGAAGTGACCGTCGACGGGCAGCTCATCGACGTCGCTAAAACCGTCCTGCACAAGGGCATCATGCTGAGCGGCATGCCGAATCTGGCCATGTGGTTCGGCTATACCAACGCGTCGTGGACACTCAAGGCCGACCTCACGTCGGAGTACATGTGCCGGATGCTCAACTACATGGACGCGCACCATGTCGCGATGGTCATGCCGACCTACACCGGTTCGTTGACCGACACGGAGGAGTTCGTCGACTTCTCGTCGGGCTACTTTCAGCGGGCCAGGCACCTGCTGCCCAAACAGGGCTATGAACTTCCCTGGAAGTTGAACCAGAACTATTTCAAAGATATACAGCTACTCCGCAGGGGTCGCGTCGATGACGCGGGTCTGACGTTCAGCGGTCATCGCGCTTCGGACTCCGTCGAGGCTGTTCGCGAACACGAAGGGGTTGCCAGTGTCTCGTCCTGATCCAAACGTGCTGAGGGCGGCGGTCGAGGCAGCCGACCTTCGAGTGCTCCTGATGTCGCTGTTTCACATCACCGGCGATACCCGGTGGCTGGAAGCGCCGTACCTGCCGAAGCGTGAGGTGCGACTCGTTCCGAACCTCGATGCGGGCCTTCCGCCGGAGACCCAACAGGAGATCCGGGCCGCGATCGTGATGCTGATGCAAGACGGCGCACCAACGCCGAAAGTTGACGATCCCGGCCGCGTTCTCTTCCATCGGATGATGAACGCGTCGTTGGGTGAAGTGGTACCCGAGGACTACGTCACGATGGTCCGCGAAGACATGGGATTCGAAAACGGCAACGTGGAATGGACGCGTCCCGATCACCAGGAGGTGCTGCGATCGCTTGCCGGCGATGTCGACACAGCGGTCGTGATCATCGGTGCCGGCGTCTCCGGACTCGGCCTTTCCGTGCAACTGGCCCGCCTCGGCATCGAGCACGTGATCGTCGAGAAGAACGCTGACGTCGGGGGCACCTGGTTCGAGAACCGCTACCCGGGCTGCGGCGTCGATACGCCGAACCAGTTCTACTCCTTCACCTACGCGGCCAACCCCAACTGGGAGTACCACTTCTCCCCGCGCTCCGAACTTCAGGACTACATCGAGGATTTCGCCGACCGGTTCGGACTTCGTAAGCGCACGATGTTTTCTACAGAAGTAGTGGCTGCCGACTGGGACAACGAGGCATCGTGTTGGCACACGACGGTGCACGATGCGAACGGTACCCGACAGATTTCCTCCCGCGTCCTTGTCACCGCGATCGGTCATTTCAACCGACCCAACGACATCACCATCCCGGGTACCGACACCTTCGACGGCGATGTGTTCCACTCCGCCCGCTGGCCCGAAGACCTCGATCTCACCGGCAAGAACGTAGCTCTGGTCGGCACCGGGGCCACATCGGTCCAGATCGCTCCCGCAATTGCCGAAACCGTAGGTTCACTTACGATTTACCAACGCTCTCCCCAATGGGTGCGTGAGGTACCCGGCATCAATGAGCGGGTTCCCGAGGGCACCCCGTGGTTGCTGGAGAACATTCCGTATTATGCGAAGTGGAGCCGGTTCAATCTGTTCTGGCGTTATGGCGACGGGCTGCTCCAGTGGCTGCGCAAAGATCCCGATTGGCCGCATCCCGAGCGCTCGCTCAACCGGGTCAACGACCGGCACCGGGCAGAAACCACCTCGTACATTCAGGCGCAGCTGGCTGGTCGACCGGACCTGATCGCCAAGTGTCTGCCCACGTACCCGCCCTACGGCAAACGGATCCTTCTAGACAAGGGCTGGTACCGGGCATTGACACAGGACAACGTGGAGCTCGTGACCGATCCGATCAGCCGGTTGCAACCGAGTGGTGTGGTGGTAACGGGACCGGATGGTGAGCAGCTTCGCGACGCCGACGTCGTGATCATGGCGCTCGGCTTCAGCGTTACCGACCTGGCCGCCCGACTCAACATCACCGGCCGCAACGGGACCCGCCTGGCCGACCGCTGGGCCAACGATGATCCGCGCGCTTACCTTGGCATCACCGTACCGGATTTCCCGAACCTGTTCTGCATGTACGGGCCCAACACCAACACGGGGCACGGCGGCAGCGTGTTTCTTCTGGCCGAAGCGCAGTCGCGCTACATCAGCGGCTGCATCACCGCGCTGGTCGAAAGTGGTGCCCGCACCATTGAGTGCAAGCAGGCCGCAATGGACGAGTACGTCGACCGCATGAACGCCGAGCACGAGCACCTGATCTGGACCCATCCTGGCATGTCGACGTACTACCGCAACAAGCACGGCCGGGTCGTGTCAGTGATGCCGTGGCGCCTCGTTGACTACTGGCGAATGACCCACGAACCCGACCTCAACGACTTCGTGCTGCGGTAGAAACCAGACTTTGAGTGGGATTGGGTGCAGTGGCTTCGGACCGTTCCACAACATCCCACCCAATCCCGGACCGGATTTGAGGTCACCGGCTCAGATCGGTTCGCAGGGACTTCATAACCCCATCCTCCAATACTGTCAGAGTCACTGTCAATTCTTGAAACTATGCCGGATCGATATCGATCGGTTGGATTTCGAGGTGTGGCAGGTGTGGGTGCGGAAGGTGAAAGGTGCGCGTTGCCTCAATGCGGGCCAGTCGGGGCTGGCACCACACGACAACGGCCCGACGGGCTCGTTCCTCAGGCGTGTCTCCGGGAAGGAGCGGCACGGCCTTGGGAAACCGCTTGAGGTACAGCTCGAGCACCGGCGCCACCCACTCGAGGTCCGGCGCACCCTCGACCACCCGACCGATCATCGGAAGCCAGTGGCCCCGGACGAGAACATCGACGGCGTGGTCGGATCGGAAGTTCCGCCACCAGTTCTTGGTCTCCGACCTACCCACAAGGATGATGAGCTCGTCGCCATGTTTCACATATCGCGTCGGTGTCGAAAACGTGCGGCCCGTCTTCCGACCGACGTACCGTACGAGGGAGGTCGATCCCGATAGCACGGGATGAAGCGGAGATTGCAGGACGGCTGATACGAGAGTGTTTCCGATACCCATCGTCGTCGACAATACCCCTCTGGCCCTACTGGCCACGAGACGCTTTGGAGCTCTCGACAACAAGTTCCTCAACAAAGTGACGACCCGTTGACGGCCGTGAGGAACCGGGCCGAGCACAACCGGGTGGCGATAGAGTCACCCTCGCCAAACCGGCGCGGGCCGCTGGGTCGGCCCATGAGTCGCAAGATTTTGCGTTGAATCCGCATCCATGAATCGGTGGGCTGCGAACGAGGTTGGTGAACCTACGCACGACTGACCGCACATCGTCTGAAGCGGCGATCTCCGATCGATCCGGTGTTGGTCGAAGCACCGGTAGCTTATTGCCCTAGCTTATTGCCCTAGCTGCCGGATGAGCGAGCCCATGAACTCGGCCTCGTCAGGTGTGCGCGGCGCAATCGAGAACTCGATCGAGGTGACCACATTCCCGAAACGTTCACTGATCCGTTCACCTATGACATCCCACGTTCCGACCGTCACGTAGGTGTGCAACAACTCATCGGTCACCAACTCGGGCAGTTCCTCCCATCGTTGCTGCTTGGAGAACACGGCCGCCTTCTCTGACAAATCGCCGAACCCGTGGTGTTCGAAGGCCGGACGGTACGCGGGCGTCGAGAGGTAAAACGCAATGCGGGCCCGGGCATCTCGCACCCGGACAGCGAGCGTCGCTTCATCTGGCGCCGTCGCGATCAACGGCTTGTGGGCCACCTGAAATCCCTCAAGCGACCGGCCCGACTTCGCGGCGCCGGCCACCGCAGCGGGAAGCATGACCGTGCGCATGTAGTCGGCGGTGCATACCGGATGCGGCCGCACCCCGTCAGCCACTTCACCCGCCACGCGGCAAAGGCCCGGCTTCACCGCGGCCAGATGGATCGGGATGTTCGGATGCTCAACCGGAGCAGGCACAAACAACGGCACCGTGAGATCCAGGTTGTACGTGGCGCTGTGGAAGTCGAGGTTTGTCCGGTTCTGCCAGGAACCCCAGATCGCCCTCACCGCCAGGATGTAGTCGCGGATCCAGGGCCCGGCCGGCGACCACGACAGCCCGTAGCGGCGCACGATGTGGCCACGCACCTGGGTGCCGAGGCCGAGCGTATGACGGCCGTTCGAGAGCCGTTGAAGTGTCCACGCGGACATCGCGGTCACGTAGGGGCTCCGCGGAAACGCGATGGCCACGGCAGTCCCGACCTTCAGAGTCGTCGTAGCCTGAGCGGCGAGAGCGAGGATCTGAAACGGATCGTCCTTGGTCTCCTCCACGACCAGCCCGGAGAACCCGAGCGATTCGACGACCTTCGCCTGGTCGTAGACGGTCCGGATGTCCAGATGGTTCTCCGGCTCCCGGAGACCCGGGTCGACTTTTCCGAGTGGCAACAGCGTCTCGACGAGCATGACCGGAGAGCGTAGGGCCACCGCAGAACCGGGACCATTCGCCCGACTGCACTTCTCGCCGGTGGGAGCGCTACCGTCACACCATGTCGACTGTTAACACCGCCGCCGGACCGATCGACTCGAGCGCACTCGGTCGGGTTCTTATGCACGAGCACGTTTTCATCATCTCGCCCGAGATGCAGAACAACGTGCCCGAGGACTGGGGCGACGAAGACGTTCGGGTGGCCGACGCCCGCACGCGTCTCACGGAGTTGAAAGCCGCAGGTATAGACACCATCCTCGACCCCACCGCGCTCGGACTCGGTCGGTACATTCCCCGGATCGCCTCGCTGGCCAAACAGATCGATCTCAATATCGTCGTGGCGACCGGACTGTACTCCTTCGATGAAGTGCCCCACTACTGGAAGCGTCGTGTCCCCGGAAGCGGGCCCAACGGCAGCGACCCCATGGTCAACCTCTTCGTTCGAGACATCGTCGAGGGTATAGCCGGCACCGGCGTCAAGGCCGCGGTAATCAAGTGCGCCACCGACCGTCCTGGCGTCACCCCCGACGTTGAGCGAGTTCTTCGCGCGTGCGCCAAGGCCCACGTCGAAACGGGCACACCCATAACCACGCATACGTTTGCGGCGAGCAAATGCGGGCTTGATCAGCAGGCCATCTTCAAGTCCGAAGGAGTTGACCTGAGTCGGGTCGTCATCGGCCACTGCGGCGACTCCGACAACCTTGGCTACCTCGAACAACTCATCGCGAACGGCAGCATCATCGGCATGGACCGCTTCGGGATCGACGGCTACCAGACAACCGCCAAGCGCGTCGAAGTCGTCGCCGAACTCTGCTCACGGGGTTACGCCGATCGCATGGTGTTGAGCCACGACGCCTCGTGCTACCTCGACTGGATCCCGGGCGAGATACCTCCATCGACCATGCCGCACTGGAACTACCTCCACATCAGCCACGACGTGATTCCCGCGCTGTTGAAGGCCGGAGTGACGGAACAACAGATCAACACCATGCTCGTCGACACCCCGCGTCGGTACTTCGAACGCTGAGCCTCCCGGCCGGCAAGCGGCCGGCAAGCGGCCGATGTGCAGCCGGAACTGAAAGCCTGTAACGTCGTTACATGGGACAAATTCTTGGGCAGTACTGCATCAACGTCGCCGACCTGGAACGGGCTATCGGCTTTTGGGATGGGATTTGCGGGATTCCGCTCCGGAGCCGCACGGAGATCCCCGGCGTGCTCGAAGCGGTCCTCATGGCCGACGAAGGCGGCTCACGCCTGCAACTCGCACAGCACCTCGATCGACCCGGACCGGTCGATATGGGCACGGCCATGTGGAAGCTCTACATCAACACGAGCGACTGCCAGGCCATCTACGACAAGGCTGTCGCTGCAGGTTGCGAGTCGGTCCGCCCACCGGAACTGCTCGAACGTTGGAATGTCAAGGTGGCCTTCATAAAGGACTTCGACGGCTACCTCATCGAGTTCGTCGAGTACTACGGCGACACCCCTCCCGGAGTGCCGAAGCCCACCAAGTAGAAGACACACGGCGTCGTGCATCTGTCGATGACCCTGCCCACGATGCTCCCTCACACGAGGGAGGATCTGGTGGCCTGGTGCCGTGGGATCGACGCAGGCCCGTGGGCATCGCTGGCGGTGCCGGAGCGCACGACGTTCACCAGCCATGATCTCGTCGTGCAACTGTCGGCGGCCGCCGTGTTGACGGAGCGCGTTCGGCTCTGGACCACGATCGTCATCCTGCCGGCCCACGACGCGGTCGATACGGCCAAGAAGATGGCGTCGGTCGACGTGCTGTCGAACGGCCGGCTCACCATGGGCATCGGCGTTGGCGGGCGTGAGCACGACTACCGGGCCCTGGGCGCGAGCTATGACCGGCGCTGGCAGCGCATGGACGATCAGGTGACGACGATGCGGAATATCTGGTCTGGTGAACCTCCGTTCGAAGGCGCTGACCCGGTCGGGCCGACGCCCGTGCAGGCTGGCGGCCCCCCACTCATTGCCGGAGCCCTGGGCCCGAAAGCCATAGCCCGGGCTGCGGTCTGGGCCCACGGAGTCGACGGCGCTTGGACGCTCGACGGTGCGACCCAACCGGTGAGGGATGCATTCGACACCATCGAACAGGCGTGGACCGCCGTCGGCCGCCACGAACGCCCGCATCTGTCCACCAGTATCTGGTGTGCCGTCGGCCCCGACGCGGAAGCCCAACTCCGAACGTACGCATATAATTATCTCAAGATCTTCGGCGAAGCAGTCGGAGAGTACGGCGCCCTGGGGGTGGCTGCGTACACTCCCGACGCCCTGCGCCGCGCCATCGCCGGCGTCCGCTCCGCCGGTGCCGACGAGCTCTTCCTCGTGCCGACCTCCGCCGACCCGGCCGAGCTGGAACGCCTGTCCGAGGTCGTCGCTACCGAGATCTGAGTAAAGACTGCTGACCGCCAACCCTGAAAATCAGATTCATGTCCACAGTCTGCATCGCATACATGTCGAAACGTGGACATAAGCGAGCGAGTTCCCCAGAAACTGACGGTGTGTCAGTTCCCGAACTACCGTGTTCGTATGGCTGATGAGTTGGATTGCACAGGCAGAGTCGTCCTCGTTACCGGCGGAACGAAAGGTCTGGGCAAAGGCATATGTGCTGCGTTCCTTGCACGCAACGCAACGGTCGTCACCTGTGGTCGGAGTGTCCCCGGTCCCGGGAAGCTTCCTCCGGAGATCGAGTTCGTTCCGTGCGACGTTCGTGACGCTGATGCCGTAAGCGCGCTTATCGATGGAGTAATCGATCGGCATGGTCGACTTGACGTCGTCATCAACAACGCAGGCGGATCCCCTCATGTCATGGTCGCCGGTTCCTCGCCGAAGTTCCACCAGTCCATCATCAATTTGAACCTTTTCGCCCCTTTGCTGGTCGGTATGCGCGCGAACGATGTCATGCAACAGCAGCCAGACGGCGGCGTCATAATCAACATCTCAAGCGTCGCCGCGTCGCGACCCTCGCCCGGTACCGCTGCGTACGGGGCCGCCAAGGCCGGCCTGGAGAGTCTGACCAGGAGCCTGGCCGCTGAGTGGGCACCCAAGGTTCGCGTGAACTGTGTTGTCGCCGGTCTGATCAGAACCGAGCACTCCCACCTCCACTACGGCGACGAGGAGGGAATCGCGGCGGTATCCGCCGTCGTCCCGCTCGGGCGCATGGCCGATCCGTCCGATCTCGCCGACGTGTTCGTGTTCCTGGCCTCGCCAATGGCGAAGTACATGACCGGAGCAAGTGTTCCCGTGCACGGCGGCGGCGAACTACCGGCATTCCTGTTGATGGCCAACGTCAACAGGCATTAGGGCACCATCGCGCACACCCCCGAACGGGTTAGAAATGGCCGCTGCGCGAGCTACTCGGCCCGAAGGACTTCGGTCAGACCGGCATTGTTGCGGAGTGGAAGTTCGGGAAGAAAGATCGCCCAGCCTATGGCGATGACCATCGAGATTGCCGCCGCCAGTTGCACACGACCGACACCCGTGGAGATCGCATCGACCACCGCGTTCCGCACCCCGGTTGGCAACGTAGCGATGTCCTGAGGTCGCCGGATCAGAGCGATGCCCTTTTCAGCAGAGATTCCCACACGGCGGGGGAGCTCAGAACGGATCGTCCTGTTCAGAATCGTGCCGCTGACGGCCAGCATCACCGATCCACCCAGCGAGCGGAAGAACATGATGGTGGCTGTCGCGACACCCATATCCCGGATCTCACACGCATTCTGCGTGGCGATCGACGTCGTCGTGTACACCGCACCGAACCCGAGGCCCATGACGATCAGCCACGGAACGAAATGGATGTACGCCGACCGATGCGAGATCAGGACAGACAGCACACCGAGTGCAACCGCCGCCAACACCGAACCGACCATCGGGAAACGTTTGTAGTAGCCCTTGGCGGCGATCAAGCGTCCGGTCGCTGTCGAGCTCACGACTATGCCGAGCATCAACGGCATCGAACGGAGTCCGGCCTCGGTCGGCGACACGAACAGCGCGTCCTGAAAGTACACCGACATGTAGTTCGATGCCCCAAAACTGACCGCGCCGGCGCAGAGGCCGAGCATTGAACACGCAAGGACAACCCGGTTTCTGAACAGGCTTAGTGGGATCATCGGTTCTGAGGCCCGGCGTTCCTGCGCAATGAACAACAACAGGACCACGAGGGCAACTGCTACGAGAAAGAGCGACTTCGAGTTGAAGATCGTCGTCTTCGCTTCTTCCAACCCGATCATCAACGCTGCGAGGCCCACAGCGAGTAACCCTGCGCCGATGAAGTCGAGTTTGCTCTGACGCCGCTTGAACGGAAGGTTGAGGGTGCGCTGAAGTGCCACCATCAGCAAGGTACAGAGCGGGATGTTGATGAAGAAGATCCACGGCCAGGTCCAGTGGTCGATGATAAGCCCACCTATGAGTGGCCCGAGCAGCGCGGCGGACGCGAATGCCAGCGTGAAGTACCCCACGTAACGGCCACGTTCACGCGGCGGAAGGATGTCACCCAGGATGGCAAACGACAGCGCTTGGATCGCTCCGCCACCAACGCCCTGCAGCGCGCGAGCGGCTATCAGCTGGTTCATCGACTGAGAGAGCCCGCACAGTAGTGATGCGAGCGCAAACGTCCCCATCGCCGTCAGGAAGATCGTTCGGCGTCCGAACAGGTCGGAGAGCTTTCCGAGTAGAGGCGTAGAGATCGTCGACGTGACGATGTACGCCGAGATGACCCACGACAGTTGCTCGAACGCCTTGAACTGGCCCGAGATGGTCGGAAGGGCGGTGACAAGGATGCTCGTATCCATAGAGGCGAGACAGGTGGACGCCACCAGAGTTGCCAGAAGAAGGTGGAGCTGCCGCTTCGGTAGACCGCTCGCCGTCTTCTGCGGCGCCTCCGCCGCGCTCTGTAACGTTGTCACACGACCGACCCTATACGCGTTCGTGTTCGGATTCCCAAGGGGAACCAACCCGAGCCCCTACCGATCGGCGGCGACAGTCGATCGGCGTCGACGCATGGCCCCGGCGAAGCGGGCACCGCTGAACGCGGCGTAGGACAGGAGCAGTCCACCGAACACACCCACGGTGAGCGCAAGACCTATCCGGTCGGCCAGGATGCCGATCGAAAGCGCACCGATCGGGCCGCCGAGGAGATAGCCCGACATGTAGAGCGACCCGACCCTCCCCCGATAGGCGTCCTCGGTGACGGTCTGAACCACGACGGACATCGAGATTCCCGACATGAGGTTGCCCAGCCCGAACGCAAAGAAGGCGGCGAGAGCCACCGGAAAGGATTTCGTCGCCACGGCCGCAATGACGGCGCATCCCTGCAGCCCGATGCCGGCGATACCTAGCCCGAAGTTGTTCAGACGGTCGCCGATCCGGACCACGGAAATGGATGCGACCACGGACCCGATCCCGACCAGCGCAGAGAGCAGACCGAGACCGTCCGCCTTGACCTTGTAGATTTCCGATCCGATGTCGGCGATGTGATTGAGCATCGACATTCCGAGCAGCGACATCATGAACACGAGCGTGATTGCACCCCACAGGGACCGGTCCGCACGGGCGTAGCGGAAGCCTTCTATGAACTGTCTGCTCCACCGTTCGGCGTTGCCGGCGAGCGTGGCGGGCCGCAGGTGCATTACCCCGATGACGACGATGAACGGAACGAACGACAGCGCATTGACGGCGAAGGTGGTCGAGGGTCCGAACTTTCGTAGTACCACGCCGGCGATGAGCGGGCCGAATGCCCGAGGGAGATTGAAGCAGAGTGGAAACGCCCGCATGGCCGACTTGAAGTGCTCAGGCTGCACGATCTGCGGAAGGATGGCCTGCGCGGTGGTGTGCTGAAAGCCCGCGCCGAGTCCGCCGATGATCAGCGAACCGATGATGCGCCACGGCGTCAGGGCGTCGGAGATGGCGAGCACCCATAGGAGAACTGCCGCGCTGAGTTGGATGACCTGGGAGAGGACCAGCACGACCCGTCTGCTCACTCGATCGGCCAGCGTTCCGGCGAGGGGCGTAACGGAAAAGGCGGCCATCTGACTGCAGAAGCCGCCTGCGCCCACCCAGGTCTTCGACTTGGTCATTCCGTAAAGAACGAACGGGACGCCGAGCGCCTGCATAAACATGCCGACGTTCGAAACGAAGAACGTGGAGAAGTACAGCGAAAAAGACCGGTTGGATGCGAGGGCTCGGGCCACGCCTCCCTCAGCAGGAGTGCCGACCCCCGTCATGCCGGAGCTGACCCGACGCAACCGATTTCACTCCGATGCGCGTCAATGAACGGCCGGAACAACACGGAGTGAACCTAACATGAACCAGTTTCTGACACTGCGTCAGAAAAGCCGGTATGTTCTCGCCATGGACACGGCTTCACCAGTGGTCGAACCACTCGGCATCGGTTCGATCTCTCTTCGCCTCTATCCCCACGATCTCGGTCCGGTCGAGCAGGTCCGGGAAATTCGGGATCAGGCGGTACTCGGCATCGAAGCCGGTTACGACGGCGTGATGGTCAGCGAACATCACGCCGATTTCCCCGGGTACCTCCCGAACCCGACACAGCTCGCCCAACTCCTTCTCGCGGTAATGCCCCGGGGGTGGGCCGCCCCCTGTCCACTGCTGCTTCCGCTTCAGCCGTACGCGTTGATCGCCGAACAACTCGCCTGGCTCGACGCGTCCTACCCCGGCCGGGTCGGCGCCGGGTTCGCCGCGGGTGCTCTGCCGGTCGACTTTGAGCTGGCCGAGGTCCCCTTCGACGAGATCAGCGAGCGGTTCAAAGTCGCCCTGCCGAAGATCGCCGGCGCGCTACGCGGGCGCGACACCACCCCGCTCGGCCGGGACCGGGCAATCGCGCGGACTTCTACGAAACCGATGCCGATGGTCGCGGCCGCACAGAGCGGACCTGCGGTACGAAGGGCTGCCGCGCTCGGGATGGGAGTGCTCTACGACTCCCTGCAAACCGCAGAGGTGTCCAAGCGATTGTCTGACGCCTACGACGCAGCCGGAGGAACCCAGGCGAAGATTCTCATCCGACGGGTGTGGATCGGCGAACCGCCGACTCAACAGATGCAGGCCCAGATGGACCACTATCGCAGCTATGCGCCCGATCGGGCCATCGTGAACTGGGGCAGCTCCGATCAGCTCATCATCGGCGCTGACGGGGCCGCGGCCGCCGACCGTCTGGCGGCGATGCTGCACGAGTCGAACTGCAACGCCGTGAATGTACGTGTGCATGTGAAGGGGCTCACGCCGGAGCAGGTGCGCGACCAGTTCGAACGTCACCGAACCGAGTTTCTCCCCCGCCTGCGCGAAGTCTGGTCGCCAGCCCCGCCCACCACCGCGCCCGCGCCCACGCCCACGCCCACGCCCCCAGTTTGAAGGATAGCTGTGAATGGTTCACAGCTATCCTTCAAACCGCGGAGATATGGGGTCAGAAGGTCAGGACTCCACGGGCGAGCTTGCCCTCGTGCATGTCGTGAACGGCCTGGTCGAAGTCTTCCAGTTGGTATTGGGCGGTAACCAGTTCATCGAGCATGTACTCGCCGCGGCGGTACATCTCAACGATGCCGACGAGGTCCCGCTGCGGCACGTAGGACCCGGCACGCGTACCCATCACGGTACGATCGACGTGAGTGAGTCGGGAGTACGACAGGTTCATCTCGGTCCCGGGAGCGGGAACGCCGAGGATCACCACGGTGCCGCCCCAGTCGAGGCAGTCAAGACACTGCGACGTGACCTTCGGATGACCGACGACGTCGAACGCCCAGTCGACCCCACCCGAGTTGAAGCCACCGACCGGCAGGCCGTCAGCGTAAGGCACCAGTTCATGCACTTTCGCCACCACGTCTTCGACCTCGGACGCGTTGATGAAATCGGTCGCTCCGAACTGCCGGGCCAAAGCCTCTTTCGAGGCCATCGTGTCGATGGCGATGATCCGGCTGGCCCGCTTGATTCGCAGGGCCTGAATCGTGTTGAGTCCGACACCCCCGACGCCGAATACGATCGCCGTATCACCGGGTTGCACGTTGGCTCGATTGAAGACAGCTCCGGCCCCGGTGATGACGCCGCAGCCGACGAGCGCAGCCGACGTCAACGGCACGTCCTTCGGAATCCTGACCGCCTGCAACTCGGTGATGAGGGTTTCCTCGGCGAACGCGGACGTACCGGCGAAGTTTGTGCACGGCGTGCCGTGCAGCGTGAACGGCTGGCTCGCGTTGCCGATCGACTTGCGGCAGCGTGTAGGTCGTCCCGACGCGCACTGACGGCATACACCACATGCGGCAAGGGTCGAAATCACGATGTGATCGCCGGGGACCACGCTCGTGACGGCCGAGCCCACCTCGCTGACGATCCCCGCCCCCTCATGGCCGAGGACCGACGGCGCAGGCCACGGGATGGTCCCGTTGATCACGGAAACGTCGCTGTGGCACAGTCCGGCGGCGACCATCCTGACCTTGACCTCTTTGGGGCCTGGGGCGCGGACTTCCAGATCGGCGGTGAACTCGGCGGCAGTACCGTTGAAGATGATGGCGCGCATGGTTATGAATCCTTTGAGTCGCGGTTGTATTGCAAGTGTTCCATATGGGAACGTAGGGTTTTCCCGGTCAGTGCAGGATTAGCTCAGCCCGGCCAGACGATGCTCTGCAACTCGGTGTACGCGTGGATGCCAAAGATGCCACCATCGCGCCCGACGCCACTCATCTTGAAACCACCGAACGGGGTCTCGGCGTTTCGCTGAGCCGTGTTGATGCCGACCTGACCGGACCGAAGCCGCTTGGCCACCTCGTATCCACGGGACGAGTCCTTGGTGAACACGTAGTTGTACAGGCCGAAGTCACAATCGTTGGCGATTGAGATGCCTTCCTCGTCCTCGTCGAAGGGCACCACCGTCAGCACCGGGCCAAAGATCTCTTCTCGCACGACGCGCATATCGTTTCGGCAACCGGCGATGAGCGTGGGCCCGACGTAGAAACCCGTCTCCATACCCGGACCCGTTGGCCGCGTGCCGTCGACAAGAACCTCGCCACCTTCGGTTCGACCGAGCGCAATATACGACTCGATGCGATCCCGCTGGGCGGCGCTGATAACCGGTCCGACGATCGTGCTCGGATCCGTAGGTGGACCTACCTTCAGATATCCGGCCGCGCCCGCCAGCTTCGACACCAACTCGTCGTACACCTTGCGATGGACCACGGCGCGGGTTGGGGCCGTGCAGATCTGGCCGGAGTGGAACGCCCAGGTGCTGACCAGACACGTCACGGCAGCCGCCAGGTCCGCGTCTTCGAACACGATGCAGGCCCCCTTTCCACCGAGTTCGAGCAGCATGCGCTTCATGCTCTTCGCGCCGGCCTCGTTGATGCGGACGCCGACACCGGTTGATCCCGTGAAGCTGATCATGTCGACATCGCGTGATTCGACAAGTGCGGCCGCCGGCTCAGAAGCTGCGCTTGTTATGACGTTGACGACACCCTTGGGAAATCCGACTTCATCGCAGATCCGGGCCAGTTCGATGATGGCGAGCGGGTCCTGCATCGGAGCTTTCATCACCACGGTGTTGCCGGCGGCCAGGGCCGGTGCAACCTTGCCCGCCATGTTGACGAGCGGAAAGTTGTAGGGCGAAATGCACCCGACAACGCCAACCGGAGCGCGCTCAACAATCCCGCCGATCAGTCCGCCCGGGGCGAGCGGTGTTGCAGCGGTCGGATTCGGGGGGAGCGGAATCTGGAGGTCGTGGGGGGTGATCTTCGAGTAGCGCAGAAACCGTTCGCCGGCTATCGGCACCTGCATTCGCGACCCGACCGACACAGTTGCACCCGTCTCGGCCATGATCATCGGAATGAGGGCCTCGGTCCGTTCGTGCAGCTTGACCGCGACGGCCTCCAGCAATCGGGCCCGCTCCGCCAACGGCGTTCGGGACCAGGCCGGAAACGCCGCGCGCGCCGCCGCGGCGGCATCATTCGCGTCCTGTACCGACGCTTCGGGTGCTTCTCCTACCGGCTGCTCGGTCGCCGGGTTCATCACGACGTAGGACCCCGCGCCGCCCTTGCGCCATTGCCCGCCGATGAGCAGTTCGTACTCGCTAGCCACTGGAAGCTTCCCCCAAGAATGTGTCGACGTTGTTGCCGGTATCTGCTGCGAATCTGACACTACGTCAGATACACCTCGGAGAGCGAGTCGGCCAAGGGAACACCTGGGTTCGATTCGACCACCTGGGAACGGGTCCGGGCAACACCTATGCTCCGCTCATGGCCGAATACCGGACGATTCTCTACTCGGTCGATGAGGGCGTCGCCACAATCACGTTGAACCGACCCGCCGTTCGTAATGCGTTCGGCGACGGAATGGGGATCGACCTCGCCGACGCGTATCGCACGGCTGATGCCGACGACTCCGTGAGAGCCGTCGTCCTCACCGGCACGCCCCCGGCTTTTTGTGCAGGCGCCGATCTGAGCAGCGGCGCCGATACGTTCCAGCCGCGAACCGACCAAGACTTCTCAGCGTCAGCCGTAGCTACGCGTGCATGGGATGTTCGCAAGCCGGTGATCGCCGCGGTGAACGGCCACGCCATCGGCGTGGGGTTCACCCTCACCCTGCAGTGCGACATGCGGATCTTCGCCGCCGACGCGAAGTACGGCATCGTGCAGGTGCGTCGGGGAATGATGGGTGACGGGTATTCGCACTGGACCCTCCCTCGGATTGCCGGGTTCGCAAACGCGGCCGAGATCCTCCTGACCGGCCGCACGTTCAACGGTCACGAGGCGAAGGAGTTCGGCGTGTGCAACCGGGTCCTCCCCAACCGTGAGGTACTTCCCGCCGCTCTCGAGGTCGCCCACGACATCGCGGCCAACACTGCGCCCGTCTCAGTGGCGGTCAGCAAACGGCTGCTCTGGGAGACCTGGCGCCTCGACGCTGAGGGCATCGAACGCCGTGAGACGGAACTCCACCATCACCTTATGACCCTGCCCGACGCCAGCGAGGGTGTGGTGGCGTTTTTGGAAAAGAGGGTACCGATATGGAAGGGCCGCCTGTCTGCAGACGACCATGAACCGAGGTGATTTGAGTCCGGCCGTGTCAGCTCTTTCGCTTCGGGTTCGGGTCGAAGGGACCGCGGTTCATCTGCTCGCGAATCGTGACGACCGGTGGGTTGGTCATGGATCGACGCTGCCAGTTGGCCCCGTCGACCACGAGGGTGTGGCCGGAGATGAAGCGGGCATACGGACTGGCGAGGAACGTGGCCGCCCAACCCAGTTCCCGTAGTCGGCCAACCCTCATCGCCGGTTGGGTGATGTCCTTGTCGTTCGTGCGATCAAGGTTCGACCTGATGTCGGCGGTCATGTCATCGTGGGGGAAGAGGCCAGGGACCAGCCCGTTGACCTGGATGCCGTAGGGCCCCCACTCGACCGCCAGCGTTTCGGTGAGGTTCTTGATGGCGGCTTTCGCGGCCGACGAGTGGGCAAAACCCGGTCCGCCCGTCCAGGCGTAGGAAGCGCCGATGTTGATGATTGAGCCCGGCGTGCTCGCTTCGAGATGCCGTCGTCCGAATTCCCGGGAGCACAGGAACGTGCCGGTGAGCGTGATGTCGACGACGGTCCGCCACGCGTTCGGCGAGAGATCTTCGGCTGGAGACGGAAAGTTGGCGGCCGCGTTATTGATAAGCACACCTACGGGCCCGAACACCGAGGTGGCCGAGTCGAACGCCGCGGCAACCTGGTCGGCCTCGCGGATGTCGCACGAAACACCGAGGACCTTCCCGCCGATTTCCTCGATAGCGGCGCGTCCGGCATCGAGGTGTTGATCCGACCGGCTCGCTAGGACGATGGAGGCCCCGACCCGGGCAAACTCGGTCGCGATCGCCTTACCGAGGCCCGTTCCGCCGCCGGTGACCATCACAACGGTGCCGGCGAACGTTCCCGTCGGCAACGCGCTGGCTCCGATGGCCGGAGGCTCCGGAAGTCCGATGATCTCGCTCATTGGTTCAGCTCCCCTTGTAGTTGGCGTCGCGACCCTCGGCCCGAGCCGCCCGGAACTCGGCATAGTCGTCGGACCTGTTCAACGTCGTCTGGAAGATCATCTCGTCTGCCATCGACGATCGGATCTGGCCGTCGGCGAGGTGGGCTATCACCCGGCGGGCCAGTTTCACCGCGATCATCGGTGATGCCGCGATCTTGGCGGCCATCTGCATGGCCGTATCATCGAGATCGCCGGGCGGGACGATACGCGAGACGATCCCGTGGTGCAGCGCCTCCTCGGCGCTCATCGGCCGGCCGGTCAGCACCATGTCACTCACCACGCCATGGCCACACATCTGGAACAGACGGCCCACACCCCCTGTATCCGGGATCACGCCGTGGCCGACCTCAGGCAGCATGAACCTCGCCCCCTGTGCGGCAATACGAATGTCGCACAACAGCGCCCGCTGAAACGATCCTCCGATCGCCCAACCCTGAACGGCGACGATGATCGGAGCGTCAATATCGAAGATCTGAAGGATCCCCTCGTGCCCGCGTCGCATCAACTCGTGATGCGACATCGTGACCTGCCCGCCGCCAATGGCGGAAACATCGCGACCTGACGAAAACGACTTGCCCTCCCCTCGCCAGATGACGGCGCGCACGTCGCGGCGACCCTTGAGTTCACCTAGGATCTCGAAGAGCTGACGGTCCATCTCGTCGTCGAACGCATTGTGCTTCTCAACATTGTCGTTCGTTATGACTGCGATTCGGTCGTGATAGTCGAGTCGAACGTTTCCGGCCATGATGCCTCGCTTGCCTGTGGGTTCTCGTGAGCTTCTGGAGTAGTGATTTGGTGCTGCGCTACGAACGCCCGGCGGTGATACCACCGTCGATGTAGATAATCTGTCCACTTACGTATCGGGCGTCGTGCGACGCAAGAAACGACACCACGTCGGCGATGTCACCCGGCTCACCAACCCGACCCATCGGCACCATTCGGGCCCGTTGAATCCCCTTCTCCCCCTCGTAGTTCACCCGAGACCCTTCGGTGACGATGACGCCCGGACCCACCGCGTTCACCCGGATGCCGCGGGGCCCGAGTTCGACCGCGAGCTGCTGCGTGAGCGCCTCCACCGCCGCTTTCGAAACCGGGTAGATTCCGACACCCTGAGCCCGCATGTTGGCAGCGGCCGACGAGAAGTTGACGATCGAACCGCCGCCGCGAGCCGACATCGCATCAGTAAAGGCCAACGTGCAGTTCAGCGTGCCGAGAAGGTTGACGCGGAGCACATCGTCAATATCAGCAGAGCTGCTTCCCACGAGCTTGTGGTAGCGCCAGATTCCGGCATTGTTCACCAGCACGTCGATGCCGTCGGGAAGCGATTCACTGAGCGCGCTTACGGACTCGCGATCGCCCACATCCACGGTGCGGGCCACGCCCTGGACAAGCCTGGCGGTCTCCTCGGCCGAGTCGCGATTGATGTCGGCCGCAACGATCGAGAAGCCGTCGGCATGCAGCCGTTCGCAGACCGCACGACCGAGGCCCTGCCCGGCGCCGGTTACGAGAGCGATGCGTTCGTTCGTGGTCATATCGAAATCGCCTCGGATCAGGGGAGGTACTGGCCGCAGTTGACTGCGAACCACTGACCGGTCACCGGGCGGGCCAGATCGGAGGCCAGGAACAGTACAGACCCGGAGATCTCGGCCGAATCGGGCAGATAACCGAGGCACGTTTCGGCGGCAACCTCGTCGTACACCTGTTGGAACGGAACGCCCCGCGCGACTGCCTGGCGTTCGAGGTAACCACGTACCGAGTCGCCCCAGATGAAGCCGGGATGGATCCCGTTGACCCGGATACCGAAGCCGCCGAGTTCGCGGGCCAGCGTTTTCGTCACGAACGCAAGCGCAGCCTTCGATCCGGCATACGCGCCAAAGTTTGGCTTGACCCACAACGACGACTGCGTGTTGATCATCACGATCCGTCCTTCACCCAGCTCTTTCATGGCCGGCACTACAGCCTTCGTGAGCTGCATCGTGCCGATGAAATTCGTTTCGATGGTGACCTTCCAGTCGTTGAGATCCGCGTCCATCAGCGACTTGTAGTCACCTCCATGGAATGCGTTGTTCACGAGAATATCGATCCGGCCGAGCTTCTCCTTGGCCGTTGCCGCTGCGTGATCACAATCCGCAGCGTTCGTGATGTCGCACGGAATGGTGATCGCGCGTCTACCGAGCGCCTCGACCTCGGCCGCTACTTCCGCCATGGGGTCTTTGCGCCTTGCGAGCATCGCAATGTCGGCGCCCTCCCGGGCGAGTGTGAGCGAGATATCGCGCCCCATTCCGGGGCCGATGCCCGAGACGATGGCAACCTTGCCGTCTAATAGACCCATCTATTGTTCCTCTTTCAGTTTGGTGGCAAGTCGGATTTCTCGGGCTCAGCGGCTTCGCGGAAGGCCGAGGCCCCGCTCGGCGACGATCGAGCGTTGGATCTCGCTGGTGCCGCCGTAGATGGTCGTGACGAAGGAATGCCGGTAGGCCTTCTCAACTTCTCCGTGCGCCGGAGCGGCCGGCTCCCCGACCGACAGGATCCCCTCCGCTCCCATGGCGTCGAGCAGGTCGCTCGAGCCTCGTTGAAAAGCCTCGGAGCTCCACAGCTTGGCCATGGACCCTTCCACGATTCCGAGCCGGCCTTCGGAGATCTCCAATGCAAGCACTTCACCAAGCGCCCGGCCCACCTCGATGTCGACCGCGAACCGGGCGAGGCGCCGGCGGACGTCGGGAACAGCGAGCGCGCCGGACGTTGATGCCCATTCCAGCGCCCCGTGAAGCGCTCGTGCGGCAAAGTGCAGAGCAGCCGGTTGACGCTCAAAGGCCAGGGCCACCTTCATGACCTCCCATCCGCCGTCGACCTCGCCGACGAGCGCGACGTCAGGAACGAACACGTCGTCGTAAAACACGGTGTTGGTGCGCTCGCCTCCGAGGCACCAGATGGGCTGGAACTCGACGCCGGGAGCATTTACCGGAACGAGGAATGTCGACAGGCCACGGTGCCTTGGGACGTCGGTGTTCGTGCGAGCCAGAAGAAACACATACCCAGCTACGTGTGCATAGCTTGTGAACATCTTCTGTCCACTTATTTTCCAACCGCCATCGACCTTCACCGCTCTCGTCGCCACCGAGGAGATGTCAGAACCGACTTCGGGTTCGGAGTAGCCGAGCCCGATCAGAACCTCGCCATCGAGCACTGACGTGGCAAGTTGTCTCTGGCGGTCGTCGCCGACGATCGACAGCACATTGGCGACCAACTCAGCGGTTTCGAACCCTTCGATCGGTGCAGCCGACACGCCCAACTCCTCGTGGAGCAGACTCTGCTGAGCCGGGGTCCAACCAAGACCGCCGCGCGCCTCGGGCCAACTCGCCCGCGTGAGTCCTGCGGTGGCGAACGCCTTGAGGAACTCACCGTCGTGTCGGGTGCCGGATGCCTTGACGCGAGCCCGGACCGTATCGGTGAGGTTCGTTTCGAGGAAGGCCCGCACCGTCGCTTGCACCGGATCAACGGTAGGCGCCGCCACGATCGGTTCGCCGACCGGCCAACGGCGATCAGCCACCGTGTCAAGATGGGTCGCCGGGTCACCGGCGAGCAGGCTCACTGCTTTCGCTCGACGGGCGAACATCTGGATGTCGTACTCGAGGGTGTAGCCGTAGCCGCCGTGCACGTGAAGAGACGCGCCGGAGGCAAGCTGGGCCGCCTTCGAGCCAGCTGCAAATGCAGCAGCCGCGCTCCCCGTCGGGTCGGTCGGGTCGGCGGTCAACCGCTCGGCCGCGATATGCGCGAACAGGCGCGCACCGGTCACCGCTGTCGACGCGTCGGCCAACGGTCCCTGCACAGCCTGAAACGTGCCGATGAGGACTCCGAACTGACGGCGGGCTTTGGCGTACCCGGCCCCGATCAGTGTGGCCGTCTCCCCCAACCCGGCCAGCCAGGCCGCGGTGAGCACCCGCCATTCGTCGAGGGCAGTATAGTATGCGCGCAGAGCATCTTGCCCCATCACCAGAGCATCGGATGCCGACAGATCGACGAAAGCAACCGGCAGCGATCCAATGTTGGGCACCGCTACCATTGGTGGGTCCCGGCGTACGATACCGATTCCGCCCTCGACAGGTACGACGACGATTCCGGCCACGGCCGCGGCCGGAACCATATGTGAACCGAGCGATATCGTGGCGATCACCGATCCTCCGAGGACCGAGGAATCAACGTGGCCCAGGGCGGCCAGCAGCCGACCGGCGACCATCGACTCCACCACGGGAGCCGGAGCGAGGGCCCGCCCGGCTTCCTCGGCGATGACCGCCAGTTCGGCCAGGGTCGCTCCTCCACCCCCGTACGCTTCGGATACAGCAAGCGATGGGATTCCGAAGACGCGTAACCGGTCCCATAGGGGCGCGTCGAACCCAAGCGGTTCGGACTTGCGCACGACCTCCAGCGACGAGTGTGTGACAAGCAACGACCGGACGGCGGCACGGAGTTCCGCGTGAGCGTCAGTCGCGGGGTCCAACGGATGAGCATTCCCGGGCAAGGTGGTAGTCACTGGATCAGAACCCCATGAAGTGGCCACCGTCGACCACGATCGTCTGACCGGTCACGTAGCTGCCGTCGTCGCTCGCGAGAAATGCAGCTACGGCACCGGTGTCGCGTTCAGGATCTCCGATCCGGCCCAGTGGCGTTCGACCCTCCAGCCGTGACTTGAGCTGTGGATTGCTCAGGAACGCAGATTGCAGGGCCGGTGTTTCGGCCACCGGGGCAATGCAGTTGACCGTGATGCCAACAGAACCCCACTCGCGGGCGAGGCTCTTCGCCAAGCCGCGCTGGGCCGCTTTCACCGGCGAATAGAGCGGAAGCGTGTGGCTTCCTTCCACCCCGCTCGGCGATGAGATCAGGATCAGACGGCCGCGCACGCCAGCGGCCCTGAGATAGGGCGAAGCGCTCTGCGCGCAGAAGAAACTCGCCCACACGGCAGTTTGCGACAATCCGGTCCAGCGGTCGATGTCGAGATCCGCGATCTGGTGAACACCGGCCGCGCCGCGAACCGCGTTGTGGACCATGATCTCAAGTCCGCCATAGCGTTCGGCGGTTTGATCGACGCAACCCTGCACGGCCGCCCGATCGGTCACATCGGTGACGATGCATACCGCCTCGCCCCCGAGGGCGCGAATCTCCTCCGCTGCAGGTTCCCCGGTCTTTGCCCGACGCGCCGCAATGACGACGTTGGCTCCTTCCGCGGCCAGGCGTTTGGCGATCCCCAACCCGACGCCCTGCCCGGCTCCGGTGACGATCGCGGTACGACCGACCAGGCGTCGGGGGGCAGCCACATCGTTTTCGGTCGCTGGACTCACGGGGCCAACCACCTTCCGCCGTCTACGCCGACCGTTTGGCCGGTCAGCCCGCTGCTCTCTTCGCCGATCAGAAACGCAACCGCCCTCACGAGATCGAGCGAGCGCTGCTCCTCGCTGCGGTCCTCCCCCAACGCAGCCGGTGCGAGGTAGTGCACATCGGACACCGCTGCGTCGTCGAGAACCGACTCGGGCGCGATCGCGATCGCATTGAGGCGCACACCACTCGGCCCCCATTGCCGGGCCGTGGCCTTCATCAGAATCCGCTGGGCTTCGAATGAAGCCGCGGCCAGCGAATAGTGACTGCCTCCGCTCATCGCCGTCGTCGGAAGCACCACAGCCACACGCCCGTTCGACTCGGAAAGCGCGGGGAACGAGGCCTGCAGGCTCCAAATCAGTGTCTGCATTGATCCCTCCCATCCTTCCGTGATGTCGACATCGGTTATTGACTCAACCGGCTTCGGAGTCGTGAGGGCGGAGTTCCACGAGGCCACGACCAACGCATCCAGTCCTCCCAGTTCGGTAACGATCGAACCAAGGTCGGCTCGCCCGGCCGCCTGCGTGCGCGCCGCGGTTGCGTCGAGCCGTCGGACCGTCCAACCGGCCCCGCTCAGGCCCTCGGCGATTGAAGACCCGACGTCGTGATCACATCCGAGCACGAGTACCCGGAAAGGTATCTGTGTTTGAGCGTCTGAACCCATCGGCGAGAAACTAACCCAAGCGGAGCGAATCTGACGAGTCGTCAGAATTGTTGTCGACAGCCACGGCGCCGACCCATGCCGCATTGTTCCACACACCCACACACGACGCGCTGCCCACCACGCATAACGACGGCCGACAATCGCGATCCACCGCACACAACCGCATGGCTTCGAAGTCTGGTTGTGAGGCCCCGGCTCCGCGACGCCGTGGTTCGCCGACGGTGTTGCCGGATGGGTGCCTCGCTCCCGTCAGTTGCCGGGTCGCCGGGTCGAATCCTTTCGTCAGTCGAAGCGACTTGCCGGGCCAGAGTATGAAGAAGTATGATTCGATGGTGCCTGTGGAAAGATTGACCGTGTCGCTTGAGTCAGATCTCGCTGAAGCGGTTCGCGACGCGGCCGGAGCTGACTCCACAAACGTTTCGGCCTGGTTGGCAGATGCCGCGCGCAGACAGCTGGCCAGCAGAGGACTCGGCGACGTAGTGGCCGAGTGGGAAGCGAAGCACGGAGCATTCAGCGACGCAGAACTCACTACAGCTCGTCGACGCCTCAAGGGATGACGTCGCTCGTTCTTGATGCCGGCGCTCTGATTGCCCTTGATCGCAACGATCGCGACACGTGGGCGCTACTTCGGATCGCATCCGACGATGGGCACCTCGTCGAAGTGCCAGCCGGGGCGATTGCTCAAGCTTGGCGAAACGGACCACGACAGGCACTTCTGGTTCGGGCGCTTCATCACTGCGATGAAATCCCTCTGGATGGCTCTCTGGCTCGTGCGGTCGGCCTGTTGTGCGGTGAGTCCCTAACGACTGACATCGTTGATGCTTCAGTTGCACTTGTTGCTGCCGGACGAGCTCGTCATGGCAGCGTCTCGATCGTCACGTCCGACCGCAAGGACATTGGCCATCTGATCGATGTTCTTGGCATCAGCGTTCGCATCGTAGATTGCTAAGCACACATAGATTAGCCCGTCACGGGCGGGTTGGTGCTGTCTTTTCACTGAGTGAGGGTTGCACCCCCGAGTGGTTAGTCGGCGGTCGCTGGCGGGCCGTTTACGGCGTCGCCGCCAGTTCGGATCGGACCGCTTCGATGTGGGAGTGGGCGTAGTGGACGGCTTCGGTGGTGGTCATGGCGGCTCCGGTGGCGACGCAGTGGTCGAAGGTGATGGTGTCGAGGGTGTTGCGGACGTGATCGATCGCGACTGCAAAGACGATGTTCACGTGGATGATGGGGTGGTGGGTGATGGCGCCGTAGAGGGTCGCGGCGATCTCTGGCCGCCCGGTCCGGTTGAAGAACCTGGCCAGGCGGGCGAACGTGATTGCCAGGTCTGTTGTGTTGCCGGCTTGTTGGAACGAGTCGATGCTGGTGGTGAACAGGGTCAGGGCCTCGTCGAGGTCACCGTGAACCGCTTCGAGCACAGCGGCGCCGCTTGCGATGAATGATTCGAAGCGTGGGAGTCGGTGTTGTCGGGTGTATGCGAGTCCGAGACGAAAGGTGTGGAGGGCCCGGACCGGTTCGGTTTCGGTGAACGCCCGCCCGTACCCGGTGTATGCCTGTGCGATCCAGAACGGGTTGGCGTGGGCACGGGCCACGTTGAGAGCATCATCGGCGATCGCCATCGCCTCACCGAACCGGCCAAGGGTCGGGAGAGTCATTGCCAGTCCGCATAGACCCATGACCCGGGCGAGACCGGCTCGGGTGGCCAGAGTGGTGCAGATCTCCACGCCCCGGTCACCCCGCCCAGCGTACTGGTGGGCGGTAGCCTCCCTGAGGCTGGCCATCCGATGTCGAAGGGTTGATAGCCGGGGTCGTCCTGCAACACGGATGCGGCCTGGGCATACCCGACCCCGTCCACCGGCCGACCCACGTTCGTGCAACAACTGTCGGCGACATAGAGCCGAGGGAGTTGTGCCACATCGGCTGTGGTCGCCCAGGGAAGAAGTTCTTCGGCCCACCCGACCGGCTCGAACTGTTGCAGACCCCACGCGAGCATTGCCGTGTGCGCGGCGATTGCCGTTGCGGTGTCGATGTCGGACCGGTCGGTCGCCCACCGGAACCCAGTCCGGAGACTGTCGAGCTCCACCTCAACCCAGTCGACCGCGGTGTCGTAGCCCGGTCCGTCCCATAGGTCCCAGACGACGATCGCTTGTGCCGCGTAGTAACGGGCGTGAAGATCCCGGACATCCAACGACGGAACCGGCCACAGATGCTCCCCACCCACACGCAACCCCTCGCGTGACGTCGCAATCACCTTCACCGTGTTCGTGCGGGCCAGGACCGCCTCGACCAGATCAGCAGCAGCGTCCAACACGTGCTTGCAGTTGTCCAACACAACCAACAGACGACGGCCCGCCAACGCCTGCGCGACACTCCCGGTCACCGTCATCCCGGCCTGCACGGTGATCCCAAACGCCGACGCCACCACAGCGCATTGTTCCACACGACCAAACACGACACGCTGCCCACCACCCATAACGACACCCGATTGGCCCCCCAACCGCCAGGGCCAGAGCACGAGGCCACCGCATACAACCCGACTCGTGCGGGCATAGGCGATGCCGCGTTGCCGTACGATCCGAGTGATATCATAATGCAAGCATGCCAAACGTTCTCGTACGCGACCTCCCCGAGGATGTTCACGCCGATCTGAAGCTCCGCGCCGAGGCATCCGGCCAGTCTCTTCAGCAGTACCTCGCCACTGAACTCACCCGGCTCGCGCGCACACCAACTATGGCCGAGGTCCTCGCTCGCATCGGCCGTCGCAAAGGCGGGCGAATTGGTTTGGCCGAGGCACTGTCCGACCTCAACGAGGTTCGTGGCGATCGGTGATCGTCATCGATGCCTCCGTCGTGGCGAACGTCGTCGGCGATGACGGCCCGACGGGCGACGCTGCAAGGGCTCGCCTGGCCGCTGCGGGAGCAGCGTCGGCTCCTGACCTCGTCGATGTCGAGGTCGTTTCTGTGCTGCGAAAGCGCTGGCTCGCCGGAACGCTCAGTGTCCAAAGGTTCAAGAGCGCAGTTATCGACCTGATCGATCTACCGCTCACCAGGTACCCCACAGCCCAGCTGATGATTCGCGCCTACGAGCTACGCGGGAACGTCACTCCGTACGACGCCACATACGTCGCACTCGCCGAGGGACTCAACTGCCCGCTCCTCACCGGGGACGTGCGCCTCAAGCGTGCGGCTGGACTTCGCTGTGAGGTCGCCGTCTTCACTCCCTGAGCCGCTTCATTCCGCGCGCAGAAGCAACTCGCCCACATCGCAGTTGGCCACAGCCGGGGCCGTCACCGTCGGTGCCGGGACCGTTCGCTTCGGGACAACCAGTTGGTACGGTTCGGGTCATGGATGTGGACGACCGAGTCGCGACGGAGGGCTCGTTGACGCTCACTACTGAGGCGTTGGCGAACTACGGCAACGACCCGGTCCGCCTCGAGATGGTGGCCAAGTTGCGAGCCTGGAACTACTCCGATCAACACGACCCGCCGCTCGGACCCGCCACGTTGGCGACCCGGCCTGACCGGAACCGCCGCGCCCATGAGCTGGTCCTGGCCCGCCTCGCCGAATTGCGCCGAACCGAGCCGTGACGCGGGTGGACGACTTTGTGATCGCCCGGAACCCCGATCCGGACTCCAAGCTGCCGTATCTCGTTCGTCTTCCGCTCGGTGTCGAGGGTGTCGTGTTGAAGACCCGGGAGCTATGGCCTCGCACCGCGAAGCTGTACTGCCACGCCGCCGAGGGCTGGCCGGCCGATGCCGACGTCGTCGAACGCGTCGTGGTGCGGTCGTGTGTGCGGCGGGGCGCAGCGATCGATCTGGTGCTCGACCGAGGCCGGGAGGCACGGTCGATGTTTGTGTTTGCCAAGGCCCGTGGCCGTGACGTGATCTTCTGGCAGTCGGCGCGGACCGTGAAGCAGGCCCGCCCCAACGTCGCCATCCCGACCGCGCGGGCCGCCGGTCAGGTCCTCACCATTGCGGTGGATGTCCACGAGCGCTACCCCTGGACGTTCTCCCACCAGCAGGCGACGACCAAGAGGCAGCCGCTCACCGTCGGCGACTACGCCGTGCACGCCGACGACGGCACCGTGGCCGGTGTCGTCGAACGCAAGACCCTCGCTGACCTCGTCGCCACCCTCACCGGCGGCAAGCTCCGCTACCTCCTGGCCGCGCTTGCTTCGGTTCCTCGAGGCGCACTGGTTGTGGAGGACCGGTACTCAGCTATCTTCAAGCTCGACCGTGTCCGGCCCTCCGTTGTCGCAGAGGGGCTTGCCGAGGCTCAGGTCCGATTCCCTACGGTGCCGATCGTGTTCGCCGAAACCCGACCCCTCGCCCAGGAGTGGACCTACCGGTTCCTGGGTGCTGCGCTCGCCCACCACAACGAACACCACAACGCCGGTATCGACCATGTCCCGTTCCTGGTTCCGGCCGGCCCGATCGCAGCACGCGAACCGTCGATCGCAGACATCCGGACATGGGCGCTGGCGGCGGGTCTCGACGTCGCCGCAAAGGGTCGACTCCGACCCGAGATTCGAACCGCGTACAAACAGGCCCACGGCAGTTCCTAACCATCCCCGATCACCCGCTCATCGCCGGTTACCGGGCGGGTCGGTCACCATGTAGTCACACGCGACAGCATCCCAATTGTTGTCGATCATCCATTTCGCCCCGAGCGCGCCGCCAGCCTCCTCATCGGTGACACCAAAGTAGATCAGGTCGCCTTTCGGTCGAAAGCCTGTCTTCGCCAGGTGCTTGAACGCCACCACGATCGGGCAGACAGGGTCCGGCTCGCCGCCGAGAACCAGCACGGGGCGGTCGCGACATCTGGCGCTGGGGACGGCCTCCGTCCACACGTCTCGACTCGAGTCGCGGCAGCTTCGGGCTTACGGCTCAACCGGGGTTTGAGGTTGCCAGCCTGTGGCGGCGGGCCGCAGCCAGAAGCCGACCGTCGGCCGACGCGAACACCATGGCGCCCGACGTGAGGCTCGCAGCAAGGTGGACTGCATCGCACCCACGCAGCTTCTCGCTCTCGGCAAGATCACCGGCGGACCGGATCAGAACAGTGTTGACAACGACCACATCGACCTGCGCCCAGAGGCCCTCGAGTTCCGACTTGGCCCACGCGAGCGAGCGTGTGCTCATCCGGGCATTGCGATGCGCGGCGGCCAGAGCTGCGCGTGCTTCGGTGTAACCGATCTCGGCGCAGACGACGTAGTCGGAGTCCAACCAGAGACGTTCGGCCGCGTCACCGCCACGTTCGTCGTCGACCAGCAGTTTGAGAATGACGGACGTGTCGACGTATGTGATCATCCTCGTTGCTCGGCGACGATGTCAGCGAGCAACGACGCGCCGTCGGCGAGCTTCACCCGCCTCTTGGGCAGTTGACGATGTGGCTCGGTCGCGGGTTGAACGATGCCGGCGGCAACGAGCTCCGCCATTCGGTCGACATCGCCTCCGACGGCGCTGAGTCGAGCGATGGGACGACCATGCTCGGTCACCGTGATCTCCTCGCCAGCCTTGACGCGATCAAGAAAGCTGCTGAGCTGGTTCTTGAGTTCGCGGACACCGACGGTGGATCCGAGTGACGATGTGGCTACAGTCATATGCAATTGTAGCCTGATTCAGGGCGCGGGTCGACGTCGTGCGAACCACCCGGTAACGCCCGATTGTGTACGCCCCGGTCGGCACGGCCGAACGCCGGCTATGTGGCGGCAAACTCTGGCCGCCCGGTCCGGTCGAAGAACACGGCCAGGGAGGCGAACGTTCCTGCCAGGTCGGCTGTGTCGCCGGCCCGGTGGAACGAGTCCATGCTCGTGGTGAACAGGGTCAGGCCTCGTTGAGGTCACCGTGAACCGCTTCGAGCCCAGCCGGCCTCCATTGCGTTGCGCGAACGACCAACGATCACACCAACACGAGCGGCGTGATCCGCGAGGCGCTTCGCCGCACCTCGACGCCGCCCGACCAGGCACCAGCATGCGATCGTCCACCAACTCAGCGAGCAGCGTTACCGACGCAACGGAGAGCAGACTGCGACGAAGCACGTCGACCGGACCGTCCTGGCCACGCCGCGCTCTCTCCCAGGAAACAAACGCATCAGCACCGCTCACGACCATCCAACGCGGGCCCGGTGCGACCACCCGCGACTCGGCGGGGCTTAACGTGCGAACCTGGCAAGTCACCGCACATTGCGACGATCAGGGAGATTGATCGAATGAATCAACAGAACTCGGTCCTCGTCACTGGCGCGAGCCGCCGAATCGGGATCGGTGCCGAAGTCGTTCGAGTGCTCGCAAGTGCGGGCTGGAACGTGTTCACGACGTGGTGGACACCTTACGATGCTTCAATGCGGTGGGGATCGGACCCCGGGGAGGTCGAAGAGCTTCTCGGGGTCACCGGAGCTTGTGGCATTGAGGCAGACCTTGCCGATCCAGGCGCGCCATCGGCGATCTTCGACGCCGCCGAGCGGTCGGTCGGACCCGTGCGTGCCCTGGTGAACGTGCACACCTATGACCCTGGAGGGGGGATCTTCGACATTGACGGCCCCGAGTTGGACCGCCATCTTTCCGTGAACGTTCGATCGACGTACTTGTTGTGCCGCGAGTTAGCGCAGCGGCACCGCCCCGAGCACGGTCCCGGTCGAATCGTGAACTTTCTCAGCGGACCGCCGCTCGTCGGCTCGGTCGCGTATGCGACTTCGAAAGGCGCAGTCCATTGGATGACCATGTCGATCGCGGGAGAACTTGCACCGCGCGGCATCACCGTCAACGCGATCAACCCCGGCCCCACGGACACCGGTTGGATGACCCCCGAATTGTTCGAGCGTTTGAGCAGAATGAATCCAATCGGGCGAATCTCGAATCCTCGGGATGCTGCAAACCTGGTTCGATTTCTGCTCTCTGAAGAAGGGGGTTGGCTCACGGGACAATTCCTCCAATCCGATGGTGGATTCTCGCAACTGGGCGGGCTTTGATCCTGCGTGACACCATGAGCGGATGCTTTCGCCCTACCGAGTGCTCGACCTCACCGATTCACGAGCCGAACTGGCGACGTTCGTCATGGCCGGCCTCGGAGCCGACGTCATCAAGGTCGAACCTCCCCAGGGGTCAAATTCCCGACCGAGCGAACCAAACCTCCGGTTCCATGCGTACAACCGGGGGAAGCGGAGTGTGGTCCTGGACCTCGATGCCGACGCCGGGCGATCTATATTCCTGGAGTTGGCCGCCACTGCGGATTTTCTGTTCGAGAATGCCGGCCCCGGCGTCATGGACAGGCGTGGTCTCGGCTTTGATGTACTACGGAAAGCGCGAGCCGATCTCGTGTACGTCGCAATCTCGCCCTTCGGCCAAACCGGACCGTACGCGGATCATTTGGCCACGGACCTGACAATGTCGGCGATGGGCGGGGCGATGGCGCTGAACGGTGATCCAGACCGCCGACCGGTCCGCATCACCGTGCCCCAGACATGGCACCACGCGGCGGCGGAGAGCGTCGTCGGAGCGCTGACGGCGCATCACCGGAGACTGACAAACGGGGAGGCCCAGTTCGTCGATACATCGGTCCAGGCGGCGGTGTTCTGGACCGGACTCAACGCCATGACGGCCCATGCAATCCAGGGTCGCGACATCGAACGCAACGGCACCGTGTTGCAGTTGATCAACAGCATCCCGCTGGTGTATCCCTGCGCCGACGGCGAGGTGTGCCTCATCCTGACCGGGCCCACCCTTGCGGCGATGCTTCGGTGGATGGCCGAACAGGGCACGGTCACGGCGGAGTGGGTGGCCCGGGAGGACTGGTCGACCTATGAAAGCCGCCTGCTGACCGGCGGCCCCGTCGCGATCCCCCACGAGGAACTCCGCGCGACGGTCACCACATATCTCGGCACCTGTTCCAAGGCGGAACTGTTCTCGCACGCCATCAGTGAAGGCGCAACGATCGCACCCGTGAACACCGTGGCGGATGTTCTGACGTTCGAACAGTTGGCGACGCGCGACTTCTGGCAGCACCTGCGACTTGCGAACGGCGAAGCGATCCGCACGCCCGGGCCGTTCATCAGGGCATCGGCCACTCCGATCGGGTGGACCCGCCCTGCGCCATCCCTCGGCGCGCATACTAACGAAGTGCTTGCCGCCCTGAACGTTCGTGACCGAGCTCCCGTCGCGCGGCCGCTCCCCGACATGGATGCGCCTTCCCGTTTGCCGTTCGAAGGCGTGAAGGTGGCCGACTTCTCGTGGATCGGGGTCGGGCCGATCACCGCAAAGGGGCTTGCCGATCACGGGGCCACGGTGATTCACATCGAAACCGACAGGCCTGTTGATCGCCTGCGCATGGTCGGACCGTTCAAGGACAACATCGCGGGGATGAACCGGTGCCAGTTCTTCGGGGCGTTCAACACTTCCAAGCTTTCACTCGGTCTGAACATGAAAACACCGGAAGGTCACGCGCTTGCTCTCCGTCTTCTTGAGTGGTGCGACATCTCACTCAACTCATTCACCGCGGGAACCATGGACAGAAACGGCCTGGGTTACGACGTCGCCCGAGCGCTCAATCCCGGGATCATCATGGCCGAGACCTGTCTCCTGGGCCAGACCGGACCGGCCGCCCGCATGTCTGGATACGGTTACCACGCCGCGGCGATCAGCGGTTTCTACGAGGTCACGGGCTGGGATGACCGTTCCCCGGGCGGACCGTTCAATGCCTACACCGACACCATCGCTCCAAGGTTTCTTACGGCGACGCTGATGGCTGCACTCGACCACCGCCGCCGAACGGGCGAAGGTCAGTACATCGATCAGGCCCAGATGGAATCGGCACTGCACTTCCTCACGCCCGAGCTCCTCGATCAGCAGGTGTCGGGGACAACGGCCCGCCGCAACGGCAACTACTCCCCGACGGCCTTCCCGCACGATGCCTACCCGTGCGCCGGGACCGACGAGTGGTGCGCCATTGCGATCGAAACGGATGCGCACTGGGATGCGCTCAAAACGGCAATAGGAGACCCCGCCTGGGCCACCGCTGAACTCAGCACCTTGACCGGTCGACGCGGGGCCGCCCACGTCATCGAGCGAGAGCTGAGCGCGTTCACCCGAAACCATGAACCACGCGCGCTTATGAATCTCCTTCAGGCCGCGGGTGTTCCGGCCGGCATGGTGCAGCGCTCCAGCGACCATCAACTCGACCCGCAGTTTGAGCACCGATCATTCTTCCGTCATCTGGAGCACCCGGAGATGGGAACCGTTCCGTACGAAGGTCACCAGTTCCGTATCACCGGGTACGACAGCGGCCCACGGCTTCCGGCACCTTGCCTCGGAGAGCACACCTACGAGGTACTGCGCGACATCCTTGGCATGTCAGATGAGGACATTGCCAACACGTTTGCCGCCGGTGCGGTCATCTGACCTGTTGCCAAACGCTTGCGCGGCGCGACGACGGGCCGGCACCGGCACGATGCACGGTGATGCCAACCTGACGCTGTCGTGCCACCTTGATCATCGGTGACCGAGCGCGTGCGCTCAGCTGACCACCCACTGCAGGAGCGTGTGCTTCGGATCGGTATCGTCGTGGTGCTCAAAAACACCCTCGACCGGTGCTCCGATGGTTAGCGATTGGTGGGGATCTCCGATGAGGTTGCCGACAACACGGACACCATCGGCCTGCGGCAGTTCCACCAGCGCCACGACGTAGGGTCCCTGTGCCGCGAGAGCGGGATGCACGGGATGCCAGATCCGCTGATGGCTGTACAGCACTCCAACAGCCGGAACTTCATCGAAGCCGAGCTCGAACGAATAGCAGCGGTGGCAGCACCACTCGGGGCCCCATTGGAACTTCTCGCAGCTCCGACAGCGTTGGAGAAGAAGCCTACCGTCGCGAAGCCCCTCCCAATAAGGTCGGTCGAGTCCGTCGGCGGACGGGGCGGGCGCAGGCAAGCCGGGAAGAAGATACGCGCTCATACGGTTGCCCCGCTTCCGAATACGCAACTGCTGACAGGAGTGACCATCGGTCCGGCGATCATCATCGACACATCGACCTCCGCCACCTGATTCGTCGACTCACCCCACACCTGGCGCACCGCTTCGATCGTGAGTCCGAGGCCGTGCATGTACGCCTCGGCCAGGTTGCCGCCGCTGGTGTTCAGTGGAAGGCGGCCGCCCGTGGCCACGAGGTTCTCGACCGTGAAGAACTCGTTGACTTCATCGGGTGTACAGAACCCGTGCTCGACCATCGCCATCACAACGCCTCCGGTGAAGTTCTCGTAACTTTGCAGAACATCAACGTCGGTCGGTCCGATCCGAGCCATGTCGTACAACCGGGGCGCCACCGTGTTGAAGCTCGACGTAGCGTACGACGGGTCGTTGTGGACCGACGCTCCGGCCCGGTGGTGCGAGCCCGACACCGCACCGAGCACGTAACAGCCGGGATGGGGAAAGTCCTTCGCCCGTTCGGCCGGAACGAGGATCATGGCGGCGGCACCGTCGTTCTCCTGGCAGCAGTCGAAGAGATGGAAAGGTTCGACGATCCATCGCGACGCGTCGTATGTGGATTCATCGAGCGGGCGTCCGCACATGAGCGCCGCGGGGTTGTTCTGGGCGTGCTGGTATGACGCCAGGGCCACGGCCCTCAGCGCGTCCTGCCGAACATCATGGTCGTGCATGAAGCGGTTGACCCGCATCGCGAACATGTGGGCCGCCGACATGAGGCCGAACGGAAGCGTGTACGCGCCGGGTCCGCTGACCGTGCGGGCTCTTGACCCCTGGCCGAACCGCCCGAACTGACCTTGCGCAAGCGCACGCAGCACCACCACGCACTCGGCCTGGCCGGTCGCAATAGCTGCCGAAGCATTCGCGACAGCAGCGGCCGCTCCCCCGCCACCACCACCCCACTGCATCACGGCGAGTCGTAGATCATCTATGCCGAGCGCCGCCGCCAGACGCGACGCTTCGCTTCGATCGTTGCTGTACGAGGAGAAACCGTCGATCCGCTTTGGTGAAATGCCCGCGTCGTGACACGCGGCCAAAACGGCCTTCAGCGCCAGCGCAAACTCCTGATCGGGCGACTGACCCCATTTGTAATAGGGGGTCTCGCCCACGCCGACGACCGCGACCTGGCCCCGGAGGCTACGAGTCGATGTCACGAGCGTGCAACCGCTGTTGCAACCGCCGCTGAGTCAGCGTGGTTGAGGTAGCGCTCCGGAATGGGGAATCCGAAGATCCGGGCGCTGTTCAGACCGAGAATCTTGGCCCGTTCGCCGTCAGTCAGGTTCCCCATCGTCCGTTCGATGGCGGCGGCGGAATGGGGCCATGAGCCTTCGTGGTGCGGGTAGTCGTTCGCCCAGATGAAATTGTCGACGAGACCATGTTCGCGGGCCAGGTCGAGGCCCGCTTTGTCATCTTGGAAGCTCGCGAAACCCTGACGCTTGAAGTACTCGCTCGGAAGGAGTTCGAGCTTCGGCCGAACGAACATGTGATGCTTCCGGTACGCCTCGTCCATGGCCTGCAGTGCCCACGGCACCCAGCCGATACCGGCCTCGATGCTACCGAACCGGAGTTTCGGGAACTGCTCCGCAACACCCGACGCACAGATGTTGGCAATCGGCTCCATGGTCGGCGCCAGCGAGTGCACGGCGTAGTTAATGATGGCACCACCACGACTTCGGGAAGTTCGTGGGTCGCGACCGGTCGAAACATGAAAGGTGACCGGGAGATCGGCGTCTGACACACAGGCCCACAGCGGGTCGAACTCACGTAGGTTGTAGTTGGCGTCGTTGTGATCAGGCGCGCCCCAAACCGGCTTGCAAGGAAGGGAAAGACCGCGGAAGCCGAGGGCCGCACAGCGCTCAATTTCCTCGATTGCAGAAGGAATGTCGGCCGGCGCAATCGCGGCCATCGGCGCGAGTCGATCGTTGTAGAGCCCAAAGGTTTCCCACGCCCAGTCGTTGTAGGCCCGGCACATGGCACCGGAGAACTCGGCGTCTTTGGTCGCCCACATCGTGAGGCCCTTGTTCGGGAACATCACCTCGGCGTCGACTCCGTCGGCGGCCAAATCGGAAATCCGCTCTCCCGGCGTCTTTCCTGACCGGTTGCGAAGGAGGTCCTCGCCTTCCCAGACAATGTCGCGCAACTTCAACGGTTCGCGAAAGCCTTCGGTCTTCTGAAAGCTGCCCGCGCCGGGCACGAAGATGATCCCGGGAAGACGTTCGTGAAACTTGGCGTCGACGCGCTCATGCCACAGCGTGTTCGGTTCCTGCACATGGCCGTCGGCCGAAACCATGAAGAACTTGTCAGGCGCATCAGCGCGGGGTGAGCGTTCCCAACCCTCGATGCCCGGAGTCTCGATACGCCACCGGTTGTTGTCGTCCAGCGGATAATCAGCGTGGGTAAGTACCGGATTCGTAGTCATCGTGGCTCCCTCGTGTCTCCGTTGTATCTCCGGTCACCTGGCCGGTCATCCCAGTTTGCCGCGAACCGCTCGGTCGAAGCGAACCCGGCGGTCAGCCGAGTTCGGCCCGAAGTTGGTGCTTGAGAATCTTCAAGGTTGCGTTGCGGGGCAATGCGTCACGGTGTTCAAGTTGCTCAGGAATCTTCTGGGTCATCAAGCCTGCGTCGCGACACCACACCTGCATCTCAGCGAACGTGAGTGGCTCCGAACCGGGTGTCGTCTCGACGACCGCGCACACTCGCTCCCCGCGCTCGGGATCGGGCAGCCCAATGACCGCGACATTGGCCACTTTCGGATGGGCGTACAGCACGTCTTCGACTTCTTGAGCGGAGATGTTCTCACCCTTGCGGATGATCACGTCTTTGAGCCGACCGGTCAACCGGACGTGGCCATCGGGTCGCAGCCGACCAAGGTCGCCGGTGCGGAACCGGCCCGCTTCGTCAAAGGCCGCGGCATTGAGAGCGGTGTCGAGGTACCCCTTGAACACCATCGGGCCCGAGACACGGACCTCGCCGACTTCACCTGTTTCTGCGGTGGAACCGTCGCCCCGCACGATCGTGACCACGCAACCCCGCACCGGGTGCCCTTCGCTCGTCGATAGCTGATCATCGGTGTCGGACGGCCCGCCCTGCGAGATCATCGGGCACTCGGTCATCCCGTAGCCGTGGGCGACGGGGATACCAACTTCGCGTTGCACTTCGAAGTAGATCTCCGGCGGCATGGGCGCTCCACCACCCGACAGCAGACGCAACGAAGGGATGACCTTCTCACCAGGATTCTTGCGTTGTTCGGCGAGGATCATCGTGTAGAAGGCGGGGCCGCCGCCGGCCATGGTGACGCCGTTGCGCTTGTAGATCTCGATGGCTTCGGCCGGGACGAACGCCTCCATCAACATGGCCGGGAATCCACACGCGAGCATGGTCACAATGTAGTTCGGACCCCCTATGTGCGCATAGGGAAATGCGATCGACCCGACATCACCGGGTGACATGTTCAGCGCATAGGCGAGACCCACACCACCGGCGAGAAGCGTCTGGTCGGTGTGCTGGGCCCCCTTCGGATCGGCGGTGGTACCCGACGTGTAGTACACCCAACGGATCGGGTCCGGTCGGCCGGGCTGAGGTTCGGGAACCGGACCGAGCGTCGACGGGTCACCCTCGGGTAGGGAGTCGTATGCGGCCAGGATCATCGGCGGGTCATCAAGGTCAGCGCTCACCCGCTCGACCATCGCCGTATAGTCGAAGCCCCGCCACTCGCCCGCAGTCAGCACAAGCCGGGCTTTCGTCTGGCGGATGCAGAAGCCGACCTCCCTGTCACGGTAGATGTGGATGATCGGGTTCTGTACAGCACCGAGCCGGGAAAGTGCGAACGAGGCCACGACGGTCTCGATACGGGTCGGCAGCTGCCAGGTTACGGGTGTGCCTTCGCGGACGCCCAGCGCAGCAAATCCGGCCGCCACCCGTTCGGCCCGGTCGCGGACCTCCTTGAACGACAGCTTCCGATCGGCCGCATCGATAAGAAACGGATGGTCGGGGGTCGCGGCGACGCGCTTTTCGATGAGGTCCCAAAACGTACGGGCTTCGTTGATCGGCTCTTGCACGGATGCACCCTGTCACAGGCGGGCCTAACCCGACAAGTAGCCCGGTCGCAGAAGTGACGGAGTGTCAAAACCGAACCTCGGTCGGTTGCCGTGCTGCGAATCGACGCACGTTGACTGGCCCTGGCGGATCTGAGACGGCCACGCACGATCGGCTCCTGCCGCTTCGTCTTACGATCGGCGAGAACCGTCGGCAGCTGTCGTTACGAGGCGTTGGCGATCGCCAACATGACGACCTTCTGACCGGCCTTGGGTTCCCACGTGATCGACTGGTCTTTCACCTTGCCGTCTTTGTCGTGCTTGGTGATCTCGCCGGGGAAGGTCATCTTGATCTTGATCTTCATACCCTTCATCAGCGCAGACATGTCGCCCGTCGTCTTGCCGCCGCCCGAAAGGTCGCCCTTCATATCCATCGTTCCGGTGAATTTCCAGGTGTTGCCGACCTTCACCAGCTTGAGGTCATCGCCACCACCGGTCGGGTTGGTGCTTCCGGCGGAGGCGGTCGCCTTTCCGAA
Source organism: Acidimicrobiia bacterium (assembly GCA_031383405.1). Lineage (GTDB taxonomy): Bacteria > Actinomycetota > Acidimicrobiia > Acidimicrobiales > JANYDT01 > JANMZO01. The sequence continues at coordinate 10,556 of JANMZO010000451.1, read as the reverse complement.
TTCCGAGGCCGGCATGTCCTTAAACGTGATCTTCTGGCCGATGTAGCCGTCTTTGTCATAGATCTCAGCCTTCGCGCCCTTGGGGAGATCCTTCCAGTCCTTCTTGATCGAAGCGACCATTTCCGACTTCTTCTGTCCGGACATTTCAAGTATCTGCGACGAGAAGGCAATGACGGCTGAACCATCGACATTGCCGTCTTTCTTGACCTTCATGTCCATGTCCATTTTGATACAACCGCTGAGCACAAACGCCAGGGTGGTAAGTCCGACAATAGATTTGGCGACCGTCCGCATATTTGTCATGCCATCACCGTACCGTCCTGAACGTTGTTGCGATAGGTCCAAACGCAGGGATTTCGCTCCGTGGCAGTAGTTCGCCCGCCCTATTCGCACAACATGCACGATCGGGCACATTTGACGTAACTTCTGGATATGAGCCAAGCCACATCGGATGAGCAAGCCATAACCAATCTTTTGTTCCGCTACGCGCGTCTGGTCGATGCCGGCGATTTCGACGAGGTCGGATCGCTGTTTTCCAACGGGACCTACGTGGGGTTGCCGGGAGCGTTGGTCGCTGACCGGCTCCGCACGACCGTGGTTCTGCACGACGGGAAGTTGCGTACGAAGCATGTAACCACCAACGTTGAGATCTACTTCACCGACGACCGGACGGGCGCCGATGTTTTCTCGAACTTCACCGTCTTTCAGCAGACGCCGACACTCCCGCTACAACCGATTGTTGCCGGCCGCTACGAGGACAAGATGTCAAACGTGGGAGCTGAGGAAACCGGTGGGTCGACATGGCATTTCGTCGAACGGCACATACACGTTGAGCTCGTGGGTGAACTCTCCAACCACTTGAGCCGCCCATTGAGACTGTAGCTCCGATGGCCAAAGGACAGCCGCTCGTGTTGAAATGTGAAATCGGAGCCATTGACACCTCAGGCGTCAGTTCGCCCGCCTCATCCAAATGCCGGGATGACCTCAGCTCCGAACGCCGAGACCTGGTCACAGAACTCCGAGGCCGACCGCGCCGAGAACATGATCTGAACCAGGTGGGCACCGCCGGGTATTGAGGCGTGGAGGCGCTCAGCTATCGACTCGCCTGAGCCGGTCATGGCATACGGGCTCACCTCGTGGGTCGGAGTTCCGATGTAGCACATGCCGCCGATGTGGCCGATGGTGAGGGGATCGTCTGGTGCGTACCTGGACCGCTCAGTCGTGACGAACTCGATCATCTCTTTCGACGCCGGGCTCTGCGGCAGCCAGCCATCAGCGTGCCTGGCAGCTCGCCGCATTGCCACTTCAGTGGACCCGGCCACCAGAATCGGCGGGCGCGGCGACTGCACCGGGCGTGGACTGAGACCCAACTCGGGTGACGTGAAAGGAGCGTCGAGGACAGGATGTTCGCTCGCGAAACAAGCCTTCAATGCTTCGATCGATTGCGAGAGACGGGTGCCCCGATGCACGAAGTCGACCCCGAGTGCTTCAAACTCCTCGTCGACATGACCGGCTCCCACGCCGGCGATGAGCCGACCATTCGACATAAAGTCCAGCGTAGAAAGCGCCTTCGCCGCCATAAGCGGATGACGCAGGGCAAGTAAGTACACATACGTCATGAGCTTGACGTTCTTGGTGCGCCCGGCAACCAGCGACAGCGTAGAGATCGGGTCGGCCCAGAAGGTACCCATCGATACCGCCCGGTGCGGCGGAACGGCCACGTGTTCGCACGCCGCAACCGCGAAGAACCCTCCCGTGTCTGCGGCTTCGGCCACCGCGATGATCTCATCGGGTCCGGCGGTCTTCTCCCATTCAGCGACGAACAGCGTGCTTTGGGCCTGTACAGGCAGTTGCAGCGTAAAGCCGATGCGTCCTTCAGTGATCAGCATGAGGTTCTCCAGTTTCGTTGGGACGCTTACGCGCCGTAGACCGCTGTGGGAGAAACGGACGCGGTTAGGAGCTTCGACACCGCAGCCCCGACCTCCGACGCCGGCCAGCGCGACCCGCGATCGATCGGTTCGCCGTGACGCCACCCGTCGGAGATCGAGATCTTGCCACCTTCAATCTCAAACATCACGCCGGTGACATTCGCTGACTCGGCCGAACCGAGCCAGGCGACAAGCGGCGACACGTTGGCCGGGTTCATCGAGTCGAAGCTGCCATCTTCGGGCACCTTCATCATCTCCGCGAACGGACCCTCGGTCATACGGGTACGGGCCGACGGGGCGATGGCGTTGACGTTCACGCCGTAACGCTTCATCTCCGCTGCGGCCACGAGGGTGAGCGAAGCGATGCCGGCTTTCGCGGCCGAGTACGTGCCCTGCCCCACCGAGCCGAACAAACCGGCTCCGGAGCTCGTATTGATGACGCGAGCGTCGGGCTGCTTCCCGGCCTTCGACTGATCCCGCCAGTACGAACCCGCATGCTTCATCATCGCGAAATGACCTTTGAGGTGTACCCGTGTGACGGCGTCGAACTCTTCCTCGGTCGACGACACGATCATGCGGTCTCGCACGAACCCGGCGTTGTTCACCAGTACATCCAGGCGGCCGAACGCGTCGACCGCCCGGGCGATGATCCGGGCGCTTGCTTCCCAGTCCGCGACGTCGTCGGTGTTGGCGACCGCGGCACCGCCCATCGCTTCGATCTCGCGCACGACGTCGAACGCCGGTCCTTCATCGGCCCCCGACCCGTCAAGGGCACGGCCGAAGTCGTTGACAACGACGTGGGCCCCCTCCCGCGCGAACGCGAGCGCATGTTCGCGGCCGATCCCCCGACCCGCTCCGGTGACAATGACGACGCGACCTTCGCAAATTCCCATGCCCGACACACTATGCGCCGATCTGACGCCCCGTCAGATCGGCAGCCGAATCTCGTTCATGTCCACACTTTTCACGGCATACGTGTCAAAGTGTGGACATAAACCGGGTGGGGGCCACGTTGAAGTGGTTGATGTAGCGGGCGAAGCGGGCCCGCTCCCGGGCGGCGTCGAGACCGAGACCATCGAAGTTGTAGGTGTGTACACCGTGACGGTTCTGCGGGTGGTCAGCGTTGTACGTCGTCATACGTGATTCGGCGCCACCGGTCAGATCCCACCCGAAGCGGTCATACAGAGCCGACACCGTTGCGAGCGGATCGGCAAGCAAGTCCGTGTAGTGGATGTGGTGCACCCGGTCGAGGGGGAGCGCAGTATCAACGAGACGATCAAGATCGCCGTGGTAGAGATCGGCGTGATACCGGGCCAACTCCCCGACGTCGACCCGATCGCTGAAGGCCCAGCGGAGGGTGGCGATCAGACTCGTCACCGATGACAGGATCGTGAGCGGATCGCGGTGGGTGACCACCACATGGGCGTCGGGGAACACGTCGAGGAGATCCGGTAGCGAGTGCAGATGAACCGGGGACTTCAGCACCCAACGGGTCGTCGGCATCCTTCGCTGCAACACCTGGAGCACGAGCCGGTGGGTTTCGTAAGCGGGCTTCATGTCACAGCCCTGCAACCAGGTCACGTAGCTGGGCGTGTGGTAGCGGCTGATGAACTCCTCGGAGCGGAACGCGATCGACATGGACGACAGGCACTCCTTGTACATGCGTCCGCTGTATTCGTGGATCCGCAGCAGACCGCTCGACACCGCCTGCGGAAGTTGCAGTTCCTCGTCGGCCAACGCGATGCGCGCGTCGGCCGCGAAGCCCTCCTCGGTCGGCGGCGGAACCGGTCGAAGCAACTCCCACCCTTCCGGCGCCCGGTGCCTTGGGTCCTGCGCAAGGAGGTTGTGCAAGATCGTGGTGCCGGTGCGTGGAGCACCCACGACGAACAGCGGCTCGACGATCTGCTCGTCGAGCACACCGGGGTCCTCGTTCACGTAGTCGACCAACTGCAGGCGCACCTGCAGCAGGCGAAGGAGGAAGCGGCGCGTCATCCACCGTCCGAGGATCGTCAGCTCTGCCTCCTCCTCAAGCGCCCGCACCGCCACGCCCAACGGTTCGAGAAACGAGTCGTCGCCGAACGAACTCGGAGAACAACCCGCCCTACCCTGGGTCGCCGCCGCTTCCGCCATAAGACCCGACACGCTGAAGGCACGCTGTGCCGTCTCGGTCATTGGATGGATCAATCCGGCGTTGATCGCTTTCACCCAATCCGGTCGCTCCGGCGGCACCCAGGTCATGAACGAACTCCTTGCGTAGGCTGGAGAGATTGTGATCCAGATTCCATCAACAACCCGCATCGGTAGCGACTCGTGGGGGCGTTCGGCATCGCAGGCTGTTGCGCGCAGGATCACTGGCCAGCCGGCCCACGGCCAAAGGAGTACGCAATGAGCGTCCCGGAGTTGGAAGCGTGGCGTGACCTGTGCCGTCGTTTGGAGCGAGCCGGTGAAGCTCTGCTCGAATCTCCGTTCCCCCAGTCGGACCGGGACCGGGCCGAAGGCTTCGACCACCTAGCGCGACAACTCCTGTGCTGGCTCGGGTGGTCGACCGGATACGGGGACCCCGGCGCGCCATCGTTCATGCGACAGAACGACCTCGTGCTGCAATGGGGTGGCCCGAACGTCGACAACGTCTACCGCCACGCGCGTATCGATCCGACCAAGCGGTACCGGATCACCGGCCGCATGAACAGCTGCGAGCAATTCGTCCTGGCGCTGCGCGCCGGCTTCATGCACCAGCCCAAATGGGGCACCCTCACGGAGATCACCGCGTCTTCTCTGGGAATCAACGCAGGAAGTGACATCAGGATTCTCCTGGGCCAGGGCGATGCGTCTGACGGCTTCATTCCGATTCCCGACGACGCCATCATGGTCTCGCTTCGGGAGTACTACTTCGAATGGTCGGCCGATGAACCGGCCACGTTCGCGATCGAGTGCCTCGACTCCGACGGGGTAGCGCCGGTCGAACCCGTCGATCTTGTCACGCGGTTCACTGAAGCGGCTTCCGGAGTCGAACTATCCATGTCGCATTGGAATCGTTACCTCCTCGATTACCGGGCCGCTGGACATGACAACACGTTTTCCGAACCGATCAAAGTGGCGAAAGGTCTCGACGCAGCCCGCTACTCGTTCTGCTTCTGGAACCTCGGCCCCGATGATGCACTCATCGTCCACACCACTGTTCCCGATGCGGCGTACTGGAGTCTTCAGACATACCTGCTCGGATGGTTCCGGGCCGGCGACTTCGCACATCACATCACAAGCCTGAATCACCGCCAGGTCACCCGAACCTCGGGGGGCACCGTGCACGTTGTTCTGGCCCACCGGGATCCCGGAACACCGAACTGGATCGACACCGAAGGTCGATCGGAAGGAATGCTCAGCTACCGGTGGTTTTGGGGAACGGACAACCCCACCGTCTCGACAAAGGTCGTGCGCCACTCAGACGTTCGCGCGAACCTCCCGGCTGACACACCCCTCGTCAGCGTTGAGGCTCGGGCCGACGAAATAGCTGCCCGTCGAGCGCACGCATCCTGGCGCTACCGGAGCTGACGACGCCCGGGTAGCCGCGAGCCGCCTGTCGAACACCCTACGCGCACTTATGAGTCTGCAACCCGGTCCCTCAGCTCGAACTTCACCACCTTGCCCGAAGCGTTGAGCGGCAGCGCGTCTACCACGATCACCCGCCTCGGCACTTTGTAGTTCGCCATCTTCTCGCGGCACCATGCAATCACCTCATCCTGCGCCAGCGTCGCCCCGCCGCGCGGCACAAGGAACGCGCACCCAACCTCTCCCTGGCGCTCGTCGGGGATCCCGATAACCGCCGCTTGAGCCACGCCCGGATACTGGAGCAGAACCCCTTCGATCTCCGCAGGGTATGCGTTGAATCCGCCCACGATGAACATGTCTTTGATGCGATCGGTGATGCGGAGGTAACCGCGCTGGTCCATGATGCCGATATCACCGGTCTTCAACCAGCCGTCCGGTGTGATCGTCTCGGCGGTGCGCTCGGGTTCGTTGAAATAGCCGCGCATGACGTTGTAGCCGCGGCACCAGATCTCGCCCGGCGAACCGACCGGTACCTCGACCCCATCGCTGTCAACGAGCTTCACCTCGACATCGTCGATGGCTCGACCTGATGTCTGTGAGATCGTCTCCGGGTCGTCGTCGTGACGACACATGCTGACCGTGCCGGTCGATTCTGTGAGCCCATAGCCGGTCAGAATGGTCTTGAACGTGAGTTCTTCCCGCATACGGCGAATCATCTCAACCGGAACGGCGGCCGCCCCTGTGACAGCAAGTCGCAGCGACGAGAGGTCGTAGCTGTCACGGCCCGGGGCCTCCAGGATCGACTGGAACAGGGTGGGTGGCCCGGGCAACATCGAGATCCGCTCCGAACTGACCCGCTCAAGCACCTGTCCGACATCGAAGACGGCCTGCGGCACGATCGTCGCCCCCTGCAGCAGCGACGCGATGATCCCGGCCTTGTAGCCGAACGTGTGGAAGAAGGGGTTCACGATGAGGTAGCGGTCACCGGTCCGAAGCCCGATCGTGTCACCCCAACTCTGGAACACCCGCATGGTCTGGCCGTGGGTTGTCATGGCCCCCTTGGGCGATCCGGTCGTACCGGACGTGAAAATGATGTCGGACAGGTCGTCGGAGGTAAGCGATGCCATGCGCTCGTCGACCTGATCACGACTCACTCCGGCCCCACCCGCGAGGAAGTCAGTCCAGCTGACCGCTTGGCCCGGCGCTTCACCGCGCAGCACAACGATCTTCTCGAGGTCAGGCAGCGCGATACCGGAACTGTGCAGCAGTTCGACATAATCGTTTCCGAGGAAGCCGTTCACACAGAGGAGGATGCGGGCTTCACTCTTTTCGAGAACGTACGCCGCTTCCGGTCCTTTGAACCGGGTGTTCAAAGGGACGATCACCCCCCCGGCCGAGAGCGCGCCGAGTCCGGAGATCACCCACTCCGTAATGTTCGGCGCCCAAATGGCGACCCGATCACCGGTCACCACACCCGCTGCCATGAACGCTGCGGCTGCTTCGGTCACGTCGGCCGCCAACTCACGGAACGTCCACCGCCTACCGCTTTCGGGATCGACCAACGCTTCGATGTTCGCATGCTCGCGCCCCGCTTCCCTCACGAGCCGGGCGATCGACCCGTAACGAAGGTCGGCCCGCGTTTCGGAAGAAGCGTTAGATACTGAAGACATGCCCGTGAGCGTATCCGCCCGACCCGGGTCCACACCCAAAACGGCAGCACGGTCAGACGCCCGGAACGTGCTGCGGGTTTGGCTCAGCCACCGATGACAACCGTGGGGCACCCCATGGCGATCGAATTTGGCGGACCCAACGCTTCGATCAGTTGATCTCCCTGCCGGGCGGCCGGCAGGCCACCGATCTTCACCGTCGTGGAACCCTGAGGCACCATCCCGGGCCCGTGCGGAGGAATCGGAAGCGGGACCGGACACGTATGCAGGTCGGGCGGGCCTCCGGGTCCTCCACCTGCAGCCATGGCCCCCATCATGGCGGCCGACATCGCGGCAGCAGCAGCCGCCTTGGTGGCCTCCTCGGCCGCCTTGGCTGCGGGCAGACCCGGAGTACCGGCGGCCGCCAGGGTAGCTGCTTCGGCCGCCTTGATCGTGACGTCCCACGTCGTCTTCTGCGAGTTGACCGCAGCCATCGCCCCGGGGTTGCCGATCGCCCGCCATGCGGGCATGTTCGCGATCAGCACAGTCGGACAGCCCGCCCCAAGGAGGGGAGGGCCGTGTCCGGTGGGATCACCGACTCGTGCAGCGGGAGGCATGATGTGATCTTGGCGATCAGACGCAGTCGCGACAAGGTCCTTTCGGGCAGACTCTGAACGGTGGGCCCCAGGAGCAGGTTGGCCGTTAATGGTGTGTGGGCATAGCGTCTCGCGCATGAACACGTTGAACATATCGAACCGGCGTTTCCTCATCGATCAGGTCGCAGTGGTCACCGGAGGCGGTGATGGAATCGGTGGTGGAATCTCACGCGCGTTCGCGAGCCAGGGAGCCAAGGTTGCCGTCGTCGACATCGACCCCATCCGAGCCAACACCGCCGTTTCCGACATCGTCGCCGAGGGAGGTCTCGCTCTGGCGATCGTCGCCGACGTGAGGCGACCTGACGACGTGATGCGAATCATCGATGAGGTGGAATCGACGTTCGGCGACGTTGACATCCTCGTCAACAACGTCGGCGACTATCTTTTCCCCGGGTTCGACTTCGCCACGTCGACGGAGGAGCAGTGGCAGGATCTGTACGACATGAACCTGCTGCACGTGATGCGCATGTCGCGCGCTGTGGTCCCTTCGATGATTCATCGAGGGCATGGGGTTCTCATGACGCTTTCGACGGTTGAGGCCTTCCGGTCCGTGCCCGGCCAGCCTGTTTACGGTGCGTTCAAAGCCGGCGCGGCGCATTTCATGAAGTCGTTGGCCGTCGGGCTCGCCCCGCACGGCATCCGGTGTATCGACCTGGCCCCCGACGTCACCCAGACGCCGCAGCTTCCCTACGACCGGTGGCTCACCGACGATGACCGGGCGAAGGTTCCGCAATGGGTTCCGGTCGGGCGCCTCGGCTCCGCCACCGATTTCGGCATGCTCGCAGCATTCCTCGCCTCGGATCACGCCGGCTTTGTCACCGGGGTATCGATCCCGGTCGACGGCGGCACGCTCGCAGCAGGTGGATGGTACCGCAGCAACCGACCCGGTCGATCCTGGACGAACCGGCCCTATGAACCGTGACGACCTGCCAGTTTGGCCTACGGTTCAGCTATGCCTGCTGAGGTCGCTTCCACTCCCATCGACGGGTTGTCCGATCGGCTCCCGCAACCTCAACGGGTTCTGATCACGGCCGCCGCTTCGGGAATTGGGCGGTCGATCGCTGAAGCGTTTGTACGAAATGGCGCGGAAGTCCATCTGTGTGACGTCGACACGGCCGCTCTCGACGAATGCCGATCAAACCTTCCCGAAGCGCGCTCCTCGCACGTGGATCTGGCCGATTCGGTTGCCCTCGACGACTGGCTCGCCGTCGCGACGGCCGAACTCGGTGGCGTCGACGTTCTGGTCAACAACGCGGGGGTGAAGGGGCCGACGGCGTTCGTCGAAGACATCTCAATCGAAGAGTGGCGCTCCTGTCTCTCGATCGGGCTTGACGCGCAGTTCATCTGCTGCCGTCAGGTTGTCCCCGTAATGAAACGGCAGAGGTCCGGGCGTATCATCAACATCTCCTCGACGGCCGGTTTGTTCGGCGTTGGTCTGCGGACCCCGTATGCCGCCACGAAATGGGCGGTCATCGGGTTGACCAAGTCCCTTGCTGTCGAACTCGGGCCATATGGCGTGACCTGCAATTGCATCTGTCCCGGGTCGGTGCGCGGAAAGAGAATCGACCATGTGATCGAGGCCGATGCCGCTCTGAGGGACGTCGATGTCGAGACCGTGAGAACCGAGTACCTTCAGGGTCAATCCATCCATCGTTTCGTCGAACCATCGGAAGTCGCCGCTCTCTGTATCTTTCTCGCATCGCCGGCGGCGGCGATGATCAGCGGCCAGGCACTGGCGATTGATGGCAATTCAGAGACGTTCCACATCTGACCTCCAGGGAGATCGGCACCTCACCGGGCGAAAGCGATACTGTCAGCGCGATGGAACTATGGACCATCGCCAGCTCTTCGCCCAATCACATCATCCGTTCGGCGGAAGCGTGTGAACGAGACGGCCTGTCGGGACTCGTTGTCACCGACTCACAGAATCTCGCCGGTGACTGTTACATCGCTCTCGCGGCTGCAGCTTCGGTAACGCAGCGCATCGGGCTCGGAACGGGGGTCACGAATCCGGTCACACGCCACCCGGCGGTCACGGCGGCCGCCATTGCGTCGCTGCAGAGTATCTCCAACGGACGCGCCGTACTCGGCATCGGGCGTGGCGACTCCTCGCTTGCGCACCTCGGACGCGGACCGGTTTCCGTCGAAGCCATGGAGCGGTACCTGATCGCCGTGCAGACGTACCTGCGTGGTGAACCCATCGCCTTCGAAGATCTCGATTTCCATGAACGGCTCGCACCTCCGGTGGACGACCTTCACCTGGCCGACACCCCGCGGGCCAGCCGCCTCGTCTGGCTCGGGAACATGACAAAGGTGCAGGTCGAAGTGGCCGCGACCGGGCCCAGGGTAATCGCCTCCGCGGCGGTTCACGCCGAGCGTGTCGTGCTCGCTGTCGGTGCCGATCCGGAGCGGCTCCGCTGGGGGATCGAGGTCGGTCGGGCTGCTCGGGTCGCCGCGGGTCTCGATCCCGATGGTGTGCGCTTCGGTTGCTACGCGAACATAGTTTCGCACCCTGACCGGGCCGTGGCGCGTTCGCTCGTGGCGGGAGGTCTTGCGACCTTTGCCCGCTTCTCGGTGATGCACGGTCGGGCAACCGGACCACAAACCGACGAAAGCCGGGCCGCGCTGGAGACGCTCCACTCCCGATACGACATGAAGCACCACACCCGCGTCGACTCCAACCAGGCTCAGGTCCTAAACGCGGATTTCGTCGACCGTTATGCCGTCGTCGGCTCCGCAGCCGACTGTGTCGCCAAGCTCAGGGAGATCGAATCACTCGG